>CAXTBQ010000057.1:1151-10856 GCA_964242065.1 uncultured Terriglobus sp. | reverse complement strand
AACCAGAACCGCTCCGTCTCCGGCTGGACCGAAGGGGATGCGTGGGTGTACACGTGGGCGCCCTTGCATGACATTGCGGGCGTCATGCAGTTGCTGGGCGGTGCGGAAGCAGCGAGCGCAAAGCTGGATCAGCACTTCAGTGGAGGCCACAACGTCCACAAGAACGAGCCCAGCCACCATTACGGCTACCTGTACGACTTCACCGGCCAACCCTGGAAAACGCAGAAGAAGGTGCGCGAGATTGCCGCAGCCGAGTACGGCAGCGAACCCGCCGGTCTGGACGGCGACGACGACTGCGGCCAGATGAGCGCGTGGTACCTGTTCACCGCACTGGGCATGTACCCGGTGAACCCGGCCAGCGGAGACTACATGATTGGCAGCCCGCTCTTTTCTCGCATGAGCCTGCGGCTGGCGAATGGCAAGACCTTCACAGTGGAAGCAGTAGGCAACTCGAGCTCGAATGTCTATATTCAGTCCGCCATGCTCAATGGCACTCCGCTCGATAAACCCGTAGTTACGTGGGAGCAGATGCAGGCAGGTTCCCACCTGAGACTGAGCATGGGGCCGAAGCCCGCTGCTTGGGGCTCTACCTGGCGTCCCGGACTAGTCGGAAGCACCTTGCCATAGGTGAGGGTGGCAGGCGTTTGCGGAGCAGCCGAGCCGACGGTGTAGGCAGCTGAGCCGTACCCGAACACTTATACTGGTGCCACATGCAATCCTTGACAAAACGCCAGCTGCAACTTGCAGCCTTGGCACTGTTCGCCTGCTTTGGCGTGTTTGTTCTCCCTTTCCTACTCCCTCCCAAACCGATTCAGGGCATTTCCGCAGCGAACGTTGCGGCCTTCAATAACAAGGTTGCAGCCCTCGCCGTTGCCGCGGCCAGTCTGGTGAGCCTGCTTTACTTCTATGTTCGCGGCGGTTCCAGCGATGGGTCCGTGGAAAAGAATGAGGGCGATTTCCGGCCTTTGCCAGGAGTACTGATCGCAACGGTCATTTTGATCGTTTGCGGTTTACTTGCTGCTGTCGGTGTCATGTTGTTGCGGTCGCGATTGATGTATCGCGACGACTTGGATTACTTTGTCAACCGTCTCAGTCAGCACACGGTTTTCGGCCGTAGGCTATACGACCAAATTGAATTTCCTTATGGTCCACTGCTGTTCTACGCTCCTTTGCTTGTTCAAAAGTTGCTGCTGCCGCTGCACCTGTCCTTGCGCTCTGCCTATGTGGTTTCGCTCAGTTGCTTTCACGTACTTGGCCTTCTGCTGCTGGCCTATGTGGTGAATGCCTTGCGGATGACCAGGCGATGGAAGATCCTTGCCTTCACCGGACTATCGCTGTTGACGATCCAACTCGACTTTGGTCTGAACTACACGCTGGATCGATTCCTGATTCCTTTTGCCTGCCTGGCATTCGCACTCCGCAGACAGCAGACGTGGTCTATCGCCATCTCTGTTGCTCTGTGCCAAATGTTGTGCCTGGCCACTTCGCCAGAGATGGGGTTTGCTTTCCTGGCTGGCACGCTGGCCTTCGCAGGGTATCGAGCTTTGCTCGAACGGTCCTCGCAAGTGTGGATTATTGCTCTTGTGCCGCTGCCTGCCGCACTGCTGTTCTTTCGTCTCGCGGGAGGCGGCTACCTGCGCATGCTGGGCATGTTTTCTCGCGGTGTCTACAACCTGGTTGTGGAACCCCTGCCTTACATGCTGGTCTTTCTATTTGCCGTCTGTGGGCTTGTTCCTTGGCTTATGGCAGGGCAGTTTCGTTCACGGTCGCAGAGCGCTCCCCTGCTGTGCGCGCTGTACGTAGCTTCTCTTGCTCTGCTGCCCGTAGCTCTAGGTAGGTGCGACCCAGACCACGTTCTTCTGAACGGCATGTGCTTCTACCTGCTCTCGTTTGTGGCGGTATCCTCAGTTCGCCGCAGCCGGCAGCTTGCCTGGGGTGCTGTTGCGACTCTCACCTTTTTATTCACCGCGCTGTACACCGGACGGGGTAGCCTATTCCCCCTGAAAGTCAACCTTGTCTCGGCCATGAGAAAGACGAGAGGCGTTGACCAGGCAGCCACTGCCCTGGCACACCATACCTCGATGGGTTGGGCAAAGCTCATGCTGTCGTCCGCACCGGAGGAGACGCTTGACCTTGTCAGATTACTGGCACTGACAGGTGGTGAACGCATGGTCACCCCTATCACTACCAGCCGAGCCGTTCAGGAAGGTCTTGCCGATGCCGGCCTGCTCGCACCAACGTTCTATTACTTCCAGGTCGCGGTGATCGACCGGCAAGCGGAGTTGCACGAAGCGGAAGAGCTGAACCAGCAGAAGTGGGCTCTAATACCGGCGGATGAACCGATCCAGCTCAGGGAACCACTGTACGATCAGCCCATTGGACCGCAATTCCAGTACCGGCAGAAGCGAATTCCCTATGTGACAGGCCTCCTTTTCGAACAAAACCTGCGGCAGAACTGGCATCCGGTAGCGGCAGTCGGGCGGTACATCCTTTACCGCAGAAAGGACGGGGGTTCCGCCGTTTCTGGTGGACAGCAGAAACAGCCGATGGCAAAGAGCGCAGCTTCCTGACTCTGCCTGCTGCGAGCCTTTAGAATCGAATGCATGAGCTACCCGGCGGGCTATCGCTACACCAAAGAGCATGAGTGGATTGAGGCAGACGGCGCAAATGCGACCGTTGGCATTACAGACTACGCGCAGCACCTGCTTGGCGACATTGTGTTTGTCGACCTGCCGAAGGTGGACCAGGAGCTGAGCCAGAAGTCGTCGCTGGGGTCCGTGGAGAGCGTGAAAGCGGTGAGCGACGTGTACGCGCCCGCGTCCGGCACCGTGACGGAAGTCAATGAGACGCTGACCTCCGCTCCGGAGACCATCAATGCCGAGGCGAACACCACCTGGCTATGCAAACTGACGCTGAGCAACACGTCAGAACTCGACAGTCTGCTGGATGCCGCGGCCTACGAAGCGTACGTCAACGAAGAGGTAGGCAAGTAACTTTGCTCCTACGCAAAGAGCGCGGCAGCGGCGTGGATGTGACGCCTCTGCCGCGACCACGTGCGCTCCCCACGCATCGGAAGGACTAGACATGCGATACCTACCGAAATCACCCGCGGAACGCGCAGCCATGCTGCAGGAAATTGCCGCGGAGTCGATTGATGATCTGTTCTCCACGGTGCCCGCCGAGTACCGCGTCTCCGGCGACCTCCACGTGCCGCGCCAGCACAGCGAGCATGAAGTGGTGGAGGCGTTCAAGGCCTTTGCCGGGCACAACGCCACGGGCTACAGCAGCTTTCTGGGTGCGGGCGCGTACCGGCACTACCGTCCGGTTCTCATCGATTCGCTCTCGCAGCGAGGCGAGTTTCTGACCAGCTACACACCCTACCAGCCGGAAATCGCACAGGGCACGCTGCAGGCGCTGTTTGAATTCCAGTCGATGATCTGCGAGTTGACCGGCATGGACATCGCCAACGCCAGCATGTACGACGGCTCGACCGGCGCGGCGGAGGCGGTAATGATGGCCGTGCGCGTGACCGGGCGCAATGGCGCTGTGATCGCGCGCACCGTGCACCCTGAGTACCGCGAGGTGCTGGCCACTTACGCGCAGCACCAGGGCATCCCGACCACGGAAGTGGGCTTTGGCCAGAACGGCCGGGTGGACCTGGCAGCGCTTGACGCAGCAATCACCAGCGACACCGCTTGCGTGCTGATCCAGTCGCCCAACTTCTTCGGCACCATTGAGGATGTTGCGGCGGTTGCCTCCATCGCCCATGCCAAGGGTGCGCTGCTCATCGTTTCGATCGCAGAGGCTGTCTCGCTCGGCATCGTGAAGCCGCCGGTAGAGGCGGACATCGTCTCGCTGGAAGCGCAGAGCTTTGGTGTCGCCGTGGGTTACGGTGGCCCCTACTGCGGCGTGATTGCGGCCAAGGAGAAGTTACTGCGGCAGATGCCCGGCCGCCTGTGCGGGCAAACGGTAGACACCGAAGGTCGGCGCGGCTTTGTCCTGACGCTCTCCACCCGTGAGCAGCACATCCGCCGCGAAAAGGCGACAAGCAACATCTGCACCAATCAGTCTTTGGTGGCGCTCATGGTCACCATCTTCATGACGGTGTATGGCAAGGGCCTGCGTGACCTGGCGGAACACAACCTGGCCAAGGCGCAATTTCTGTCGGAGTCGCTGGCCGCGGTTCCGGGCTCCAGCCTGCTATTTGCGGGCGCCCCCCGCTTCAATGAGTTTGTTCTGACCACCGGCCAGTCGGCAAATGCGATGAACACCGCGTTGCTAGAGAAAAAGATCATCGGCGGTTTGTCGCTTACACAGTGGTACCCGGAACTTGGTGAGAGCGCGTCGCTTTGGTGCTGCACTGAGCTGTCCACCCGCGCAGAGATGGACGCGGTCGTAGCAGCACTGTCATCGCTCACTCCACCGGAACCATCGCGCGAATACAGCACGAAGGTTGCCGGTCTAGAAGGTATTCCGTCTGCAAGAGAACCAGTGCTCGCGGCCCGCTGAGAAAGGAACCCATGAGTTTCAGCAGTCTGCAAGGCGAGCGGCTTTCCGCGGTTGAGTTTGTACAGGAGTTCCTGCAGCTTCGGTTTGACGAGGCTTTGCTAACCCTCTACGTATGGCCGGATGCAGCCGACGCGGACGGCATCTCGGTCGGTTACGGCCAGCCCAATTACCGCGACGCGCTGTGTTCCGCGATCGGCGAACTGGTGACGCGGACGGAGCTCGATGAGGGCCGTTCGCTCACGGTGGAGTTTGAGAACGGCATCGTCTTCGCGCTGAGCCTGCGCGCGGAAGAGCTGGATACACCCGAGGTTGGCAACTTTACCTCGGCCGACGGCGAAGTGACGGAGTTCTGAGGAGACAGGCATGATCGGCAAGGATCACCATTACGCAGCTACCCTGCGCTGGACCGGCAACCGCGGCACCGGCACCTCGGGCTATCGCGACTACGATCGCTCGTACACGCTTTCCGCGAACGGCAAGCAGGACCTGACTGGCTCGGCAGACGCCACCTTTCGTGGCGACCGCTCCAAGTGGAACCCAGAGGAAATGCTGCTCAGCGCTCTCAGCAGCTGCCATCTGCTCTCATACCTGCACCTGTGCGCGGACGCAGGCGTGACCGTGCTGGAGTACAGCGATGACGCGTCCGGCACCATGGAACTGGACGCTGACGGCGCTGGCCGCTTTACGGGCGTCGTGTTGCGGCCGCGCGTCATGGTCACGGACGGCACCGACCTGCACGCAGCCGAAGCTCTGCACCACGCCGCGCACGAGAAGTGCTTTATCGCCAACTCCGTCAACTTTCCCGTGACCTGCGAAGCCGTTGTGCTGCCGGAGTCGCGCACACTGCAGGAGGCCTAATCCCATGACACCGCTATCGACTTTGGACGCTCCTGTTGCCGAGACCGCCGTGCCTGCGGAAGCCTTGAAGCCCTTTGTTGGCACGCCGCGCAAGGCGACCACGCACACCAGCCAGAACGAAGGCCTGATTTTCGAGAAGAGCTCGCCCGGTAAAAAGGCGTATCGCATGGACGCGCTCGACGTGCCCGCCGTGAACGCCGCCGCCCTGCTGGGCGAAAGCCTTCGCACCAACCTGGGCGCGATGCCGGAACTGAGCGAGATCGAAATCGTTCGCCACTTCACGCGGCTCTCTACCTGGAACTACGCCATCGACCTGGGCATGTTCCCGCTGGGCAGTTGCACCATGAAGTACAACGGCCGGGTGAACGAGGCCGTCTCGCGCCTGGAAGGCATTGCAGAAGCGCATCCGTACCAGCCGGAATCCCTCTCGCAGGGCGCACTCGGCATCATGAGGCAACTGCAGGACTGCCTGCTGGAAATCACCGGCATGGACGCGATCACGCTGCAGCCCGCAGCCGGTGCACACGGCGAGTTCACCGGCGTACTGATGATTCGCGCGTACCACGAGAGCAAGGGCAATGGCCGCCGCAAGGTGCTGGTGCCCGACTCCGCGCACGGCACCAACCCGGCGACCGCAGCCGTGGTCGGCTATCAGGTGCAGAACTTGAAGTCCAACGCCGAAGGTGCCATCGACCTCGACGAGTTGCGCCGCGCGGTGGATGAGGACACTGCCGCGCTGATGCTCACGAACCCATCCACCATCGGCGTGTTCGAGTCGCAAATTCGCGAGATCGCCGACATCCTGCACGCTAAAGGCGCGCTGCTCTACATGGATGGTGCCAACATGAACGCACTGGTTGGCAAGACGCGCCCCGGTGATTTCGGCGTGGACGTGATGCACCTGAACCTGCACAAAACCTTTTCCACCCCGCACGGCGGTGGCGGCCCAGGCTCTGGACCTGTGGCCTGCAAGTCCATCCTGGAGCCGTTTCTGCCCACGCCCGTGGTCACGCAGAAGGCAGATGCAACGCTCGGCTTCAACTTCGACCGTCCTCAGTCTGTCGGCCGCGTGCGCATGTTCTACGGTAACTTCGGCATGTTCGTCCGTGCGCTGGCGTACATCCTGGCCAACGGTCCGGACGGCCTGCGCCAGACCACCGAAGACGCCGTGCTCAACGCCAACTACATCCGCGCCAAGCTGGACGGCCACTTCGACCTGCCGTACAAGACCGCGTCCATGCACGAGGTGGTGTTCAGCGACAAACTACAGGCAAAGAACGGCGTCAAGACGGGCGACATGGGTAAGCGCCTGATCGACTACGGTTTCCACGCCTACACCACCAGCTTTCCGCTCATCGTGAGCGGCGCCATGATGATCGAGCCCACAGAAAGCGAGTCGCGCGAGGAACTCGATCTGCTCATCGACGCCCTGCAGCAGATCGCCCGCGAAGCCGCCGAGAACCCGGAACTGGTGAAGACCGCACCGCACAGCACCCGCATCCGCCGCCTGGACGAGACTGCAGCAGCACGAAAGCCGGTCCTACGCTGGAAAGCTCCGCCCGCTAGTGAGGAACTGACACCGGACTCCGCCGCCAAGGAGTGGTAGAGACCGCTAATTCAGCGTGAGCGTCAACTTGCCCTCGCTCATTTTTGATGCTTAGTTACCGAGGAAACCAGCAGTATTCGCCATGGTGGACGATGAGCCTAATGCGATGTTTCGGACGACGGATGGTCGACTAGCTCATTTCACAACCAAGTGGCATTGCAGTCTTTTCGTAACGCTCTCACCATAAACTCGGACGGTCTCTACCGCAACTCGGAGCGCACGTTGGTCAGGAATGAACAACTCGGGATCATAGATGAAGAAGATTAAGCTGTCGCAGCGAGGATGGGTCCGATACATCTCGATATCGTCGTGAAGCTCCTTTGATATGTTTCTGCCGTGTTCTTTGTCTCTAATAAACTTGGCGTCGATTACAAATCGACCTGAAGCGGATGCAAAATCTTTTATCACGAATCTATTGGCCGTCTTATCTGCGGGAGACTCACATGTGAGGTCTGCTACCCACGGCCTTAGGAGGAGGTAAAGGACGTCCTGCACGTCAGCTTCAGACTCGATGTTTATCACAGCGCCAGCACTTCGACGGGTGTTTAGATAGCGCAAGCAGGCATCGAAATTCTTGCATTGCTCCAATAACCGCTCCTGCGGTGACGGAAGATAGCGATGCTGTCGGTTTCAGAGCGTTCGCCAATGCTGCGGTGCCACCCACAGCTTCCGCTGGAGCGCTAAGATCGGCTGACATCTCGTCCATAGATGTATCTTGCTATGTCTTGGGATAATGGCTTCGTAATCTCGTGTTGACTTGTTTTCTGGAAGGTGAATGTGCAAGTCAACCTGTATGGGCGGCAGGTTAGAGCCATTCGTTTCAGTTCCGATCTGCGCACCATCCATATTTGGGGCCGCAGCCTGGGAGGTTTTCTCGCCCGTGAAAGATGCAAAATCCGCAAGGATCTTAAACGTCTGAATCTGCAACCGCATCGCGTCTTCACCGCCACCGGAATGCACGTTGAATAGCGTCTTCAACTCGTCGGAGGGCGCAGTTTGAGGAGCGAGTGAATTTTCAAAGAGTACTCGGTACGCTTGCCGGAGTAGATGGCCAAGAGCTGCTGAACCCGTCGCCGGAAGCATAAACGCGGCATACTGATCCGTTGGAACGAGTGAATCCTGTAGAAGCCCAATCTGCTTCATTACGCGCAGTACCGTGCTTGCACCGTTACTGCTTGAAACTTTCCAACCTTTCAGCGTCTCCAAGTTCATCTTCGGCGGCTTCGGCCTCCTGGGTATTTCGACAAGCAGTCTCTTCAAAGCTTGAGGTTCTGTGGTGTAAGGAAATGCAGGAGACCCAGAGCTCGCGTCAGCAGAGCGCTTCTTCTTTTCTGAAACCTGATCTTTCGCGGACGTTCCCTTCTTTCCAGGCGTATTAGCCAATCTGCCCGTAGTACCCGATTGGTTGAGAGCCTTCTTCGTCATTGCAGAACCCCTAAGTAAATCTGTTCGCATTCGCGGGTCTTACTTTGGCAGCGGCATGGACATGACCTTGCCCGTGCCACGCTCCGTAAACCAAAGCGTGTCGCCTGTGGGTTCGACGCCCGTGGGAGTCTTCAGGCCGTCCTTTAGCACGGTGACGTGGGCGCGGTCGCCGTTTACTTCCAGCGACGTGATCTTGCCGCTCCCGTTTTCCGCGACGAACAGCTTGCCGTTCGCGGCACGCATGCCGTCCAGGCCTTTGACCGGCGCGTCCATCCAGATGTCTTCCGGCGCGCCTGCCTTCCCTGCCGTAACCGGGATGCGGTAGAGCTTGTTGAAGACGACGCTGTTGACGTACAGCACGCCATCCAGGAAGGTGAGACCGTCGATGCCGCTGAGCAGGCGATGGTCTGAGAAGAGTTCCGCCGTTTGCGCACCAGGCGCCAGACGGTAGATGCGTCCCGGACCGGTGTCGCTGATGTAGAGAGCCTTGTCCGGCCCCACCACCATGTCGTTGCAGGTGGTGTTATCGCCGGGCAGGTTCCAGCGCAGCTTGGGCGCGCCGGTCTTCAGGTCAAAGGCGCGGAGGGCAGTCTGCCGCCGGGCGGGTTTCGCGTCGGGGACGGGCGTCAGCTGGCATGTCCACAGGGTGTTGGTGGCCGGCTCGGTGAGCACGCCGAGAAAGAAGGTGCCTGCCGGTTCCGACGACACATCAATGAACTTCTCCGCCGTGGTTGCGCCGGGCTGCACACGGTAGACGAACGGCGAGCTGGCGCTGCCCACGTAGAGCACGCCACCGGGACCGACCGCCATGCTCTCCGGCTGCGACTTGGCGTCGCCGATGAGCATTTCCGTCGCCGCCATGGCCGACAACGAGCAGCAGGTGAGCGCAGCGACAGCAGCAACACGGCGTGCGAAGAAAGCAAACATCGGGTCCAACCTCATGCGTTGAGTTGTAAAGGAGAGCGCGCTCAGTATACGGGAAGCGCTATGCCTACAGCGCCAAGGGCGCGTGACATACCAGCCTAGGCCGTAGGCCTAGGCTGCACGTTTGATGAAACGAAAGGGCTGAAGGCCCGACGCATAGGGGCCGCCTTGTGCATCGGGCTTTCAGCCCTCATTCACTGTCAGGTATTCTGCTCCTAGCCTTCGGCCTAGGCTGTTATGTAACGCGCCGTTGGCGCTTGCCTTGCAGCCAAAATCATCTAATGTGAAATGGCGCTGAGCAAAAGTCATGCGCAATCTTTGCGTGTTCCGCCGAAGAAGCAAGAGAGTTCGAGACGCAAAGGGTGTAACAAGTGGGGGGCACC
>CAXTBQ010000057.1:0-1140 GCA_964242065.1 uncultured Terriglobus sp. | reverse complement strand
GGGGTTGTGGGGGCCCGCCTGGTCCTTCGTCGCAACCTTGTGTAGCAAACCGGGGCGCGGCGCCGGCCCCCCCCTTCCTTTCAACATCGTGAGAGATCATTACTTCTCCTTGCCCTGCGTCTTGGCGATGATTTCCTCGCTGACGTTACGCGGAGTCTCTTCGTACTGCTTGAACTCCATGGAGAAGTTACCGCGACCCTGCGTGCTGCCGCGCAGGTTGGTGGCGTAGCCGAACATGGTGCTGAGCGGCACCGTGGCCTTGATGGCCTGCACGCCGCCCACCATTTCCATGCCCTCGATGCGTCCACGCCGCGAGTTCAGGTCACCGATCACCGTGCCCATGTAATCCTCGGGCACCGTGACTTCGACGGCCATCACCGGCTCCAACAACACCGGCTTGGCCTTGCGAGCGGCTTCTTTGAACGCCATGGAACCGGCGATCTTGAAGGCCATTTCGTTCGAGTCCACGTCATGGTAGCTGCCGTCGTACAGGCTGACCTTGACGTCCACCATCTCGTAGCCTGCGAGCACGCCACCGGCCATGGCTTCCTGAATGCCCTGGTCGATCGGCTTGATGTACTCCTTGGGGATCGTGCCACCCTTGGTATCGTTCGAGAACTCGTAACCCTTGCCGGGCTCGTTGGGCTCGATGCGAATCTTGGCGTGGCCGTAGTTACCCGAACCTCCGGTCTGGCGGATGTACTTGCCTTCCGCTTCAGCTTTGGTACGGATCGTCTCGCGGTAATTCACCTGCGGCTTACCGACGTTCGCCTCCACCTTGTGCTCGCGCATCATGCGGTCGACAATGATTTCAAGGTGCAGTTCGCCCATGCCGGAGATGATGGTTTGGCCGTTCGTCTGGTCCGTGCGCACACGGAAAGTCGGATCTTCCTGCGCAAGTTTGGCCAGCGCCATGCCCATCTTCTCCTGATCGGCCTTGGTCTTCGGCTCCACCGCAACCTCAATCACCGGCTCCGGGAAGTCGATCGACTCCAGCACCACTGGCGAACGGTCCGAGCAGATCGTGTCGCCCGTCACTAGGTTCTTCAGACCGACGGCCGCACAAATATCGCCGGCAAGGATCTCGTTGATCTCTTCGCGCTTGTTCGCGTGCATTTTTAAAAGACGGCCAATGCGCTC
>CAXTBQ010000056.1:229-23134 GCA_964242065.1 uncultured Terriglobus sp. | reverse complement strand
CCTTTGTATTACGCCGGTAAAGCAGGTGCCCCGCGTCTCGATTCTGAGACGTGGGATCGTTCGAAGGTTCGGTGCCGATCCCACGTCTCTCTTCGAGACCTGGGACACCCCTTGTAAGCCGGGCTTCTACAGCTTCCCTGTTCCGTGCCGATACACCCTGGAGACCGCCCTTGAGGGCAGCCCGGAGATCGTCGCAGACCATGCCCACCCCAGCCAAGATCCTGATCGCTGCCGTGGTCCTGTGCGGCGTGCTGGCCGGGACATGGGCGGCGCGTGGGCCGTCATCGGCGTGGCTGCCGTTCGTTGTCTACCTTCTGCTCACGCTGGCCACATCCTCGCTCAAGGTGCCGCTGCCCAGTGACAGCGGCACCATGTCGCTGAATTACCCCTTTATCTTCCTGGCATTTCTGCAGCTTTCGCCGTTCCAGGCCTGCCTGCTCACGGCGCTGTCGGTGGCCGCGCAGTGCCGGTTCAAGGTGCGCAAGGTCTTCAGCCTGGTGCAGATCCTGTTCAACATCAGCAACAGCGTGACGGCGGCTGCGCTAGCCTTTCTCTGCTGCCGCACGCTGCGCGGGCACGGCATGTCGGCCGCACCCGCATTAGCCATTGCGTCCGTGGCGTACTTCTTCGTCAACACGGTGCCGGTGGCCCTGGTCATCGCGTGGTCGCAGGGGCTTGGCTCCTTTCCCGTGTGGAAGAAGCAGTTTCGCTGGTTCCTGCCGTTCTACGTCTCGGGGGCCATCCTGGCGGCTGTGACGGATATGGTGAGCCAGCGCTTTGGCTGGGGCACGGCCATCCTTGTGCTGCCGGTGGTGTACACGGTCTATCGCTCGTACACCTCGCAGGTGCGCAGCCTGCACGAGCGCCAGCGCCACCTGGAAGAGACAGAGGCGCTGCACCTCCGCACCATTGAAGGGCTGGCCATGGCCATCGAGGCCAAGGACCAGAACACGCACGAGCACCTGTTCCGCGTGCGCGATTACGTGTCAGAAATCGCAAAGGTCATAAAGCTCGACGAACTGCAGTGCAAAGCCCTGCAGACCGCAGCGTTTCTGCACGATATCGGCAAGCTGGCCGTGCCGGAACACATCATCAACAAGCCCGGCAAGCTCTCCGCGGAAGAGTTCGAGAAGATGAAGATCCACCCCACAGTGGGCGCGGACATTCTCGAGCGCGTGCGCTTTCCGTACCCGGTGGTGCCCATCGTGCGGTCGCACCATGAGCGATGGGACGGTAAGGGCTATCCCGATGGCCTCAAGGGCGAGGCGATCCCGATTGGCGCGCGGATTTTGAGCGTGGTGGACTGCTTTGACGCCCTGGCGTCCGACCGCCCGTACCGCAAAGCCATGCCACTGGCCAAGGCCATGGGCATTGTGAAGGAGATGGCCGGGACGCAGTTTGACCCAGCGATTGTTGACCTGCTGGAGCAGCGGTACGAGCAGTTGAAGGTAACCGTGGACGCGAACCGCGATAAGTTCGTGGCCCTGGACGTGAACGTGGATGTGAGCCGTGGCGATGGCCCTGCGGCGGGTCTGGCGTCTGAGGGGCAGCAGCCTGCGGCAGCGGAACTGCACCCGCAGCCGAGTCACACCGCCGCCGCGGCACCCATGGCGGGCCTGTCGCTCATCGCCGCCGCCAGCCGCGAGGCGCAGGCACTGTTTGAGATGAGCCAGGTGGTGGGCACTTCGCTCAGCATCGATGAGACGGCGTCAGTCATGGCGTCGCGGCTGCGCGCGCTGGTGGCGTTTGACTGCTGCGCGGTGTACCTCCGCTGCGACGACGCGCTTACGGAGCAGTACCTGCACGGCCAGTACGCACCCTGCTTCTCCCGCCAGCCAATCCCGCTCGGTGAAGGTATCTCCGGCTGGGTCGCGCAGAGCGGCCGTCCCATCGTCAATGGCAATGCCACGGTCGAACCAAACTATGCAGAGGTGCCCGCCAACGGTCTGCGACTGCTGTCTGCGCTTGCTATTCCTCTCTTCGACCTGGGCAGTGAGATCTACGGTGTGCTCACGCTCTATTCGGCGCGCGAGAACGGCTTCAGCAGCGATCACATCCGCATCCTGCAGGCGTCCGAGGTCAAGTTCTCGCTGGCGCTGCAGAACGCCATCCGCTTCTCAAACGCAGAGAACGATGCCAGCATCGACTTCCTGACCGGCCTGCTCAACGCGCGCAGCCTGTTCCAGCGGCTGGAAGACAGCCTGCAGCAGTGCCGCCGCGTTGGCAGCCGCCAGGCCCTGGTCGTCTGCGACCTGAACGGCTTCAAGGCGGTGAACGATCTTGAAGGTCATCCAGCCGGTAACCAGCTGCTGAGTTGCTTCGGCAAGCGGCTGCAGGAACTGCCGGACACCTGCGGCACAGCAGCGCGCATTGGTGGCGATGAGTTCGCATTCCTGCTGCCGGCGGTGGACTCCGTACCCACGCCGGAAGGCCTCACCTGGCTGGCCGATGCGCTGGGCGCGGCGCGGTTGGAAGCAGGTGTAGAGGCGACCGTCTCGGCCAGCGTGGGCATCGCTCTGTTCCCGGCAGATGGTGCCTCAGTGGAGGAATTGCTGGCCGTGGCGGACCGCCGCATGTACCGCAACAAGCGTGAGAGCAAGACACGGGTCGCGGCAGTTGTGCCGGTGGCCCCAACGCTCTCGCTGAGCGTACTGGGCGCAGAGCCGTGCGTCGCATGATGCCGGCTTCGCGAGAAGCAGCTTTGCGCAGGCACCTCGGCGGGGGTCTGCGTTTGCTCTCGCTGTTGGCTGTTGCCAGCTTCCTTACCGTGCTGCTGGTGCGGTGCGCGCCGGGCTACTTCAGCCGCGCCGGTGAGATGGATGCGGAGCACAGCGCCTCTGCAACGCAGCGTGTGACCGCGCAGCAGGCACAGGAAGGCTCCGCGGTGCAGGCATGGGGACGATTCTGCGCAGGCCTTCTGCATGGTGAACTCGGGACATCGCAGCAGTACGGCGAGCCGGTGGGCAGCCTGCTGCTGCCACGCATCCGGTCGACCGCGCGCGTGCTGCTGCCAGCAGTGCTGCTGGCACCCGCGCTTTCCCTCCTCCTTGCTGTGCCGTGCAGCCAACTGCGCAGGCCCAGCCTGGAGCGAACGGTTGCCGCGCTGACGCTGCTGGGCATCGCCGTGCCGGTCAGCGTACTGGCCAGCGCCAGCGTGCTCAGCGGCCTTGGCGGACCGGCGCTGGTGCTGCTGCTGGTGGTGGCGGCGCGCGACTTCCGCTTCTTCACCCGGCTGCTGCGGCGGCAGGCCAGGGCAGAGTACGGGTTCTACGCACGAGCATGGGGCGCTTCGCCGGTGCGGCTGCTGATCTTTGCGGTGCTGCTGCCGATCCGGCGCGAACTGCTGAGCCTCGTCGCGCTCTCTTTCATCACCGCGCTCGGCAGCATGGTGCCGGTAGAGGTCATCTTCGGCGTGCCAGGCATCGGTCAAATGGCGTGGAACGCGGCCATGAACCGCGATCTGCCGGTGTTGCTGGCTGTCACGCTGTTGGTGGCTGGGTTCATCAGCGTGGCGTCGCACCTGGCGCAGAGCGCGTCGCTCCGGCAGAGTGGCGAGGTGGCGGCATGAAGCGTGCTGCGGCCGTGTGCTTGTTACTGCTTCTTGCGGCCAGCCTGCTGTTTCTACGAAAGCCGTCAGCGCCAGATCGCGAGCACATCTCTGCGGGTGCGTCGCACGGGCACCCTGCTGGGACGGACGAGCTTGGCCGCGACCGCGCCGCGCGCACGGCACAGGCGTTCGCGCTCGGACTGCTGGGCGCGGGTGCGGCTGCTCTCATCACCACCTGCCTGACGGCGGCGGCTGCTTCTGCGGCTGCCTTCGGACCACCTTACGTGCGCTCGGCGGTGCTGTATGTAAGCGATCTGGCCTTGGTGCTGCCGTGGCTGTTCCTGCTCATGCTGGTGCGGTCCGCGTTGCCACTCAACCTGCCGGCGGCGGCCTCCGCGCTGGTCAGCTTTGGGCTGCTTGCCGCGCTGGGCTGGCCGGTATACGTACGCAGCGTCACGGTGCGGATTGAGTCGCTGCGCCGGGCCGACTGGCTCCTGCAGGCGCGTGCGTGCGGTCGCAATCCCATCCGCTCGTTGCTCGTGGACGTCTTGCCGCACCTCCGGCCAATTCTGCTGACGCAATTCCTGCTGGCCGTGCCTATGATCCTGCTTTCCGAGGCGAACCTGGGCAGCCTTGGCCTGGGCGTGAGCGACCCGCTCGTCTCGTGGGGCAGCCTCATTGGTGAACTCACCGGCGGCACACCAGCCGCGGCCACGCGGTGGATGTTTCTGCCGCTGCTGGCTCTTGTTTTGACCATGTTCTGCATGGAAACCCTTGGCGCAGAGGAGTAACACCATGACGCAACCATTGCGCCTGTTTTCGAAGCTGTCGATCTTTGCGGCGCTCACATGCGGCCTGTCGCACGCGCAGCCCGCGGCGGACATGGCCTGGGCACTGCACGCGGAGCCGGGCACGCTTGACCCCGCAAAGGTCGATGACCAGGCCGCGGAGACCGTTCGCTTTCTCACGGCGGGCGTGCTGCTGCGCATCAACCGCATGACGCAGCAGCCGGAACCCGCCCTGGCCGAGCACTGGGACGTGTCCGCCGACGGTCGCATCGTCGTGCTGCGGCTGCGTTCGGGCGTACGCTTTTCCGATGGCACACCGCTCACCGCAGACGACGCGGTGAGCAGCCTGCGTCGCGTTCTGGACCCGGCTACGGCCGCTCCGGTTGCGGACGAGTTCCTTGAGCCCAAGGCCGTGGTCGTTGACAGTCCCGGGCCACTGCTGGTGCGGCTTCGCCTGCCAAAGCGGCTGGTCTCCTTGGCCAAGGTGCTGGACCAGGTCGCCATCGAACCCGCGGCCAGCCTTGGCAATGGCCGGGTGACAGCCGGTCCATTCACCGTGGGCACGGTGCAGCGCGGCGAATACCTGCTGCTGCAGCGCAATCCGAACTACTGGAAGCACGACAGCACCGGCAAGCCTTTGCCCTACCTGCACTCGGTTCGGCTCGATATCGTGCCAAACCGGCAGATGGAGCGGCTGCGCTTTTCGCGCGGGCAGTACGCGCTGGTGGAAAGCCTGCAGCCAGAAGACTTCGAGGAGCTAACCCGCGGCTCCGGTGGAGCGCATGACCTGGGCGCGTCGCTGAACACGGAGCAGCTCTGGTTCAACCAGGCCACGGCGGCGAAGCTGCCCGCGTACGAAAAGGCGTGGTTCACGAACACCGCGTTCCGGCAGGCAGTATCGCTGGCCATTCATCGCAATGATTTGGCGCGCGTTGCGTACAAGGCGCATGCAACGCCTGCCTACGGCTGGGTTTCACCCGCCAATCGAACATGGTTCAACGCAGCCGGCCAGGCTCCGCATGAGGATGTGCAGCGCGCAAAGGCGCTGCTGCAATCCGCGGGATTCCAGCTGCGTGGCAAGCAGCTCGTGGATGCCGGGGGAAAATCGGTGCGGTTCACCATCCTAACCAACGCCGGCAACCATCCGCGCGAGCTGATGGCGACACTCATCGCGCAGGATCTCGCAGCGCTGGGCATGGAGGTTTCCGTGGTCAAGCTGGACTTTCCAGCGCTGATCGAGCGCCTGATGCATACGGCCGATTATGAAGCGGCGCTGCTCGGCTTATCAAACGTGGACCCGGACCCGGGCGCAATGGCCAATGTGTGGCTGAGCTCCTCGCCCAACCACCAGTGGAACCCCTCGGAGAAGACAGCTGCAACGCCATGGGAAGCGGAGCTGGACAAGCTCACCGCGACGCAGGCCACCGCGCCGGATTACCAGGCGCGTAAACGCGCGGTGGATCGCATGCAGGCGATTGTGGCAGAGCAGCAGCCGTTTATCTACCTGGTCTATCCCAACCAGTTGTGCGCCGTAGCGCCCTCGGTGCAAGGCGCAAATCTTTCCGTCCTGCCGCCCACGGTGGCATCGGCCATCGACACCATACGCACGCGCGAGACAAACCGATGAGCGCTACCCTGACCTGCTTGCCCGAGGCCGCGCCGGTAGAGGCCTGCGCACCTAAGCCTGAAGCACAGCCGCTGCTCAGCCTGCGTCTATCCGCCGGCTACGGCAGCACGACCACGCTGCAGGACGTGGTGCTCCACTTGGCGGCCGGAGAGCGCCTGGGTGTCGTAGGCAGCAGCGGCGCGGGCAAGAGCACGCTAGCCATGGCCGCCATGGGTCTGCTGCCGTGGCGCGGTGGGTGGGTCAGCGGATCGGCGATGTTTGAAGGCCGTGACCTGCTCGCGCTGCCGGAGCGGCAGTGGCGCGCGCTACGCAGCCGCCGGTTGGCGCTGGTGCCGCAAAGCCCTGCCACGGCGCTGAACCCATCGCTCACGTTGTTGCGCCACTTCCAGGAGGCATGGCGCGCCCACGTCCGGCCGGATGCAGCGGCATTGCAGCTGCGCATGGAGACGCTGCTCCAGCGCGTCGGCCTGCCAAGCGGAAAAGACTTCCTGCTTCGGAAGCCGGGCGCGATCAGCATCGGCCAGGGACAGCGCATCCTCATCGCGCTGGCGCTGCTGCACCGGCCGTCGCTGCTGGTGGCAGACGAACCCACCAGCGCTCTGGACGTGTGCAATCAGGCAGAAACATTGCGCCTGCTCGACCAACTCAGCCGTGAAGAAGGCATGGCGCTGCTGTACATCTCACACGACCTGCTCTCTGTGGTGCAGATGTGCGACCGCATGGTGGTGCTCAGCGGCGGCACGGTGGTGGAAACGCTTCCATGCAGCGCAGAAGCGCTTCTGGCGGCTCGGCACCCGGCTACCCGGCGCCTGCTCGAGACGCTGCCCGTCGCGCCGGACCTGCTATGCCGGAGATAGCGTGGTGCCCTTTCGATGTCATCCCGTAGCGAAGCGGAGGGATCTGCAGGTGTGCCGGCTCGCTGGTAGCTGCTGAAATGTTCCGATACTGTTGGCCCGTTCCCGCGGCGCGCAAACAGCAAGGCTGCCCGGGTCCGCATCCAGCGGTGTTCATGGACGAACACACCTGCAGATCCCTCCGCTGCGCTGCGGGATGACAAACCCACGGGACCGCATGCTGACCTGGGGCAGGTTGGCGGCCAGACTCGACAACCTGTCTCACATCGAAGCGCAATGTCTGAATACTGCCCAATCCGTTGAACCGCCGCACCGCGCCGCCGATGACCGTTTTGCTCCTTGCTGTTGTCCGCGGGCGGGTTCGCAGATCGCGACCGGGCCCACACCAAAATACGAGTTGCCGATCGAACCGGAAGGAACTCCCTCCCATTTTCGCCGCACGTCACTTCCCCCTGAAAAGAGACTGTATGAAACGTATCCTCCACACAGCTGCTTCCCTGCTTGCCGCCTCCGCGGTGCTGCTTGCACCCGCTGTCGCACAGCGGAACCATTCCTTTGGCAAGCTGGCCCGCGATCTTGAAGACGCACGTACGCGCATGGCGGACGTTCCTGTGATTGTGCAGTACCGCAACGCAGCGGACAGCAACTCCGATAGCAAGCTCATGCATATGGGCGGCCGTATGCTGGCCCACCTGGGCGATCATCGCCAGGTCTCTTCGCGCCTGTCCACGGCCGCGCTGAGTGCGCTGGAAGACGATCCCAACGTGGAGCACGTTTCGCTGGATCACGCTCTGGGTGCACGCGGTCTTCCCCCGGCCCCCCCGAAAGGTTCCATTGCCACCAGCCCGGAGTTCACCGTCGATCCCATCAACGCACCGGCGGTTTGGACCAGCGGATACACCGGAGTAGGCATCGGAGTTGCGGTCATCGATAGCGGCATCAACGCCGCGCCGGACTTCGGCATGTCGCAGTTTGCAAACGTGGGCATCAACCGCATCGTGTACAGCCAGAGCTTTGTACCGGGCGAAACCAACATCACCGCGGACGCATTCGGCCACGGAACGCACGTCGCCGGCCTGATTGCGGGCAATGGCTACAACTCCTACGGCAACAAGTACACGCGGCAATTCAAAGGCGTAGCACCGGACGTCGCTTTGATCAATCTGCGGGTGCTCGATGAGAACGGCATGGGCACGGACTCCGCCGTGATCCAGGCGATCGACACGGCCATCTCGCTCAAATCGAAGTACAACATCCGTGTCATCAATCTTTCACTGGGACGTCCCGTGTGGGAAAGCTACACGCAGGACCCGCTGTGTCAGGCCGTGGAGCGCGCCTGGAACGCCGGCATTGTGGTGGTGGTTGCCGCCGGCAACGACGGACGCGACCTGGCGCTGAACACCCTGGGCTACGGCACGATTGAAGCGCCGGGCAACGATCCCTACGTGCTCACGGTGGGCGCGGTTCGCACCAATGGCACCGCGGCGAACATCGACGACGCCATGGCCAGCTACAGCTCGAAGGGCCCTTCGTTCATCGACCAGGTGAGCAAGCCGGACCTGGTGGCACCGGGCAATCTGGTCACCAGTGTTCTGTACACCTCCTCGAACCTGCAGACGGGGAACCCAACCTTCTTCACGCCCGTGTCGTTCTACACGAACACGATCGGCCCCAAGGGTACCGTCGCCTCCACGGTGTACATGCCTCTGAGCGGTACCAGCATGGCCACGGGTGTTGCCAGCGGCGCGGTGGCGCTGCTGCTGCAATCCAAGATCACGCTGACGCCGGACCAGGCCAAGGCCTTCCTGATGGTGAGCGCAAACCACAGCGTGGTGCCGCAGCAGAGCTCGGTGACGGACCCTGCAACCGGTGTGAGTTATACCGCGTACCGTGATGCGTTTACCACTGGAGCGGGCTATTTAGACATCTCTGCCGCGGTCACCGCGGTGAAGAACGCCAGCTCGCTGCCCACCGGCACGGCCATGTCGCCCATCGCGGCGTATGACGCGAACTCCGGAAACGTGACGCTCCTGACCGACCAGACCGCCCTGTGGGGCGCAACAGCCCTGTGGGGAGCCGGCAACGTGTACGGTGCAAGCGCTTTCAACGCGCCGACCGGGCAGACTGCGCTGTGGGGCGCCACGGCTCTGTGGGGTGCGAACGATCCGGCCGGCTTTACCGCGCTGTGGGGTGCCACCGCTCTGTGGGGTGCGGGCACGCCGGATGCGGCCACGGCTCTGTGGGGTGCGAACGGCACCAGCGGCAGCACGGCACTTTGGGGCGCAAGCTCCGTCACAGGTAGCACGGCCCTATGGGGTTCTGACGTCATGACCGATCGCTAGAGCGATTGCGCTTGTCTCTCAAGGGTCCGGGCTTTTGCCTGGACCCTTTCTTTCGCGCTGGAGCAGCGGGATCTGCATCTCGTCAACACTCGCATGCCACGGGAACAGCGTCCTCCGTGTCTCGTAGAGACAAGGAGTTGCGTCATCACCGCCGTCCATCAGGTAGGAGGCCCGGGAACCGCAGGCACGTCTCCCGCCGGGTTGGCGGATGGCCATGCTTTCGCCGTGCAGGCCTCCACCGGCTCCGCGACACGATCCCAACGCGCCGTGCGTCCGAACATGGCCACGCCGATAAAGCCGCGCAACAGCAGGGTGTTGCCTTCGCTGGTCATGTTGCCCTTGTAGGTCTTGCCGCTGCGCGGGTCGTACAGGCGGCCGCCTTCCGCACGGTTGGGGTCCTTGCCGTGGAAGCCTTCGCCAATCTGCAAACCGCACAGCGGACGGTTGCGCTGCGCCGGATCCGGATTGTTGCCATCCACGCGCGTGGGCGCCCCCTTGCTGATCGCCACCAACGTTGCGCAAAGGCTGCCGCCGCACGGCGCAATCCGGATCACGGAACCAGCGGGTTCGCGCCAGTCGCCCAAAACGCCGGAAGTTGGAGAGTCCGCATGGATTGCGGGCAGGAATAGCGCGGCCGCGCCAAACAGTGCATAGATCTTCATAAACCTTTCCCCCAACTGCCAGGACATGGATCAGCTTGGTTTGAGCAGCACGAAATGCGCGGCAACAAACGCATCCGGTGGTGCGTATTAGGACGCGCCCACCAGGCCCCGCGCGGTACGTGCTGTGAATTTCTTTCGCTCACTCGCCCGTCATCCTGAGCGGAAGCGAAGGATCCCGACGAATCTCAGGCTAAGCAACTGCGCTCCAGACGTTTTTCAGCGAGAGCGTTTCTTGCGAGAAAGCCATAGAACGTTTCGCTGATCTGTAAGGCGCGGGGATCCTTCGCTTTGCTTTGGGTGACGGGCGGCTGTTAGCGAGAAACAACGCCCCGGTCGAACATGCGCTCAATCTCCTCCAGCGTCTTTCCTTTCGTCTCCGGCAGGAAGAACCTGGCGGTCACAAAGTACAACGCGGTACACGCCGTCCAGAACAGAAACATCGTGGAGTAGCCGTAGTTCCCCACCGTCGGCAGAAACACGCCCGCGATCAGCGTGGATGCACCCACGTTGAGCAAGAGCGCAATGCCCATGCCGCCGGAGCGGATGCGCGTCGGCATCAGTTCCGAGAGCGCAAGCCACACCACCACGCCCGGCCCAATGGCAAAGGCCGCGATGTAGAGCCCCAGGCAAGCACTCATGAGCCAGCCCGTGCGCTCCTGTGCCACCGGCTCATACCAGGCGCGGCGGATGGTCAGTGGCGCCGCGCTGCCCGCGGTTTCCGGCTGCAGGGTAAGTGCCGTGCCGTGGCCGTCATCCACAGCGTTCACCAGCTTTTCACCGTCGTTGTAGCTGTACAGCACCGTCAAGCTGCGTGCTTCAGCCGGCGAGCCGCGCCTTGAGAGAAAGTCGGCCGGTACCGTCAGCGAGTTGCCGCGCACCAGCGCTTGCACTTCCGCGGTCGCGTCCACGTGTTTGGCTTCGAGCGAGCGGAAGATCAGGCTGCCGCCCACCAGCGCCACCATGATGCCTGCCGTGCCCCACACCAGCAGGAACTTGCGTCCCTTGCGGTCCACCAGCGCCACACCGATCACGGTCATCACCACGTTCAGCAGCTTGACCAAGAGGTCCGCTCCGGTGGCATGGCTGGCGTTCATGCCGGCCTGTCGCAGGATGAGCGAAAGGTACCCGAGCACGGAGTTGATACCCGTGGCCTGGTTGCAGAACAACACAATGCAGGCGAGCACAAATGGCACCACGTAGCGCCGCCTCAGCAGCGATCCGCCTGCGTCTTCCTTCGTCTCGTTGTCCGCCTGCAACTGCTGCATGTCCCGCAACTGCTGCTGCGCTTCTTCCTCAAGGGGAGAGATCTCACGCAACGCCTGCAGTGCTGCCTCCGGTCCGCGGTGGCGGAACAGCCAGCGCGGCGTCTCCCGCAGGAACAGGCTGCCGGCCAGGAACAGTACGCCGGGGTAAATAACGGAGAAGAACATGCTGCGCCACGCATGCTCCTGTGCTGCGCGGATCAGGTCCGCGTTGCCCGCGGCGAGCGCAATCGCGGCCTCCGCATGGCGCGTGTAGTAAAAGCCGGAAAACGCGGCGATCACAATTCCAACCGTGAGCAGCAACTGGAACATGCCGGACCCTTTGCCGCGCATGTCAGCGCTCAGGCACTCCGCGAGATAGAGCGGCACTACCACGCCGATCACGCCGCCACTCAGGCCCTGCAGCAGCCGGCCCAGGAACAGCGTCAGAAAGCCGTGTGACAGCACGATGAGCACGATGCTTGCAACAAACATTGACGCGCTTATCACCATCATCTTCTTGCGTCCGAGCCAATCCGCCAGGAACCCTGCCGCCAGCGAGGCCGCCGCGCCGCCGCCAAATACCGCCGCCACAATGATGGAGGTCTGCGCCAGCGAAAGGCTGATCGTTTTGCCAAGGTACAGCAGTGCCGCGGAAATGATGCCCACGTCAATGCCGTAGAGCAGGCCGCCCAGGCCCGCGATGGCGATCAGGTATCGCTGGTAGTTCGCCGGTGTGAAGAAGCGCGATCCGCCGCTTGTCATTGTGTCAAAGCCCTCTCGAAAACTGGTGCGGACTGGCCGCAGACCGCGGAGTTCACCACGGCTTCCATCGCGCCGGCCTGCTGCTCCATCGATCGCAGCAGCGCAATCTGCGTGCGGCAGCGGTAGAGGTTCTGCTGCGTTCCGGTCACCGGGTAGTACACGTCACCCTGGAGGTAGTCCGACAGAAAGCGCGCCGCCTGCTCCAGCGCAATCAGCTTACCGGCAAACGGCAGCATCGTCCTTTCCTCGCGCGTAAGTAAGCCGCCCGCAGTGTGCAGATATCCCTCCACTAAAGCGCGGTAATAAGGCATCTGCATGTGGACTTTGGCAAGGTCCTGCTCGTCTTCCGTGGTGCTGCTGGTGGCGGTGCGCACCATATCACCGAAGTCGTACAGCGAGAGCCCCGGCATGACGGTGTCCAGGTCCACGACGCAGAGTGCCTCGCCCGTTGCGTCATCGAACAGCACGTTGTTCAGCTTGGTGTCGTTATGTGTCACGCGTTCCGGCAGACCGGCCTCAAGCAGAACGGACGCAAGCGGCGCCCGTTCCAGCAGGAAGTCGATCTCAGCCTGGCAGCCCGCGGCGCGGTTGCAGATGTCTGTAGTGATGGCATCCTGCAACGCCCGGAACCGCTGCGGTGTGTCGTGAAAGCCGGGGATGGTCTCACGCAGGCGTGGCGCGGGCAGGTCAGCCAGTTGCTGCTGAAAGCGGCCGAACGCTTCGGCCGCGCGGGCAGCGTCCTGCGGAGAACCAACACTATCATCGCTGTGTGCTCGCGCGATGAAGTGGAACATGCGCCAGCAGGAGCCGTCCGGCTCGGTGTGCCACGCGGCCCCGTCAAGCGCCGGTACCAGGCTCAGCGTGCGCCGATCCGCATCGGGCTGCCCTGCGGCCTTGCCATGGAGGTGCTGCGTCACGCGCCCGATGTTCTCCATCAGTGCGGGCACGTCGCGAAACACGTTCGTGTTCACGCGTTGCAGCAGGTACTGCCGCGAGCCTGCCCTTACCCGGAACGAAGCGTTGATGTGCCCGCTGCCGTGCGGGGCGGCTTCCTGCACCGCACTTTCCACGCGGAAGCGCTTCGCTATCTTTGCCGCAATGTCCGCGGTCAGGGCCATAGTACTTCCGGATACTCGCCGCTGCGTGTCATCTGCCCGATGCGCTGCACCACGCCGGGAAGGTCTTCACGATAGGTGATGCCGCACCACACGCTGCTGGTCTCCAGTGCCGCAACCTGCAACTTGCGCTCGGCAAGCAGGCCGTTCACGGCCATCGGCAGGTACGCCTCTGCAGTCAGGTTGGTGCCGTTTTCGCTGAGAAAAGCCTGGAACGCTTCGCGCAGCAGCGGCACCACGGACGGCTGAAATCCCCACAGGTTCATTGAGACCAGTTCGTCGCCACTCAGCCTCGTCTCCGAGCCGTCATCGCCGGTGTTCAACGCGCCACCGTCCGAGCGCGCGATACGCTTCATCTCCTGCACGCGCTGGAGCATGCCGTTTGAATCCACTTGGCATACGCCGCGCGAGACCGAGCCGAAGTCTGACAGCGTGTTGCGCAGGCGGAATCCCACCATCGCCGAGCCAACACTGGGGGTGCCCCACATCTCGCTTTTGAGATGTGGGCCTGCTTGATCGCGCGCATCTTCGATCCTATGTCTCTCAGGAGACATGGGGCGCCCGCTGTGTTGATCGCGCAAGGAGTCCGCGAGCACGCGGTAGCTGTCCAAGCCATAGAAGTCATCCGCGTTGATCACGGCAAAGGGCCCGGAGATTCCATCCGCGGCCACCAGCGTGGCCTGCAGCGTGCCCCATGGCTTGGTACGCCCTGCAGGCGGCGCAAACGGCAGCAGGCTGTCCAGTTGCTGAAAGGCGTACGCCACGTCCATCCGCCGCGCAAACCGTGAGCCTACCGCACTAAAGTCATGCTCCATCTCACGCCGGATGACGAACACCACCCGCTGAAAGCCGGCGCGGACCGCGTCATACACCGAGTAGTACAGCAGCGATTCTCCGGCCGCGTTTACCGCTGCCACCTGCTTCAGTCCGCCAAAGCGGCTGCCCATGCCCGCGGCCAGAACCACCAGCGTAGGCGAGATGTCGCGGGACGGCGAAGCTTCCCTGTTCTGCTGCTGCCCGCCGGTGTTCATCCATTCTTTATAATCTGCTTATCTGAAGATCACTGGACACAATGCGGGATCGCACGGCTCTCTCTGCCGCTTGGAGCGCATGACGTCATCTGCGCCGCAGGGTACGGCTGCGCTGCAAAGCGCTTTTACCGCAGCTGTCGCGGCGCATCGCTGTTGACCGCAAGACTCTAAGCAAACGGCCACACGCGCGAGCTCGCATACCCGGACCGCGCCGCAGACACACCGCTCGTTCCGCCCCATAGCCTTTAGGAGAGTCCATGAATCGCCGTTCTACCCGCTTCCTCTCGCGCAGTCTTGCACTTTCCGCTGTTCTCCTCTCCGCAGCGCCGTTCGCGTTCGGCCAGTCTCAGTCGATCAACGGCACCATCCGCGGCCAGATCACCGATCCCTCCGGCGCGCCGGTACCGAACACTGCCGTCGTGGTGAAGAACATCGACACCGGCTACACACGCGAACTGAACACGGACAGCGAGGGCCGCTACGTTGCGCCCAACCTGCCCATCGGCACGTACTCCGTGCAGGCCACCGCAGCGTCCTTTGCGCCACTCACGCAGACCGGTATCCACGTGGGCGCGGGTACTGACAGCACGCTGGACGAGGTGCTCAAGGCCGGCAACGTGGCCACGGAAGTGACGGTCACCAGCGAGGCTCCCATTATTGAGGCAGCGCGCTCCGATCTCTCGCGCACCATCACGTCCGCAGAGACGCAAAACCTGCCGCTCACCTCGCGCAACCCGTACAACTTCATCCTGTTCCAGCCGGGCGTGTCGGGCCATCCCAACCCGGAGAATGGCATTCCTCGCACGGTAAACACCAACGGTCTGGTAGACCGCGTGAACTACCAGCTGGACGGCATGGTGGATACGGAAAGCGACCGCTACGGCCTGCGCCTGTTCGCC
Organism: uncultured Terriglobus sp.; assembly: GCA_964242065.1. Taxonomy (GTDB): domain Bacteria; phylum Acidobacteriota; class Terriglobia; order Terriglobales; family Acidobacteriaceae; genus Terriglobus. The sequence continues at coordinate 8,263 of CAXTBQ010000056.1, read as the reverse complement.
ATCAGCGACAGCTATACGGAGACGGTGCAGACCATTTCCAACGCGTTTACGCCGGAGTTCGGCAACACCGCGGGCATCATCTACAACGTGATCACGCCCAGCGGCAGCAACAGCCTGCACGGCGCGGTGCAGTACCTCTGGCGGCCCAAGGCGGCAAGCTCCTGCCCCATCCTGCAGAACTGCACGCCGGGTGCGAGCAACTTTCGCGCAAAGCCTGACCTCCACGTGGACGACTACACCGCACGCGCGGGTGGGCCAATCGTGCGCAACAAGGTCTTCTTTTTCGGCGCGTACGAGAAGCTCAAGCGCGGCAATCCGCAGGCCGTGACGGTAACAGCCGCAAACCAGGCGCAGCTGATCGCGCTGGGTGTTCCGGCCAGCGATTTCAACACCGCGCCGCAGGTGCAGCGCGCGCAGTGGGCCGACGCGCGGCTCGACGTGAACATCAACGCCAAGAACACGGCATTTGTGCGCTACAACTACTTCCGCAACAACTATCCCTACAACACCAACGCGGGCGGGTTGTACCTGCAGTCAGCCGAAGCAGACTTTCAGGACCGCGCCCACATCATTGGCGCGCAGCTCATCACGACGTTCACGCCCGCGCTGCTCAATGAGTTTCGCGGCTCCTGGCCGTACCGCAACCAGCAGCACTTTGCGGGCGCGGCCACCGGTACTGGCCCCATGATCACCATCAGCGGCGTGGTCAGCGGCTTTGGCGGCACCAATGGCGCAGGTGACAAGTTCCAGGAAAAGATCCCTTCCTTCTCCGACAACGTGACGCTGATCAAGGGCGCGCACCAGTTCAAGTTCGGCGTGGGCTTCCAGAAGAACAATGACACCCAGCTAGCCGATGTGTACACGCAGTTCACTTTTGCTACGCTGGCCGATTACACCGCCGCAAAGAACGGCACGCGACCCTTCGCGTACAGCAATGTGACCGCCTCCATCGGCAGGCCTGGCGCGGGCTACCAGACCGTTTTCTTCGACCTGTTTGCCCAGGATACCTGGCAGGTGACGCGGAACCTGGTGGCCAACTACGGCGTGCGCTACGACCAGTACCGTGCACCCGCCGGGCTGAGCAACGCACCGCTGGCAGAAACGCGCAGCTTCCGCACGCCCATGGGCAACTTTGCGCCGCGTCTGGGCCTTGCCTACACACCGCAACCCGGCACCGTGTTGCGGCTGAGCGGCGGCATGTTCTATGAGTCCACGCCCACCAACAGCTTCTACAACCCGCTGTACAGCAACGGCCTGACCAACACCGGCAACCTGATCGCGACGCTTGGACCGACAGCCGTGGGCGCACCTGCGTTTCCAAACACGTTCAACAACGTGCCTGTGGCCTCACTGCCGGTTCCCACACCCTACGCGCTCACCTCTCGCTTCAAGAACGAGTACACCTGGAACGTGAACGCGCAGGTGGAGCAGGCGGTGGGCAAGAGCGATGCGCTGACCATCGGCTACGTGCTCACCAGTGGCCGTAACCTGCAGTTCCTGCGCAACAGCAACCTGATCCTCGGCGTGTCTGCCACCGGCGGCGCACTGGCCCCGCTGGCCGATGGGCGACCCACGTTCTCTACCACGGTGAACAGCTTCACGCGTTATAACCCGGCTTTCAACAGCATCCGCTACATCGACATTGGCGCAAACTCGAGCTATCACGCGCTGGTCACCAACTTCGTCCATCGTGTGACAGGCGGCCTGGTCGTCAACGCCTCTTACACCTGGTCGCATGCCATTGCCGATGCTCCGGAAGCCAATAGCTACGAGAACTCGAACTACATCGAAGACCCGACCAACCGGAAACGCGACCGCGGCAACAGCTACGTCAACCGGCCGAACAGCTTCACGTTATCGGCGGTCTACCAGCCGGAAACGCACTTCAGCAATCGCTTCCTGAACGGCCTGGCCCACGGCAACAACCTGGCCGTGCTGGTCAATGCCAGCAGCGGCGACCAGCAGAATCTGGTCACGGGCAGTAATCTCTCCAACGACGCACTATCCAACGGGCAGCAACGGCCTCTGTTTGTGGGCCGTAACACGCTGCGTACGCCGAACATTTTTCAGGCGGATGCTCGCTTTACTCGCACCTTCGGCACCTACTTCGAGCGTGTGCGCCCTGAGATCTTTGCGGAAGCGAACAACTTCGTGAACCGGTCCAACTTCACCTCCATCAACACCACCGCCACCACCAACGCTGCGGGTGTCATCACCGCCGCGCCGTCCTTGGTGCCCACGGCTTCCGTGCTGGAAGCCCGCATCCTGCAATTCGGCGCGCGCATCGCGTTCTAGCTGAAAACGAAAGAACGCAGAGGAAGACCGCAGAGTGCGCCGAGAAGTGCGCAGAGCGTAGGAACGGCGACGGAAGCCCCGTTCTGCGCACTCTGCGGGCCTTTCCTCTGCACCCTCTGCGTTCTGCTTTCTCCAAGGCTAGCCCAGGCCGCTATCCTGAAAGGCGATGCAATCCGCCGCGCTTTCCGCCTTTCCCGCCACCGTCTACCGCGACCAGGTCCTGACGCACATCTTTGCGGACGCGCAGCGCCTGCTGCTGCCCTCGCTGCTTGAGATTGATCGCGCGCACCTTGTCATGCTGCACGCTCGCGGCATTGTGTCGTCGGAAACGGCAGCGGCATGCGCGCGGGGTCTGCGCCTGTTGGACGCGGAAGCGTTGCGCACCGCAGCGTACGACGGCACGGTGGAAGACCTGTTCTTCCTGGTGGAACGCCAGTTGGCATCGTTGATCGGGCCGAACGATGCCGGCCGCCTGCACACCGCCCGCTCGCGCAACGACATCGACCTGGCCATGTACCGCATGGTGCTGCGCGACAACCTGCTCGACACGCTGGGGTCGTCACTCGATCTGCGCCGCGTGCTTCTGGACATTGCGGACGCGCACCGCAAATCACTCATGCCGGCGTACACGCATAACCAGCCTGCCCAGCCCACCACGCTGGCGCACTACCTGATGGCCATGGTCGAGGTGCTGGAGCGCGACGCGGAGCGCATCACAGCCTGCTATGCGCGCGTCAACCGCAACCCGCTGGGTGCCTGCGCCATCACCACCACCGGCTTCCCCATCGATCGCCACCACACAGAGCGACTGCTCGGCTTCCGCGGTCTCGTCGTGAACTCTTACGGTGCGATTGCGTCTGTGGACTACGTTGCCGAGGCGTGCAGCATGCTGGCCACCGCCATGCTCAGCCTGGGTCGTTTCGCGCAGGATATGCTGCTCTGGTCCACTGCGGAGTTCGGCTTCCTGCGCCTGTCCGACGGCTACGTGCAGATCAGCAGCATCATGCCGCAGAAGCGCAATCCAGTGCCGCTGGAGCACGTGCGCATTCTGGCGTCGCGCGCTTTGGGTGAAGCGCAGTCTGTGCTCAACTCGCTGCACAACACCCCCTTTGCGGACATGAATGACGGCGAGGATTCCCTGCAGCCGTTGGTGGCGCTGGCCTTCGCCGATGGTGCCCGCGCGCTCGCCTTGCTGGCGGGCGCGCTGTCTGAAGCAGGGTTCAACACAGCCCGCATGCGGGAGCGCGCCCACGGCAGCTTTCTTTCCGTGACGGAAGTGGCGGATACCCTGGTGCGCTGTTGCGGCACGTCATTCCAGCACGCCCACGGGTTGGTGGCAGCCGCGGTAAAAGCAGCGACCAGCGACTGCACGGAAGCGCTGGCGGCCGATCTGGCTGCGCGTGTCCGGGCGGACGGCCTTTGCATCACGGTCACTGAAATCCATACAGCACTCGATCCAGACAACTTCGTCCGGGTGCGCAGGGTGCCGGGCGGCCCCGCGCCCGAAGCTCTGCAGCCGGAGCTGGCGCGGGCAGCGGCACAGCGGCAGCGCGACACCACCTGGCTGGAGAATGAGCGGGCGCACCTGGTCGCCGCACACACCGAAGTTAGCCGGCTGTGCCGGGTACTGGAAGCCTGAGATCTTTACCCGCGAGCGCCTGCGGCCTCATGAGTTCAAGTAGCAATACAAAGCGCTACGCTTGAGGCAGTTCCGGTGGAAACAGCCGCGCAAACAGCTTTACTGTGCTTGGTGATCCTAAGGGTCTTTCCCGCACCACAGAGTATGACCATGGTCATTCAGCGGGAACTGCTCAACAATAGCTCTTTGCGGCCTGATCATCGCGGTGACATTGATGATGAACAAGCCGTACATTGCCCTCAACATAGCCGTTGACAGCTACAAAGCGGTCCAACTCGGCACCACTTTCAGGTAGCAGCTCATCGCAGATCGCACACTTGCCCATCTGCCGCTTCCACATCAACTTCTTCAGCTTGCGTCGTCGCGCCGGGTTGCCGCGCTCATCAAACTCGAGACGCTTCGCGATGAAGCGACGCAGCGAGTGGAGCAGTAACTTGTCATCTCCAGCAAGCGCTGCAAGCTCCTCCCGAACCTTCTCCAGAATCGGAAGCACTTTCAAGCGATCTTCAGATGAAAGCTCAGACATCTGCCCTCAAAAGGTCCACGCCTCTGCTTTCTACCAGAGCCTCCGAACGTGCGAGAAAGGTGGTCAGCGGAACTGTGCCTTCGTCACCCTTCCCTCTCACACGCACGCTGACGGCGTTGGCTTCGGCTTCCTTGTCGCCCATGACGAGGATGAACGGCACCTTTTGTAGCCCGAACTCGCGGATTTTTGCGTTCATCTTTTCGTTGCGACCATCCAATGCGACGCGCAGGCCAGCGGCTTCCAGTTCTGCCTTGACCTTGTTCGCGTACTCCAGATGCTTTTCGCTAATGGGGACGAGACCGATCTGCACCGGTGCCAGCCACAGCGGGAACGCGCCCGCGTAGTGCTCGATCAGCACGCCGAAGAAGCGCTCCACCGAGCCGAACAGCGCGCGATGCACCATCACAGGCTGGTGCTTTTCGCCGTCCTCGCCCGTGTACTCCAGCTCGAAGCGCCTGGGCAGGTTGAAGTCGAACTGGACGGTGGAGAGTTGCCAGAGGCGGCCCAGCACATCGACGAGCTTCACGTCGATCTTGGGGCCATAGAACGCAGCCTCACCCGGAATTTCTCGGTACGGAATGTTCTTGCGCTGCAGGGCCGACTTCAGGCCGTTCACCGCAAGCGCCCAGTCTTCCGGCGCGCCCACGTAGTTCTTGCTGTCGTTCGGGTCCCAGGTGGATAGCTCCACCTTGAACTCCTGGAAGCCAAAGGTGTGCAGCACGGATTCCGCGAACTCGACGCACGCCACGACCTCGTCCTCAATCTGGTCGCGCGTGCAGAAGATGTGCGCATCGTCCTGCGTAAAGCCGCGCACGCGCAGCAGGCCGTGCATGGTGCCGCTGCGTTCGTAGCGGTACACGTTGCCAAGTTCGGCGTAGCGCACGGGCAGGTCGCGGTAGCTCTTGGGCGAGTTCTTGTAGATCAGGATGTGGCCGGGGCAGTTCATCGGCTTCAGCCGGTACTCGGCGTCGTCCAGCTCCATGGGTGCGTACATGTTCTCGCCATAGAAGCCTTCGTGCCCGCTAATCTGCCACAACTCGCGCTTCATCACATGCGGCGTGCTGACCAGTTCGTAGCCGCGGCGCAGGCACTCGTTGCGCATCCAGTCTTCCATCGTCTTGCGAATGATGGCGCCGCGCGGATGCCAGAAGATCAGGCCCGAACCGGCGATCTCCTGGATGGAAAACAGGTCCAGTTGCTTGCCCAGGACGCGGTGGTCGCGCGCCTTGATTTCTTCCAGGTGCTTGAAGTGCGCATCCAGCTCCTTCTTCTGGAAGAAAGCCGTGCCGTAGATGCGCTGCAACTGCGGATTCTTCTCGTCGCCCAGCCAGTACGCACCGGCGATGCTCATGACCTTAAACGCACGCACGCGGCCGGTGCTGGGAACGTGCGGTCCGCGGCAGAAGTCGAGAAACTCGCCATTGCGATAAAAACTGACGTTCTCGCCCGGCTGCGTGAACTTCGTGATGAAATGTTCCTTCATGAAGTCGCCCTGCTGCTGGTAGCCGCGCAGGGCTTCTTCGTGCGAGATGTACTCATGTATGAAGGGCTCGTTACGAGCCACCACCTCGGCCATCTTCGTTTCGATGGCGATCAAATCGTCTGGCGTAAACGGTTTTTCGCGCAGAATGTCATAGAAAAATCCGTTGTCTGTCGCCGGGCCGTGGCCCAGCTTTACCTCGGGGTACAGCTCGGTGATCGCCGTCGCCATCACATGCGCGGCGCTGTGGCGGATGACGCGGAGCGACTCCGGATCCTGCTCCTTCAGCAGCTGGAGGTGGACGTCCTCGTGCAGCGGCTCGGCCAGGTCTACCAGCCGCTCGGCGCTGGGCGCGGCGGCATACATGCTTTCTTCCGTGGCCGCGCCACGGTGGCCGGCATCGGTCTGCTCTTCCGCGCCGTCCGCAGTGGGCTCGCCACCGGCAGTGCGAACCTTTGCAACCACCACGGCCTCAGCCAGCCGCGGCGAGATGCTGTGCGCGATGCTATAGGGCGTGGTGCCGGCCGGAACGGTGCGGACGTTGCCATCGGGCAGCGTCACCTGGATGTTCGCAGAAGTTGTTTCGCTCACACCAAACAGGATACCTGCGGAGTGGCGCAAACCCGGGCTAAGGTTCCTGGGGGCGGTCGCTGTGCGTGCTTAGGGCTGCCAGCAGGTCTCCATGGGCCTGCGGACGCGGCTTGCCCACGGCAGGCCTTGCCGCGGCCGGCATCTGCTCCATGGCAGAGGCGAGCAGGTGGTCCATGTCGCTGCTGTGGCTGGCTTGGATCTTGCTGCCACGCACAAACGTGGTGCGCATGGGCGCATCGGTCTGCTGATCGGACTCCATCACGGCGGCTACGCTCTTGCCGGCAAAGGAGGCGTAGTCACCCCAGCCGGCGTCATCGCACACCACCACAATGTGCCAGTCGTCGCGCACGCCCACGCGCGTGGCGGCTGCTCGCACACCGGCTGATTTCAGCTGGCACGCCGTGATCTGCGCCGGAGACATGCTGTCCAGGTCGCCACCAATGCACACCCTGGTCTGAGCCACTGCGGATAGTGAAAGAGCAGCAAGTACGATAGTCGATAAAAACTTCATTCTCATGGGGAAACTCCGGTCGTAGGTCTGTGCACCCCGACTATCGAAAGGATGGTGCGACCGGGCTGTTCAGATTGGGAGCAATCCAATTGGCTGATATCACTGCACTGCAATCTGCGGGAATTGTTCGGACGAGGCAGGCGTATAAGGCACGTTTCTTCCGGGCGGCTTTCACAACGGGTGACGCGGGCGTATGCTGGCGAGCGATGACTACGCGACGCGATCTTTGCCTGTCTTTGCCAGCACTTGCCCTACTGGCCGAACACTTTCCGCTCACCGCAGAGGCGCAGGCCGCGGCAGAAGCGAAGCCTGATCCGGCGAAGATCGCACGCGGCACCGAGACGTTCGCGCACAATCAGGTGTTTCGCGCGGTCGATATGCCCCTCAAGACCGGCCCAACCGGCTCCTCACAGGCGGTAAACCAGGGCGCGCTGCTCACGGGTGAAGGCGTCGAGATGCACAACACCGTGCTCAACCCCGGCATGGAGCCCCATCCGCCGCACCGGCATGAGCACTCTGAGTGGCTCCTGATCCGCGAGGGCAACTGCGAGTGGCTGGTGGACGGCAAGCGCGTGCCCGCCGGACCGGGCGACATCTGCTACGCGGCCAGCATGGTGCTCCATGGCATCCGCAACACCGGCACGGTTCCGGCAAAGTACTTTGTACTGGCGGTGGGGCCGAACCTGAAGGCCTGACCCGTTGACGCGAAACAGGCCATCTCCGTGGCACCGTCAACGGAAGAACATAGCAATTTTTACAGGGCTGGCGTAAGCTGCGTGTCAAAGGGATACAGCAGCAGTCCCCGGCTGCCTATACCCCCATTCACGCTGCCGCCATTCCAACCGATGTTGCATCAAGCAGCCTTTTGCGTCCAATCTCCCCGGGCTGCTGTTCCTTGTGTCAGGAGCCGCACGCAGTGCCCATTGAGTCTTTGATGTCGAACGTGGAGAGCGATGTGCGCTGCCTGGTGTGCGGGCAGGGCTTTCTTCTCT
>CAXTBQ010000056.1:0-218 GCA_964242065.1 uncultured Terriglobus sp. | reverse complement strand
CATGTTCTCGCAGCAGCGTGACCGCCTCAAACGCATGGTGCAGCAGGCGTTGCGGCAACATCATGAAGGGGGCCAACACCCCATCGACCGCTTTTCCCTGGCAGTTTCCGCTGACTGTTTTCAGGCTTTCTCATCCGCTTCCGACGCCACACTTGCGAGGACCATGTGATCATCGCCTGTTTGCCCTCTGAGACTACGTTAGATGTGCAGTGCCCGGT
>CAXTBQ010000055.1:17951-23256 GCA_964242065.1 uncultured Terriglobus sp. | reverse complement strand
CCTTGATGACGCCAGCACGGATGCGCAGATGGCCTGGACCTTCGCCGCCCGTCTCAAACGGCACCAGGCCGCGTGGCGCGCTGCCTCCGCTGGCCTGTGCTGGCTCACCCGCGACGAGCTGCGACGACCACGCAAGCGACAGGTGATCGACCGTTTGCCGGTTCACCTGTGCCAGCGGGCTGTACCGCTTGGCCGTGTAGTCACCGTTGTAGGTGGTCCACGAGTCGCTAAGCGGTTTGGTGAGGTCGGCGGGTGCGACGCCTTTCTGTTGGGCCGATAGAGCTGGGACGGTCAGAAGAACCAGCAAGAGAAAGCGGCGTGCCAGACGACAAGCAGGTCCCTCCACTGCGCTTCGCTCCGGTCGGGATGACAAGCAGAGATCGCTGCGGGATGACAAATTGAAGTTCACTTGAGAGTCACCAGGTAAGCCGTTACGTCGTGTATGTCATGGTCGGTGTACTTCGACATCATGTCGCGGTGCGCCTGCAGCGGGTCGTGCACCACCACCTGCGGCGTGCTGCCCCGGCGCTTGAAGCTCTCTTCCGTGCCGTCCGGCAGATGTAGCGAGACGAGGAAGTCGTCGATGTGGATGAGTCCGCCGGTCACGGTCTGCCCCTGCGCGGTGGTCACGGAGACGGTGGTCTTGTTGCCGGGCGCATCCAGCGCCGTGCTGCGGCCGCCCGCCAGCCAGCGCGCCTGCAGCGTCTTCGGCTCGCTGTACTTGGTGGCGATGTGGCTGATCTCACTGGAAGGTGCGTGACAGCTTGCGCAGTGCGCGTCGAAGTAAGTCTGTCCGCGATGCGCATCGCCCACTACGATGTTCAGCGGCTTCAACTCGCCGGGCGGCATGCCCTGGCCCTTTATGGTGCCCACGACCGAGCGCACGTACGCAGCCGCGGCGAGTGCATCGGCATCGTTCAGGCCGATGTTGGGCATGCCCTGCGCCTGCCGCGCACCGTGGATAATGGGCGCAATCAGCTCGCCGTGCCGATCACTCAGCGCCACCTGCGAGCGCAAGAGGTTCGGACCGCCCATGTCGCCACCGCGCAGGTCCGAGCCGTGGCAGGCTTGGCAACTCAGGCCGTAGAGCACCTTGCCGCGCTCTACCTGCGCCGGGTCTTCCGGGTCACGCGCCATACCGGCGTTGAAGCTGCCCGCGCGCGGCGGCGTGGTAGCGGTGGCAGGCGTGGCTTGCGGCGCGGATGCGCCCCCCGGCGCTGTCTGCGATGCAGGCGCTGCGGTGGGCGGCGTGGCTTTATCCGGCGGTGTCGCCTGCGTCATAGGCGCAGCCTGCGTGGCCTGACCGGAAAGGGCTGGCCTGCTGCCAAAGACGCAAAGAAGTGTAACGATGGAGGCAGAACTTGCGCCAACAGCCTTGATGCGAGTTGAAACGGACATCCGGTCCTCGGGAGATCGTGAGCTTTTTTGTAGGGTACAGCCTTTCGCAAGAAGCTTGGAAAGGGTGCCCCATGTCTCGAAGAGACATGGGTTCTGTGAAGCGAGAGCAAGCGGTATACGACGATCCCACGTCTCAGAAGCGAGACGTGGGGCACCCCCGTCTTGTTAGCTCACCTGCCGCGCACGCCACAGCGCACCCATCACAGGGTCGACAACCCCCGGCATGGCCACAAGCTGCGGCACCTCTTCGCGAATGCGTTCGATCAAGGCTGCGCGCAGCGGTGCCACATGCTCGAGAATGCTGCCTGCAAAGGCGATCTTCGGCTGCCACTGCGCACCATCCAGCAGCAGCATGCGGCGGTGTAGCAGCAGCGGCAGATAGCCCAGTTCGCGGCCTTCCTGCTGGAGCACCTCACCGGCCAATGCGTCACCGTCCAGCGCGCACTGCAGCACCACCGGCGTCAGCGCGGAGATCTCGCCCAGCGGGCAGGTGTTTGCATAGCCGACCAGATCGTTACTCTGCTGCAGGTTCCAATGGGCCACGATGCTGTCCATCAGCCGGTTAGGGCGGCCTTCATCCTGCGCCAGGAAGCAGGCCCGCAGGGCACGCGTGCCGATGTGATGACCCGATCCCTGGTCCGATGGCACGGGACCGTAGCCGCCCGCCGTCTCCACCGTTCCGTTTGCCGAGCGCGCCGCCGAGTTCGATCCGGTGCCCGCGATGGCCAGCATGCCCGGTTGCCCGGGAAAAGCAGCGTCCAGCGCGATGTCCACATCACCCACGATGGTCAGTGTGCCGCTGACCGTTGCTGCGTGTTCCGCCCGCATCCAGTCTGTGACCAGCGGCACTGTGACGCCCGCCGCGCCGATGCAGGTGCTGCGCACTTGCTTTACTGAGACGCCGGAGAGCGCTTCCAGCTCGGCCATCGCACCGCGGAAGTTTGCCGACGCGATCTCTGCCGTGGTGCGCATGCGCTTGATGGTGCCGCTTTCCACGCGCGCCAGCACACGCTCCCTGTTAGCAAGAACATAGGTGGTGCGGGTGCCGCCCGCGTCAATGGCAAGGAAGAGTTCAGAGAGCATCGGGTCGACTCAAGTGTACCCGTGGCGAGTTCACGGCAAACGGCAGACCTGTGCTGCGGCGTTGCGATACGGGCATGGCATCCGCGTCGCGCTCGCAGCGGGCAGCACCATCCATGTGGCTCCCAGCGGTTGCAGGCGGGCAAGCCGCTCCGCGTCCGACAGCTTTGCCAAGCCGCTCGTCGCGTGCACTGCGGTCTGCCACTCACCGGCAAGTTCGGGCACCACGGACGCGATGCCGCCATCCTTCGCAGCGTCAGGCAGGGCACTGCGCAGAGCCACCGCGCGAAACAGTTGCGCATCCTCGCCGGAGCTGGTGGTGTAGTCCGCGTCCAGCGCAAACAGCGCGTCCTCCGGTGTGTTCTGCCGGACCCACTCGAAGGCCTGCTGCCAGCCATTGCGCGGCTGTGCACCGGGCCACTCGAAATGGCCGGAGTAACGGTACAGGCTGCGCTGCATGAGTAGCAGGCTGATTCCAGCAACCGCAGGCGCTGCGTACTTGGGCCATCGCGCGCGCGTCCTCTCGCGTGAAAAGAGCCAGCCACCCAGCAGGAGCACGAAGATGCAGTAGGTCAGATGCAGCAGGCGCAGGGGCTGCAGGCGCGCCAGCAGGAGGCTACGGCTGTTCTCATCCACAAGGAGGAACGCAGGCAGCGCGGTGATCACCACGGCGATTGCAGCGGACGTGGCAAGCCGCCGTGCCTTTTCTCCGGGCAACGACCCGCGCAGCCACGTAAGCAGCGCGATCGGAGCGACGAGCCCGAGCCACTCGTACCACGCCCAGTGCCGCGGAAACCAGTAGACGCGGCCAAGCGACGCGACCCTTGCCGCTGCCGTGTCTGTAGAACCGAACAGCCGCAGCGCTGCCATGGCGGCGCACACGGCTAACGCCAGCAGCACGAAGTTGCGCATGGGACGGCGGCTCTCGCAGGCTAGGTACGCCCCAAACAGCGGCAGCGAACAGACCGCCATCATGGGGTGGAGCGCGGTGGCAGCCGCAAGGCTGGCCAAGCAGGCCGCTCCACGCCCTTTCAGCAGGTAGAGCAGCGCCAGCAGCAACAGCGGCGTAGAGGCTGACCGCGCCGTAACATAAGGATCCGCCACATAGAGCGAGGTTCCTGCGACAGGCACACCGAGCGACACCGCGAATAACAGCAGGGAACCATGCTGCACTGTTGTCTCTTCAAAGACCTGCTTTAGCAGGCCATGCGCAGCCGCGATCGTTAGCAAGAGGAGGCACGCATAGGCAAGCAGGAGGCCGGGCGCAAGCGGCAGATGCAGGCATCGCAACAGGGCAGCCAATGCGGGTACAAATCGGCTGTGCGCAGTTTGCGCCACGGCAAAGCCCCGCTCTGCCGGGAACAGGCCGGGCTGCAGCCGCAGGGCGGTCGCTGCGGCGTAGATGCCTCCATCTTCCGCAGCCGGGTGGTAGCCAAGCAGACCGATCGCAACGGCTGTGCAGAGCGTGACCAGCGCCGCGCCTGATCTCCCGATCGTCGCGCGGGTCTGTGGCCTTGCCGGATGCGGAACAACTGCAGTTGCCATGATCTCCTTCTGACGGGCAAAGTTGGGTCGGGTTGATCTCGGCCTTCGTATAATCCAGAGTCATGGTACCTACTGCGACACGGACGCGTCGTAACCCCGGCGTGTCTGCGACTCGGCGGTTTCCCGCTTGACCCAGCCCCCCAAAAACAACCTGAGCAGGTACTGGAAGCTCTTGCCCGGCTTTGCCATTTCCGGCTTCTTCCTTTGGCGAGTTCTGCGCAACATCCCGCTGGATCACCTGCGAAACATGCGCATCACCGGTCCGCAGTGGATCGCCGTCCTCGTGGTCTTCCTGATATCCGATTACGCTCTGCGTGGCTATCGGTGGTGGAGCATGCTGCGCGGTTTTCACGCCCGCTACCTGAGCTGCGTTCGCGTGCTGCTCACCAGCCTTGCCGCCAACAACATCCTGCCCTTTCGCGTCGGCGACTTTATGCGCATCTTTGCGTATGCGCCAGACGTGAATGCGCCGTCGTCCGCGGTGCTGAGCACGGTCATTCTGGAGCGGCTGCTCGACATCTTTACGCTGTTCGGCTTCCTGGTCATCGGCTTGAGCGGGACCGACGTCAAGCTGCCGCCGCTGCGGCTGCATGGTCACAACCTTGAAATCCTGCCGCTGGCGAAATTCATCTTTGTGGTGGCCGCGCTGGGACTGGCTTTGCTGTTGTTCGGCACGCGCCTGCTGGACCGCCTGGTGCAGGCCGTGGTTCGCCGCTTTGGCAAGCACCCGCGCACGCAGAAAGTGGGCGAGTGGGCCAGCCTGCTGTTTGAGGCGGTGCTCCACCTGAGCTTTCCCGCGCGTGCCTGGCTGCTGGTCATCAGCGGCGGCGTCTGGTTCTGCGAGAGCGTGGTGTTCCTCTCCTGCGCTCGGATGATCGGGCTTGTCACCAGCGAGCGCGGACCCTTCCTTGCCGCTTCGCTGGCGAACCTGTCGTTCTTGCTGCCGAGCGCGCCAGGTGGCATCGGACCGTTTGACGCGTCTGCCTCGCTGGCCATGCGCGCGCGTGGCGTGGGCGATGCGGACGCAGGCGTGTACGCGCTGTTTGTGCATGTGATCCTCTTGTTCGTCATCACAAGCGTGGGCGGCATCTGGTTCCTGGTGCACCGCGCCCAGCGCAGGCCGCCCATCAAGCCTCTGGTTGAGGATTTGGCAGAACTGCCGCACGTCTAGGCTTCTCGATCGCATCGTCCGATAGATCACCACCCTGTTTTGTCATCCCGTAGCGAAGCGGAGGGATCTGCATGTGATTTGGCGCATCCACGACCTCACGCCGTGGGCACA
>CAXTBQ010000055.1:6682-17935 GCA_964242065.1 uncultured Terriglobus sp. | reverse complement strand
CCCCCCCCCAACACGCTGTATGCTGGGCCCTACCACACATCCTTATCCCTTCGCGGCGCTAGGGGATGACAACCGTAAAGTGAGTACAGTGGCCTGACTCTTTGGGCCATCCCCGACACGCGCCGCGATGTAGCCTAGAGGGGATGTATCGAACCCTTAAGCAAGCCGTTCTCGACCGCCTCTCGGAAGTACTCCGCACGCGCTACAGCCTCACGGATGTGAGCATTGCCACCGAGCAGCCGCCGAACCTCGCGCTCGGCGAACTGGCGACGCCCGTGGCTTTTGAGTTGGCCAAGCGCCTGCGCAAGGCGCCCCGTGTCATCGCTGCGGAGCTTGCAGCGGAGATCGGCAGCATTCCCGGCATCGCCAGCGTTGAGGTGGCAGGTGCGGGCTACCTGAACGTAAAGGTCGATCGCGCGGAGACAGTGCTGCGCATTGCGGCGGGCGATCACTTCGATGTCGGTGGCAGCGGCCTCCGCCTGGTAGAACACACCAGCATCAATCCCAACAAGGCCGCCCACGTGGGCCACCTGCGCAATGCCATCCTGGGCGACAGCTTTGCCCGTCTGCTGCGCGGTGATAACTGGCACTCCGGCTACCCCGTGGTGGTGCAGAACTACATCGACAACACCGGTGTGCAGGTGGCCGATGTAGTCGTTGCGCTGTTGCACATGGAAGGGAAGTCACCTTCAGAAGCCGAGGCGCTGATCGAAGACCTGATCGCGCGCGGCGTGCGCGTCGATTACTACCTGTGGGATGTGTATGCGCAAGTGTCGCGATGGTACGATGCGGATCCAAATGCCAAGGAGTCGCGCAAAGCACTGCGCCTGCAGACGCTACATCTGATTGAAGAGGGCGGCAATCCAATCGCGCACGTGGGAGACGTGATTGCGACGGCTGTGCTCAAGCGGCATCTCGAAACCATGCAGCGGCTTGGCATCGAGTACGACTTTCTGCCGCGCGAAAGTGAGATCCTGCACGGCCATTTCTGGAGTGCGGCGCGCGACCTGATGATTGAGCGCGGCGTCATGTACCAGGAGACTGCTGGCAAGAACAAGGGCTGCTGGGTCATGCGTCGGCCCGGCGTTGAAGCGACGACAGACGGTCCGGACGAAGACGCGAAAATCCTCGTGCGCTCGAACGGTACGGTCACTTACGTTGGCAAGGACATCGCCTACCACCTATGGAAGTTCGGCCTGCTGCCGGATCGCGATTTCCGCTACGACAAGTTCTACGAGTACCCCACGCACACCTGCTGGATCTCAAGCATGAACGGTGCGGCGGACGAGCCTGACCTGAGCCCGGCAACCGCCATCTACAACGTGATCGACTCGCGGCAGAACGACCCGCAGGCAAACGTGGTGGAGGCCCTGCGCGCCCTGGGATACACGGAAGCCGCAGACCGCTACACACATATCAATTACGCCATGGTAGCGCTGACGCCCCGTTGCGCCGTGGACCTGGGCTACACCGTAAGCGACGAGGACATGCAGCGGCCCTACCTGGAGGTGAGCGGGCGCAAGGGCTTCGGCGTCAAGGCAGATGACCTGCTCGACCGCCTGATTGCCGCCGCGAAGGTGCAGGTGGACGCGCGCCATCCTGAGGACGAGGAGGAGCAGCGGCAGCGCACGGCCGAGCAGATTGCCGTGGGTGCGCTGCGCTACTTCATGCTCAAGTTCACGCGAAACACGGTCATCGCGTTCGACTTCCGCGATGCTCTTTCGTTTGAGGGAGAGACCGGCCCCTACGTGCAGTACTCTGCGGTGCGCGCAGCGAACATCCTGCGCAAGGCAGGTATGTCTCGTAGTGACGCGCTGGCCTTCGCAGGCGATGCGATCGACGCGCAGCACCTGCAGGGTGAAGCAGGCGACAGCGTGTGGGCCATGTGGCTCGCTGCTGCGCGCGTAACAACGGTGCTGGAGCAGGCCATCGTCACAGCAGAGCCCGCGATTGTTGCCCGCTTCGCGTTCCAGCTTGCGCAGGAGTTCAACAACTTCTACCACCGCAACCACGTACTGAACGAAGAAGACCCGCAGCGAAGGGCACTCCTGTTGGCTACGGCAGCAGTGGCCGTGCGCGAACTGGAACGTGTGCTCGGCTGGTTGGGCATCGCGGTGCCGGAATCGATGTAAAAGCTACGCTCTGTCTGCTCCGCAACTTTCTTCAGCAAACAAAAGATGGGGATGTAACAAGAGGAGGCCCTGGTCGGCGACTGAATAACTACAGTCTGGCGAGAGCCTTCTGCAGCACGTACACGAACCGTTCCGGATGCAGAGGCTTGGTCACAGTGTCCACCACTCCAAGCCGATGTAACTCCCCCATATCTTCGTGGTCGACCGCGTTGACGAAGAACACGCTGGGCACCCGCAGACCGCTGCTGGCCATGGTGCGGAGCAGGACCAGGCCGTCCATCACCGGCATGTTCTTGTCCGTGAGCATGATGTCCACGGGTTCGCGCTGCAGCACGTCCAGCGCCTCTGCGCCATGCTCGGCGGAGAACACCGTGGCGCCCTGCTGTTGCAACAGCACGCAGAACGTCATGCGCAGGATCGGCTCGTCATCGACGACGAGAATGCGCGCTTCGGCAAAGGTCACGCAGCCAGAGCCCTGACCCACTCCACAATCGAGCGCACGGCCACGCCGGACGGTCCCTTCGCAATGTAGTTGCGAGCTTCATCGATCCAGGCTTGCCCGGCGATGTCCAGGTGAACCCATGGCGTGTCACCGGCGAACTCGCGGAGGAACATGGCTGCTGTGGTCGCGCCGCCACCGCGGTCCATGCCGGTGTTCATGATGTCGGCAATGCTGCTCTTGATCAGGGCGCGGTACTCCGGGGTGCAGGGCAGCCGCCAGAACTTTTCGCCCGCAAGTCGCGATGCGTCCAGAAACTTCTGGCATGCGTCCTCGTCGTTGGAGAACAGTCCGGAGTTCAGCTTGCCCAGCGCGATGATGCAGGCGCCGGTCAGTGTGGCCGCATCGATCAGGTGCGTTGCGCCCAGCGTTTTTGCGTAGTGCAGGCCGTCCGCCAGAACCAGTCGGCCCTCCGCGTCGGTGTTCATCACCTCAATGGTCTTGCCGCTCATCGCGGTCAGCACATCGCCCGGCTTGTACGCCGTACCGCTAGGCATGTTCTCTGCCGAACAGACAATGCCGAGCACCCGAACCTCGGGCTTGAGCGCGGCAATGGCCTGCATGGCGCCGATCATGGCGGCAGCGCCGGCCATGTCGTACTTCATCTTGTCCATGCCGTCGGCACCCTTGATGGAGATGCCGCCCGTGTCGAACGTAATGCCCTTGCCAACCAGCGCGACCAGTGGCGTGTCCTCCGCAACGGTGGGCGGAAGGTAGCGCATCACGACCAGCGCCGGCGGTTCCGCCGAGCCCTGCGCCACCGCGAGGAACGCGCCCATTCTCAGTTCCTTCAGCTTGTCGGTACTGTGTACCTCGCACTGCAGACCGGCTGTCTCGCACATGGCAGCGGCGCGGCGGCCCAACTCCGTGGGCGTCAGGATGTTGCCGGGTTCGTTAACCAGCGTGCGCGCAAAGTTCTGCGCCGCAGCAATGATCTCGCCCTCCGCAAAGCCCTTGCGAATGTCTTCCTGAGCGGCTTTCTCCTGCGGCGGCGCAAGGATTACCAGCCGCTCCAGGCTGCGGTCTTTGCGGTCGGTGCGGTAGATGTCCGGATCGTAGTCGGCCAGGATTGCGCCTTCCACCACGGCGCGCGCGGTGGGTAGGCAGTCCAGCGTCTCCAGGTGCTCGTCTGAGAGCGCGCGGTCTTCGGGAAAGTGAAGGACGACCGTCCGGAACTGGTGCGACCGGGCGAACCGAATGGCGGCACCCGCACTGCGCCGCAGCTCGTCCGTGGATAGCTTTTTCACCTTGCCCGTGCCAACAACCAGCAGCCGTTCGGCTTTGAGGCCGTCGGGCTGGTGCAGCAGCAGCGTTTCACCCGCTTCCGCCTTGAACTCGCCAGAAGTCAGCAGGTCGCCGAACGCATCGCTTAGTGGGTCCGCCGTGGTTAGCAGCATCGGCAGCGGATCGTCGTCCTCGCCGTTTGCGATGTCCACCGCAAAAACGACAAGCAAGGGTGTGGCAAACGTCCCGGCATCGCTAAAAAGTAGTTCGGTCTTCATGCCTGTTCAGTGTAGCCTTCAGCCGAAGTGCACATCTCAGGCGCGTTGACTTCGCGCAATGGCGGCGCGGGTTTCCTTGTCGGCTTCGCGCTTGCGCTCGGTCTCTCGCTTGTCCCAGTCCTGCTTGCCGCGGGCTAGCGCCAGTTCGCACTTTACGCGGCCCTTGCGAAAGTACAGCCGGGTGGGAATCAGCGTGTAGCCCTTTTCCTTGGTCTTGGCCGTGAGCTTGCGCAGCTCGTCTTTGTGCAGCAAGAGCTTGCGGGTGCGCGTTTCCTCGTGGTTCATGGCGTTGCCGTGCGAAAACGCACCAATGTGCGCGTTCAGCAGGAAGGCCTCGCCGTCCTTTAGCAGGCCGTAGGCGTCCTTCAGGTTTGCCTTGCCCTCGCGGATGCTCTTGACCTCGGTACCGCGCAGCGCCACGCCGGCCTCAAAGCGATCCGTCAGAAAGTAGTTGTGCGAAGCCGAGCGGTTGACCGCTGCATCCCGCGAGCCCATGGCAACGGGATCGCGCTCCACGGGCTTGCGCGATGGGTTTTGCTGGGTGGGGGTGGATGCCTGTGCCATATCGGTTTCGATGCCGAGATCCAATGGGCAGCAGCAGCCCCGAATCGTCGCTATTGCGATGGTAAACTCTGACCACAAGATCAGGCGCGCCCGGTTCTGTAACGTAGCGGTGTGAGCAAAATCCGCGGAGCCCCGTCCAAAGGGAAGCGGCAAGTCCTGAGAGGCAAATGCGGAAGTCGAAGAACCACCAGATCCAGGGCAAGCCCCTCACCCACAGCCTGCTGCGCAGCCTACCGGTATCCGCTGTTCTGCTTTGCGGATGCACCCTGCTGCAGGCCGGTGCGCAATCGGCTGCCAACTGGAGCAAGCGCGGCGCGGATGCCGAAGTGCGCGAAGACTACGACGCAGCCTTTGAAGCGTATCGCCAGGCACACCTGCTGAAGCCCAATGACCTTCGCTACAAGACGCACTTCGAGCGGGCCCGCTTTTCTGCCGCGGCAGCGCACGTGGACCGCGGCCGCGTGCTGCGCCAGAGCGGCGACACCAACGGCGCGCTGACCGAATTTGAGCGCGCACTCGCCATCGACGGCAGCAACCAGGCCGCCCAGCAGGAAATCACCGTTACCGAGCGCATCCTGAACGCGAATCCCGGCAACAGCCTGGACCAGCCCGTGTCCGTGGGGCCTTCGCCAGAGATCGCATCGCTCGCGGAGCCGCTCAAGCTGAAGCCGATCTCCAGCGATCCCATCACGCTGCACATGGTCGAAGACACCAAGGTGATCTACCAGGCCATCGGCAAGGCGGCCGGCCTGAACGTGATCTTTGACCCGGAGTACAACTCCCGCCGCATCCAGATGGACGTGACCAACGTGTCGCTTGACGCGGCGCTGCGCATTCTGGGCACGCAGGCGGGCACGTTCTACAAGCCGGTCACTGACAACACCATCTTTGTCGCGCAGAATAACCTGCAGAAGCGCCAGGCGCTCGACAACTTCGCTGTGCAGACGTTCTATCTGTCGAACGCCGCCACCCAGGCCGACCAGAACGAGCTGCTCACCGCGCTGCGCAACGTGCTCAGCCAGGACACCAAGGTCTTCCTGGTGCCCAGCCAGAACGCCATTGTCATGCGTTCCACGCCAGACCAGCTGCTGCTGACGCAGGAACTGCTCAACAATCTGGACCGCCCGCATAGCGAAGTGGTCGTCGATGTGGCCGTGCTCGAGGTCAATCGCGAGAAGACGCGCAACCTCGGCATCACCCTGCCGCAGAGCTTCAGCATCACGCCGCAGGTTGCCAACGCAACCACCACCAGCACCACGACCGGCTCCACTACGACGACGGGCAGCACCACTACCAACAGCACCACCGCACTCACGCTGAACTCGCTTCGCAACCTGACCGGCGCCAACTTCGCCGTGTCGCTGGGCACTGCGGGTGTAACGGCGCTGCTCAACGACAGTGACACCCGCATCCTGCAGAACCCGCGCATCCGCGCGACGGACGGCCAGCGCGCGCAGCTCAAGATCGGTCAGCGCATCCCGGTCGCCACGGGCTCGTATAGCTCCGGTGCCTCTACCGCGATTGTCAGCTCACTCGTCAACACCCAGTTCACCTACCTGGACATCGGCGTCAACATCGACATCACGCCCACCGTACATGCCGACCGCGAAATTACGCTCAAGATGAGGATCGAGATCTCCAACCAGGCGAACACCGTCGTCATCTCCGGTGTGAACGAGCCGGTCATCGGTCAGCGTACGGTCGAGCAGGTGATCCAGCTCAAGGAAGGCGAACCCAGCATCCTGGCCGGCATCCTTACCCGGCAGGAGAGCAACGCGCTCTCCGGCACGCCCGGCCTGTCAGACATCCCATTCCTCAAGCGTTTCTTCAGCACGGTGAACCGCGACAAGACGCAGGACGAAGTCGTCTTCCTGCTGATCCCGCACATCGTGCGCGAGCCACTGGTCACGCGCCTGAACACACGTGCCATTGACACCGGCACCGGCCAGTCCATTGAGTTGCGTCGCGAGCCTGTGCCGGATGCGCCACCGGCCGCCGACACCTCTGCCACCGTCACCACGGGCGCATTCCAGCAGCAGCGTGCGCAGGCCCCGGCCGCGCCGCCAGTCACAGCAGCGCAGGCCGCGTCTGCCATGATCGGACAGGTGGGCAATGAAAACACCGCCGCCGCGCAGCGTGCGCAGGCAGCCCTGAACAACCCCGCTGCCGCATCGTTGCCGCAACCGCCGTGGGGCGGCCCGTCCTCCACGCCCATCAACTTCAATGTCACACCCGCGTCCGCATCGCAGGCGGTGGGCAGCACGTTCCAGATGGCCGTGGTCGCATCCGGCGCGAAGGACCTCTACTCCGTTCCGCTGCAGGTGCAGTTCAATCCCGCGTTGCTGTCGCTGGTCAATGTGGATTCAGGCGAGTTCCTGGGCCGCGACGGCCAGTCCGTCGCCGTGGTCCACCGCGATGAGGGCAACGGTCTGGTCACGGTCTCGGTCTCACGTCCGCCCGCCGTTCGAGGGGTCGACGGACAGGGTTCCGTCTGCGTGCTCACCTTCAAGGCAAACGCCGCGGGCGACGCGACGGTGGCCCTGTCAAAGGTGGGCGCAAAAGACAGCGGCCAAGCCAGTCTGCCGGCAGTCGGCTCACAAGCCACCGTCCACATCAAGTAGGGCACCATGCGACGCACACGCTTTGCTCGTCTCGCTACTGCGCGGAGCTTGAACACAAAGGGTGCCCCACGTCTCGATTTTGAGACGTGGGATCCGGCGGGCGGAGAGAAATCCCATGTCTCTGCGAGACATGGGGCACCCACTTTCAAGAATCGCCGAAAAGGGGTGGCGCTGCGCCTTGACGCAGGCGTCACCCTAGTCGAACTCGTCGTCGTCATCAGCATCATCGCCATCCTGGCCGCGGCAGCCGTTCCCGTTACCCGCTGGCAGGTGAAGCGAACGAAAGAGCGCGAACTGCGAACAGCACTGTGGGAGATCCGGGGTGCGATCGACAAGTACAAGGACGCCTATGACCGCGGGGTCGGCATTCAGACCAAGATCGACAGCTTTGGCTACCCGCCGGACCTGGAGACCCTGGTCAATGGCGTGGACGTGCAGACCAAGAAGGTCAAGTTCCTCCGCCGCATCCCAAAAGACCCGATGACGGGCAACACCGAGTGGCAACTGCGCGCCATGCAGGACGATGCGGACTCCACAAGCTGGGGCGGCCAGAACGTGTTCGATATCCACAGCAAGAGCCAGGGCAAGGCGCTGGACGGTACCAAGTACTCCGAATGGTAGGGGGCGCGATGGTTAACAAGCAGAACCAATCGAAGGACGGCGGATTCACGCTGCTCGAGTTGATTGTCGTCATGCTCATCATCGGCGTGCTGGCGGCCATGGCCGTACCTGCCTTCACGCACCACATCAAGGTGGCGCGTGAAGCCGCGCTGAAGGAAGATCTGCACACCATGCGGCAGGCCATCGACTCCTTCACGGTGGACAAGCAGAAGGCACCGCAGACGCTGGATGAAGTGGTGACGTCCGGCTACCTGAAGAAGCTGCCGATCGATCCCATGACCAGCCGCTCCGATACCTGGATCGGCGACCGTTCCGATGCGTACGTGAATGTCGACGAGACTACGACCGGCATCAACGACGTACACAGCGGGTCGCAGGCGCTCTCCACCGAGGGCACCATCTATAGCACCTGGTAAGTTCCGCCACCATGTCTGACCTGCAGACGGAAACCCTCAGGCTCTTCCTTGCACTTCGGCTGCACCGGCCCGCGTGGGCGGGTGCGTTGCTGCTGTGCGTCGGGCTTGATGAGCCGGGCCGTGCGCTCGCACTGGCATCACTCGCGGCGGGAGCGGCAGGCATTTTCGTTGAACCGGACCCAGCCCTCCTGCGCTTTGCGCAGCGCGAGGGGTGCTGCACCTTCACCGTCACGTCGCTGAGTGAGGCCATCCGCATTCTCAAGAACGAGGTGCGTCAAGGCCGCGCCATCACGGTCGCTCTGCGCTGCCCTGTAGCAGAGGTGCTTGTCGATGCGTTGCGGCGCGGTCTGCAGCCGCAGGCTCTTACCTTCAGCCGCATGCCTGGCGTCGCCGAGTTGCCCCCGGCGGAGGTTTTGCACCGTCGGGGCGCAGACCTGCTTGCCGGGCGCGGCCTCGTAGGCGGCCCACATGCCCTTGACCTCCCGGCTGAGCTTCCTGATGGTTGGGTGTGTGAGACAGACCACGCACTTACACACGCGGAGCGGGTGAGCCGTGACGCCGAGTGGATCGCCGCAGCGGCTGGCACCCAGACTGACGGAGACACGCTCGCCCTGTTGGCTGCGCAATGGCTCCAGGTCGCGCCATCGCTCTTTCCCCGAGCCCTCAGCCGCGCAGTCCTGAGCAGGCGCTCGTGAGTCAGCCGGCATCCATCTCCGCGGAGGCGTTTAGGGGGCCTCTCCGGCACCGCTGAAAAGCAAGCGTTTGCCTGTGGGAAAAGTACGTGAGTCATCGAGAACGCCGAGGCAGACTTCATGTAGCGCACAGAGACATTGGCATTGTGAATGGCTGATCGCGCAAGATCGGTTGCCCCAGGCACGTTTCTTGCACGTTCACAGCATGTTTTTGGCCCTAATAACGAGGCGTCTGGAAACCAGAAATAGCCGTTAACAAGCCTTGTGTTCGCCCCAGAGGTCAGGCATCGGCTTCCAGCGATTCGCCGGTCAGCGGCTCGGTCTGACGCAGCTGCAGCAACCGGCCCCACAGTTCCTTCAGTCCGCGGCCGTTCCTGCCGCCCTGTGACGAGCAGGCGATGATCTCGTTTGTTCCGTGTTCTGACTTGAGCGCGGCGAGCGACTTGGCAAGTGCGTTATTCGATAGCCGGTCAATTTTTGTTCCAAGCACTAGATAGGGTTGCCGGTGTAACTGCATGTACTGGATGAGCTGTTGATCGCTGGCCTGGGGCGGTATGTTGGTGTCCACCAGGCAGCAGCACAGCGCGAGTTGCGGCCGTTCCGACAGGTACGGATCGACAAAACCCGACCACTCGCTTGAGATGGACTTGGAGATCTTGGCGTAGCCATACCCCGGCAGGTCGGCAAAGACCAGCGCTGGCTTCGACCGGACCTGTCCGGCAGGCGTAACCTCGTTGAGCCCGTAGAAGTTGATGGAGCGGGTCCGCCCGGGCGTGGAGGACACGCGAGCGTGCACGCCACCGACTAGTGCGTTGATCAGGCTTGACTTACCGACATTCGAGCGGCCTAGAAACGCGACTTCCGGAGCATTGCCGGTGCGGGCGGCAGTGGGGAAATGGCTCGGATCAAAGGCCGAGAGCAGGAATTGCGCTTGCAGCCGCATGGCCTGAGTGTACTGTGCGCCACCGGGGCCGGCAGGCGGCGCGGTACACTGCACCGCATGGTGCCATCGTTCCGCGAGGACTTCAACCGGAGGTTTACGGACGCACGGTATGCGCAACTGCGGCGCAACCTGGACGCGCGAACACGGACGACGATCAACCTGCGCGTCGCAGAAACGCCAGTCTTTCTGACCGCTGAAGCCGTGAAAGAGCTGGCCGATGCCGGCGCAGAGATGACGCACCAGCTGGTCAATGATGCGGAGTACCTGCAAAAGGCGAGGGCGAGCATACCAGCCGCTTTCCGCGTAGCCAACGAGGATGCACATCCAAACTTCATGACGGCTGACTTCGCGTATGTGCGCGAAGCGGATGGCAGACTCTCCCCGCGACTGGTGGAATTGCAGGCGTTTCCCTCAGTGTATGGCTACCAGGCCGTCCTGGCCGATGAGTACAAGCGCTGCTTCGAACTGGATGACTCGTTGCAGACCTTTCTCGGTCGGGATGAAGCGCAGTACTGGGCGGACATGCGGGCCGTGATCCTGGGCGACCATGCCCGCGAAAGCGTTGTGCTGATAGAGGTTACGCCGGAGCTGCAGAAGACTTTGCCGGACTTCCACGTCCACGAGGACCGCCTGGGTATCCGCGCGGTGGACGTCCGTTCCATCCGGCAGCACGGTCGCAAGCTCGAGTACCTGCGCGATGGCGTCTGGACGCCGGTCGAACGTCTATACAACCGCGCCATCGCCGACGAGATGATGCGGAAGGGCGTAGAGCACGGGTTCGACCTGCGCGCCGACCTCGACGTGGAGTGGGCCGGCCATCCCAACTGGTACTTCAACATCAGCAAGTTCTCCCTGCCATTCCTCCAGCATCCCTTCGTACCGGCAGCCGTCTTCCTCGACGAGTGGATGCGGGGCGAGAAGCATGATCGATTGCCGGAGGACCGTAACCGCCTCATTCTGAAGCCCTTGTTTTCGTTCGCGGGAAAGGGAATCGAGTTCTCCCCGTCGGATGATCTGCTGGAAGCCATCCCGGAGCCGGAGCGCCGGAACTACTTGCTACAGGAGCGGATGGATTTCGCAGCCACCGTCGACACGCCTTTCGGCATGACGCAGGCGGAGATCCGGATTCTTTATCTCTGGCCGGAGTGCGGTCAGTTGACGGCGGTCAATACGCTGGTGCGGCTTGGCCGCGGCAAAATGATGGGAGTAGACCACAACCGCGACCAGCTCTGGGTGGGCGGATCAGCCGGGCTGCTGACTTTT
>CAXTBQ010000055.1:0-6664 GCA_964242065.1 uncultured Terriglobus sp. | reverse complement strand
AGAACCGTTACGAGGGTAACCCTCGACGGTCCATGATCCGACACACCATCTCGCAGACACACGACGACGGTACCGACCCAATGCGTAGTGCCGTGCGCTTTCCTCTGCACCTGCTAGCGCGCGTGGAGACGGCAGAGGGCTCCGTTGACGCGGTCACGGAGGACATCTCCTCGACGGGCGTACTGTTCACCATGCCCTTTGCTCCAGAGGTTAACACCCGGCTCACCTGGACCCTGCAACTTCCCGCCGACGAGATGGGTTCAGAGCATGATGTGACGGTTGCCTGCGTCGGCAGAGTGGTGTGGCACGCGCCAAGCAGCTACGGACTGCAGGTTGGCGCCGTTATCGACGATTACCGCATGGGAGAACGTGTTCATGTCTGAATCCACCACCCCCCCCGACGGTGTTGAGGAAGACCTTTCACAGGAAGGAATCCGCGTCGTCCTGGCGGATTCGCAGGCCATTTACCGCGTCGGCATGCGCAAGATCTTTGCGCTGGAAGATGACATCCGTGTCGTAGCGCAAGCTGAGACTCTTCAAAACCTCTATGGCGCGCTGCAACGCTTTCCCGCCGACGTTGTGGTTCTGGAGGGACAGCTCATTGCCGGCATTGTGGATGCGATTCCGGAGCTTGTCCGCCGCGCTCCGCAGGCGAAGCTCATCGTGCAAGTACTTGAAACAGATGAGGTTAATACGGTGGAGCTATACCGCCGCGGCGTTCGCGGCGTGGTTCCACGCTCCATTTCTCCGGATCTGCTGATCAAATGCGTGCGCAAGATTGCGGCAGGTGAGACCTGGATCGACAACCAGTCGATCAGCTGGGTGATTGAGGCGTATCGCTCGCAAGCCAGCGCCCTGGTCAGTCCACGGACCAAGCCACACCTCACCACAAAGGAAGTGGCGATTATCACCTGCATTACGCGCGGCATGCGAAACAAGGAGATTGCCTACCAGGTGGGCACCACAGAGCAGGTCGTGAAGAACTACCTGCGGAAGATTTACGACAAACTCGGCGTGTCCGACAGGTTGGAACTCGCGTTGTACTGCCTTCACCATCAGTTACTGAAGCACTATCCACAGGAAATCAGCAAAGAACTTGTGCCCTGAAGCGTAGCGTCGAAGCGGATCAGGCTCAGCCTTCCATCTGCTGCACCCGGCTGGCGCAGTCCTTGACAGAACAATCTTCACAAAGCAGGTGTCTGTTCAGCCGCGTCCCGTGTAGCATCGCAGCACATGTCTACGGCCATCGGCACACACTGGCGTGAACTTACGTCCCGGCAGAAGAACGCATTCATTGCTTGCTTTTTAGGCTGGACGCTGGATGCCTTTGATTTCTTTGTTCTTACGTACTGTGTCAGCGCCATCGCAGCGGATTTCCACAGAAGCGTTGAAGATGTGACCCGGGCACTGTTCTGGACGCTGTGTATGCGGCCGGTCGGAGCACTGCTATTTGGTGCGATGGCAGAGCGCTTTGGACGACGTCCCACGCTGATGCTAAACATTGTAAGTTTTTGTGTCTTTGAAGTAGCTTCGGGCCTTGCGCCAACACTGGCCGCCTTCCTGGTTTGTCGCGCTCTTTTTGGCATCGCGATGGGCGGTGAGTGGGGCGTAGGCGCCGCCCTCACCTTTGAAACGTTGCCGCAGCGGGGGCGGGGCTTCTTCTCTGGATTGCTGCAAGAAGGTTACGTAACCGGCAATTTGCTGGCAGCGGCGGTCTATGGGCTGGTTTTTCCACACCTGCACGGCTCTGGGAGCCTGACGAACTGGCGCATCATGTTTTTCATCGGTGCCCTGCCTGCCCTGCTCGTGTTCTTCATCCGTGCCAAGGTAGACGAATCTCCTGCGTGGAAGGCGGGACATGCGTCGAGCCGTAAGCTGCCCTTTCGATGGAGTTCCTTAGCAAACCAGCTTGGATTGTTCTTCTTCCTTGTGGTGCTGATGTTTGCGTTCACATCGTTCAGCCACGGCAGCCAGGACTTATATCCAACGCTGCTGCAGAAGAACAAGCATTTTCCCCCGGCACGAGTCGGCCTGATTGCCGTTGTTGCAAATGTAGGAGCGCTGCTGGGTGGGATGTCTTTCGGTGCATGGTCCGAGCGGTTGGGACGGCGTCGTGCCATCATCATCGCCGCGTTGCTCGCGATACCCATGATTCCGCTGTGGGCGTTTACCAGCCACCTTGCTCTGGTCGCCGCCGGTGGTTTTCTAATGCAATTCATGGTGCAGGGTGCCTGGGGCATTATTCCCGCGCACCTGAATGAGCTCTCACCGGCAGCGGTTCGCGCGACTTTCGCCGGATTGGCCTATCAACTGGGAGCGCTGCTTTCGTCGTATAACGGCCCGTTCCAGGCTCTGCTGGCCCGCAAGTATTTCGCCGGCTCGCTCCAACCGGTTATGGCAGCCACCGTGGTCGTCATTGCGTTGCTGGTTGCGCTGCTTACTTTTCTGGGGACTGAGGCGAAGGGTCAGAGCATGGATGCTGTTTAGAGCCTGCTGCCGGGCCAGGTGGCGGCATTCTCATTTTTGCCGGAAAATAAGAGATAGGAATCTCTCGTGCCGCGCATTCACTTTCAGCAACAGCTTGCAGCGCTCAAAGACAAGCTGCTGGCCATGGCATCGCTTTCGCAGCAGGCGCTGGAGCTTGCGGTGGAAGCCTATCTGCAGCGCGACATGGGCCTGTGCCATCACGTGGACGACATCGAAGCGGCCATCAATGCCGCGGATCGAGCTGTGGATGAAATGGCGTATGAACTGCTCGCAAAAGAGCAGCCCATGGCCATCGATCTGCGCTTTCTGCTCGCCGTGATCAAGATCAATGGCGATCTGGAGCGGGTGGGTGACCAGGCAGCGGCCATTGTGAAGCGATGTGCTGAGTTGCAGTCTGCTGGGGACTACACAACGCCAGAGGCGCTGCCCGGCGACATAGCCGGCATGGGCGAAGTCGCCGCCAAGATGATTCAGCTTGCGATTCGTTCGCTGCTGGACGGCGACCCAGAACTTGCAGAGCGCGTGTTGGAAATGGATGACGAGATGGATCGCATGAATCGCGAAGCGCAAAGGGCGCTGCGAGAGGAAATGGCGCGCGATCCCGAGCTCACAGATAATGCGCTGAACTCTATCATCGTGGCGCGAAACCTGGAACGAAGCGCCGATCACGCGACCAACATTGCAGAAGACGTCATCTTCTGGATTCGCGGCGCGGACGTGCGACACACCATGGCCTCGGCAGCAACACTGCCGCAGATGGCAGCAGAGGCATAGCAGCGGAGACATCAAGATCATGGCAGAAGAAAGCATCAGCGTGGAGACAAACGCGGCTCACATCGTGACTCCCGTGGCACCCGTCAAGAAGGAGACGAAGGCCCAGAAAGTGGAGCGCCTGAAGCTCGAGAAGAACCCGTGGGCCGCATGGGAAGAAGTGCGGCAGTTTGCACGCGAGGGTCGCGAAGCTGTGCTGCCCGATTGGGCGGGTGTTTACTTCAAGTGGTGGGGTATTTACACGCAGGGTGATGGCGTGGGCGCAGTGGGTGGCGTGGGCGGCGAGGGTAAGGCCAGCGAGTACTTCATGATGCGCGTCGGCGTTCCAAACGGCATCCTGACCAGCGAACAGACTCGCGTGATCGCCGGCATTGCGCGAGACCATGGCCGCGACCTGGCCGATGTCACAACGCGGCAGAACATCCAGTTTCATTGGCTCACCATCCAGTCGCTGCCACTCGTAGTCGATGCGCTGGAGCGCGTCGGCCTGTCACCAAAAGGAGCGTGCGGTGACGTGGTGCGGAATGTGACCGGCTGCCCACTGGCTGGAAAGCTGAAGGGCGAACTGCTGGACGCTTCGCCCCTTGCTGCGCGTGTGGCAGCGTACCTAACGGCCAACCCGGATTTCGTAAATCTGCCGCGCAAGTTCAAGATCACCGTGACAGGCTGCCCCGATTGGTGCTCTTACCCGGAGATCGACGACATCGGTCTGACCGCGGTCGAGCGCACAGTAGACGGCCAGCGCGAGGTTGGCTACAGCATCCGTGTGGGTGGCGGCCTTTCCAAAGATCCGCACCTGGCGTTGCGGTTGAACGCTTTTGTAAAGCAGGAGCAGGCAGAGGAAGTCTGCTACGAGATCGCGCGCATGTTCCGGGATCAGACCGGGTCACTGCGCGAGAGCCGCACGCATGCCCGCATGAAGTTCATGTTCATGCGCGATGGCTGGACTGCGGAAAGCTTCCTCGCGGACCTGGAACGTCGGCTGGGATACAGGTTCGATCCGGCTCCTGAAGAAACGATGCCGAACGATCTCTACCGCGACCACATGGGCGTGCTGCCGCAGAAGCAGGAGGGCCTCTCCTCCATCGGCATCTCCGTAACGCGTGGGCGCATGAACGCGGCCCAGCTTGCCACACTTGCAGACCTGGCGGAGGAGTTCGGCTCCGGCTCTGTCCGGTGCACCATTCAGCAGAACATCATGCTCGTAGACATTCCGAACGGGCGGGTACAGGAAGTGGTTGAGCGCATCAACGCGGCCGGCCTGCACGTGGAAGCGACGAACTTCTGGCGCGGCACCGTGGCCTGCACGGGAACCGAGTTCTGCAAGTTGGCGATCACCGAGACCAAGGGTTTCGCGCGTTGGCTCGTGGATGAAATGCAGGAGCGTGTCCCGAACTTCGACCAGCAGTTGCGCATCAACGTGACTGGCTGCCCCAACAACTGTGGACAGGCATGGATCGCAGACATCGGCCTTGAAGGCAAGAAGATCAAGCAGGACGGCCAGATGGTGGATGCGTATTACTTCTGCCTGGGCGGCGCGCTGGGCAAGCACGCCGGGTTCGCACGTGCTGTGGGTTACCGTGTGCCGGCCACCGAAGTTCCGGTTGCCATGGAGCGGCTCCTGAGCACCTATCTGAAGCAGCGGTCGCCCGAGGAAAACCTGCGGCAGTATTTCGCGCGGCATAGTGATGAAGACCTGCGCGGCCAGCTTGCGGGAGCCATCGTTGCTCCGGTGGAACGCGACAGACCAACGGGTCGCCCACCGGCTGACATGTAGGCGGGCTAGCGATGAGCTTGTTTCCCATCTTTCTGAAGCTGACCGGGCGCAGGTGCCTCGTTGTCGGTGCCGGTAGCATTGCAGAGTCAAAGATCGAAAGCCTGCACGGAGCGGAAGCAGATGTGACCGTTGTCGCAACGCGCGCCTCGTCACGTGTGCAGGAGCTTGCCGCCAGCGGTGAAATCCGGCTGCATCTTCGTGCCTTTGAAGACAGCGACCTTGATGGTCACTTTCTTGCGGTAGCAGGGACTGACGTGCCCGAGGTGAATCGGGCGGTGTTTGCCGGTGCGGAGCGTCGTGGCATCCTTGTGAACGCGGTGGACGATCCACCGTATTGTGATTACTATTTCCCGTCGATCGTGAAGCGGGGTGACCTGCAGATCGCTATCTCCACTGCGGGGGAGAGCCCGGCGCTGGCGCAGCAGTTGCGCAGGGAACTGAACGAGCAGTTACCGCGTGACCTTGGCCCATGGCTGATGGAGCTGGGGCGGCTACGGCGGGAAGTTCTCGCCATGGAGCCGCTGGGCGAAACGCGCAAGCTGCTGCTGCATGAGCTGGCACAGCGCGAGGTCTGCGGCGCTGAGGCATGCCCCTCACGCGAGATGGCGCGAGCGCATGCACGGCTGCACTACCCTGCGCGCAATCCGGCATTGGCAGACGCGGAGCCGTCGCGGTGAGCAGCGGCGCGGTGAAGGGAACGGTCTACCTGGTCGGAGCCGGCCCGGGCGATCCCGACCTGCTGACCGTACGTGCCGTGCGGCTGCTTGCGAGCGCGGATGTGGTGCTGCACGACGACCTGGTGCCCGAAGCGATTGTTCGGATGTGCAGTCCGAAAGCCCTTGTGACCAGCGTTGGCAAGCGCTGCGGGCGGCCTCGCATTACTCAGGCAGGAATTCACGAGCTCATGATCGACTCTGCCCGGCGCGGGTTGAGTGTCGTCCGCCTGAAGTCAGGTGATCCGCTGGTGTTTGGGCGAGCGGCGGAGGAACTGAACGCACTGCGCGAGGCTGGCATTCCGGCCGAGGTTGTTCCCGGTGTTTCTGCCGCCTTTGCCGCAGGAGCTGCCCTGCAGCTTCCGCTCACCGACCGGCGGGCGGCGTCCAAGCTCATCCTCATCACCGGCAAACACGCTGAGGATAAGAGCAGTGGCGAGGTGTTTCCCGTCTGGCAAGGAACCTTGCCCTCCGACGCGACGCTCGCCATCTACATGCCGGGACGCCACCTTGCACTGATCGTGCAGGACCTCTGTGCGGCAGGCGTGCCAGACGACATGCCCTGTGTCGCAATCTCAAGCGCCGCAACTCCGCAGCAGCAGGCCGCCGCATCGACGCTGGCGCACTTCGCCGACATCTCGCCCGGTCCCGCGCCGTTGCTTGTACTCGTCGGTCGTGCGATGCAGCCAATGTTGGCAGAGGATCAGGCACAAGAGCACGCGGAACTCACTCAGGTGGTTGAGTACGCGCTCAATCACGTTCCCTCTCCATAGCAGCCACACCCGCTTAGAGCTCTTCAGCGCTCCCGCTTCGCAGGCACTGCTGACTCGGGTACCTCGCTCGTCGGCAGGTAGCCGTAGAGGAGGTACTTCTCGCGCCGAATACGAAAGTCGGTTAGGCTGCTCTCCCATGCCGC
>CAXTBQ010000054.1:0-23293 GCA_964242065.1 uncultured Terriglobus sp. | reverse complement strand
TCCCCCGCTCGGCAAAGTAAACTGGACGGGGTAAGGAATTCGCCGAAAAGAACCGGCGAGCGCAACCCGTAGACCTGCACCATTTCTGGTGCAGGTCTGCTGACAAGATTTTTTCCCTGCTAGGAGGGTCTCGAATCGGGTACCCCAATGCGAATTGCTTTCGGTCATTCATAAATGCGCGCTCTATACTCCGGCTTGGGCGGCACTCAAGCAGAGAGAACGGACCGCGCGAATCAGAAGGAGTTTCTTATGGCAGCCACCACCATCAGCGTTGATGAATTCCAGGCACTCGAACAGCGCGTTCTGCGCACCGTGGAGTTGATCCGCAAGGAGCGCGAGGCGCGTGCCGCTGCTGAGACGGAGTTGGCCGCGATGAAGGAGTTGCTGGACGTGGCATCGGCTGAGAACACTTCTCTTCACACCGATCTGCAAGCCATGAAGCAGGAGCGGGAGCAGGTAAAAACCCGCGTCGATGCCATGCTGAAGCAGATGGACGAGCTGGTGTAAACGGACCGGCAGGAGGAAGGGAGCAGGCATGAGTGGGAACAAGTTGGCCGGTGCGGTCTCTGTGGAAATTTATGACCAGACATACCGTTTGAGCGGGGTTGATGCCGATCACATCACGAAACTCGCGGCCACCGTCGACAGCAAAATGCGTGCTGTTTCCGCTCACGGTGCCACAGTCGATTCGCTCCGTGTCGCTGTGTTGGCAGCACTGAACATTGCGGACGAACTCGCGGATCTGCGTGCCCGCCACGCGGAGCTGCTTCGCTCACTCGACAGCAGCGAGACCGCAACACGCCGCCGTGCCAGTTCCCTTTCCCACCTTCTGGATGAAGCGCTGGAGTCGGATTACCGCCATCGCATCGCCGTGTAGCTGCAGTACCCCCTCTTGGCAAGCTCTGAGTGAAGTACGGCTTAGAAAGCCGGTTCAGTTCCGGTTCTGCGACATGCAGCGCAGTCTGGCGCTTGCCTTGCCAAGATCGGCGACTGCGGTTAGCATCGCCACAGATGACCGGCCTGCAAAGCAGGTGCGGGGAACAACGCCGGTTGAACCAATACTCAATGAACAGGGGTTTGGCTCGTAGACATGGTTCGGTGTGCAGTGTCCGCCAGTCCGGAATGCCTAAAGAACCACGGTTGAATCCCACCGCTTAGCGCGGGTTCACCGGCGCTTCCCTCACGGCCCAGCGGATCGGTCCTCTTTCTTCCGCTAAACCCCGTCCGCCGAGCGTGAAGCGGGCATGACGTAGTAGCGGCGGCTTCGGCCCTGCGTTCGGCTCTGCTTTGTTGCACACGTATCCTTGGACAGATGCACCCGCACCTTGCACGCTTCGGCCCGGTCACCATCCCCACCTTCGGCGCGGTTGCTGCGCTGGGCCTGGTGCTTGCCATTCTGCTGGCTGCCCGCGGTGCCCGGCAGTTGCACTTGAGTGAAGACGCGGTGTGGAACCTTTGCCTGGTTAGCGCGGCGGGCACTTTGCTGCTCTCTCGTGTCCTGATTGTGGCGCAGGTGCCGGCTGCTTTTCTGCACTATCCGATGTACATTCTGTCTTTGCCCACGGTGACGAAGTATGGTCTTCTGGCAGCGGTACTCAGCGCTTTGCTGTATGCACGACTCAGGCGCATGCCCCTGTTGCGCACGGCAGACGCGCTGGCACCGGCGGCCCTGCTGCTAACGGCTGCCCTCCACCTTGGCAGCTTGTTCGCGGGCGACGATCTTGGCTCGCCGACACAAATGCCGGTTGGGCAGTGGATTGCGGGCGACCGCGGCTACCACCCGGTAGCCTTGTATGCAACGGTGCTTTCACTGCTCGCATCTGCGGCCACGTTCGCGTTCCTTTGCGCACGCCATCGCAATGGCGAGGTGTTCGGCCTGGGTCTGTCGCTGGCGGCGCTGATCCGGTTCTTCGTAGACGAGTTGCGACCTGACTACGTCCTGCCTGAGTCGCTCCTTGGTCACTTCCTACGTGTAGACCAGGTCGTACTCATTGGTTTAGCCGGAGCTGGTGTCTGTTTCTTTTTCCAGCGGAGGCGTTCCCTTGCCCAGTAAGAACATGATTCGCAAAGGCAAGCGCCGGCAATCCGTAAAAGCCCAGTACCGCGTGGCGCGCGACGCTGCAAACGATGCGGAGGCGGCCGAGTTGGAGGCGACCGAGGCAGGTATTTACGGCGAAACGCCAGAAACGGTCGTCGCCGCAATTCCGAATACTGCGATCCCTGACCCGCGGAAGCGTGGCTATCAGAAAAGCGGCCGTCGTCAGCAGCGAGCGGTCCCGCAACAGGAGGCTACCCCAACTTCCGAGATGGATGAGGATGACGATTTGCTGGTGCCCGCACCCGCGCAAATGCCGGCTGGTGCCCGCAAATTGTGGGTAGCGGATGCGACCGCGCGCGGCCAGCGGCTGGACGTGTACCTGGCAAAGATGCTGCCGGAGATTTCCCGGGCGCGCGCGCAGTTGCTCGTCGAGCACGGCCAGGTGCGGGTCGACGGCACGCCCGGCAAAAGCAAAGGCAAACTGCAGGGCGGCGAGGCAATCGTGGTGGAAGGCGAGCCGCAGCCCACTCCGCTCCGCGCCACGCCGGAAGACATTCCGCTCAGCATAGTGTACGAAGACCTGCACATGGCAGTCATTGACAAGCCTGCCGGCATGATGGTCCACGCAGGCAGCGGACTGAATGACCAGGAGAGGTCCGGCGGCACGCTGGTCAACGCGCTGCTTCACTACTTTAAAGATGACCTGAGCGAGCTTGGCGGCCCTCTGCGGCCCGGCATTGTGCACCGGCTGGACAAGCAGACCAGCGGCCTGATCATGGTGGCCAAGAACGATACGGCGCATCGCGCACTGGCAGACATGTTCTCAGAGCGCTCGCTCGAAAAGCGCTACATCGCGTTGGTCCATCGCAACGTGAAAGCCGACCGCGGTTTAATCGACCTGCCCATCGCGCGGGACCGCGTGCGGCGCACCAGGATGACGACGCGCACGGCCAGCCAGTACATGACCACCGCAAGCCACGGGTCGCCCGGCCTGCGGCACCCGGACGAACCGGAACCATCGTTGCGGCGGAGACCCAACGATCCGCGCCCGGCGCGCACCCACTACACCGTACTGGAGCGCCTGCACACCACTGCGGGTGACTTCACCCTGCTGGATCTTCGCATCGAAACAGGCCGCACCCACCAGATCCGCGTGCACATGCAGTCACTGGGGCACCCGGTCGTTGGCGATACGCTGTACGGCGCGCCGGGCCGCATTCCAGGGTTAGGAAGCGAACCGCACATGCTTCGACGTAACTTTCTGCACGCCGCGCACCTGCGGTTATCGCACCCGGTTACAGGCAAGCCGCTTGACCTCCACGCGCCGTTGCCGCCCGAGTTGGACGCCCTGCTGAAAGATCTTCGCAGTTCGCAGCTGCCGCAATAGCGCCACCGGTGACAGCGCACGGTGTACCGAAGGATTGGTAGACTACGCCAGACATGGCCGCATTTCGCACCCGGATCGCCTCCACAGCAGTTGCACTCCTTTTTTCCGCATCGCTTACTGTCTCAGCGCAAACCCAGACCCGGCCTGCCGCTCCTGCTTTGCCGCCGATTTCTGCAGACGAGCAACAGGTACCCAGACAGCCCTCAGCGGCACCACCGGCTGTATCGCCACAGGCTGATTCACCTGCAAATGGTGCCCAGACACCCAGCGCAGCAGAGGCCAGCGCGCCCACCATCCGCGCGTTTGTGCCGGAGGTACCGCTGGTATTCACCGTGACCGACGGCAAAGGCCGCTTCGTAACTGGTCTGAAGCAGGAGAACTTCGGCCTCCTGGATGATGGCAAACGTCCGGAGCGCATCATCTCCTTTACGCAACAGGCGAACTTGCCTCTGCGCATCGGCATCTTGCTGGACACGTCCAACTCCATTCGCTCGCGCTTCCAGTTTGAGCAGCAGGCAGCAACGGAGTTCCTGCTGCAGGTGCTGCGGCCTAAGCAGGACGCGGCCTTTGTGCTGGGCTTCGATGTGCGGCAGGACCTGGCGCAGGACTATACCAACAGCATCGACAAGCTCAGCACCGCCATCAGCAAGCTGCGGCCGGGCGGCGGTACTGCGTTCTTCGACGCGGTATACCAAACCTGCCGCGACCAGATGCTGACCGTCCGATCCAATGACACACTGCGCAAAGCGATCATTGTGGTCTCAGACGGCGAAGATAACTACTCGCATGCTTTCGAGCAGGATGCGATCAAGGAGTGTCAGCGCGCCGAAACCATCGTGTACACCATCTCCACCAATGTCTCGCCCTCCAAGGACAAAGGCGACGAGGTGCTTACAAGGCTGAGCGAAGCCACTGGCGGCCGCGCCTTCTTTCCCACCAAGATCGAGGACGTTGCGCAGGGTTTCCGCTCCATCGAAGAGGAACTCCGCTCGCAGTACTCCCTGCGTTATCGCCCGGCCGACCTGAAGCAAGACGGGGCGTTCCGCTCCATTTACCTGGTGGCGATTGATCAGCGTTATCACGTGCGTGCACGCAAGGGCTACTTTGCGCCGAGGGCACCCCGCTGACTATTCTTCCGGGGACCGCGCCGCGGGATGAAACGTGCTCGGGGGAGCGGTGAAGATGCTGTTGAGCACGGAAGCGAGCCGCAAACCAGCTAGCTCCAGTCGCGTATCGATCACCTGAATTGCGCGTGCGTTATACGCTTCATCGATATTGCTGTCCTTCGGCACCATCGCTTCGTCTGCTGCTTTCTTTGACTCGCTCGTCCAAACAGCGGGATCGTCCGTGCCCGCTGTAAGCTTCCCGGCACGAATCGCACTTTCCAGCCGCCTGCGGTACTGTGCCTCGGTCAGGCCGGTGTGATCGATCAGATAACCATCCCAGATGTTATGCAGGTTGCACTTGCCGCTGGTGCTGCAGGAAGCAGAGCCGAATGCTGTCACGGCGATGGCATTGCCCCCTGCGGCCACGCCGGTGGCGTGCAGTGGCTGATGGACGTCGCCCACGAAATGGACCAGGTACTTCAGCGCGAGAGCGCGATCCACAGGGTCCAGTTTTGTGTTTCGCAGCCGATCCTCGAAGAACAGGATGCGGTCGGTCACGCAGTCACGCCAGATGTCATTGCGTGCACCAACCTTCACCGTCGGCTGCACCGGGCAGTCACGATCCCGGTCGTACGTGTCCGAACCTGCGGCGACGTCAGTGTAGTGCCAGGCACCGGTCTGGGTTTCCAGAGGGCGGTACTCGTCGGCCCAGGCAGACACGTCAGCCAGCGATTCCGTTCCCAGCAGGGCGCGTACGCTGCGGCGAGCCACCGGTGTAAGGTGGTCCTCCGCAATCGCTGCGACCAGGCGATGTCCCTTTTCCCACCAGGCGAGCGCCGGTGTGGGTACAGTGAGCGCAGCAAGGGTCAGGGCAGCGGCAGCTTTGCGGAACAGAAACAAGGGCATGGCAACAGCATAGCTGCTGGTCAGATGTTTCGTGTCACGGACCGATCGACGGCTATGAGGACACCGTTCCTATTGCAGGTGACCGTTGATTTCGGAGAACTCTTCTTCTGTCAAGACAAACGTGGCCGCCGGCAGAACGCCGTCTACTTGGCTGGCGCTTCGGCCGCCCACGATAGCTGCCGTCACAGCCGGGTTGTGCAGCGTCCATGCGACGGCGACTACCCCTGCCTCGACGCCGTGCCGGCTGCCGATCTCCTTGAGCTTGTCGGCGAGCTGCAGGTTGCGGTTCAGGTGGGGCTCCTGGAACTGCTTGGCATTTTTGCGGAAGTCGTCGCCCGGAAAGCCGGCCACGCGCTCCTTGGTCATCTTGCCGGTGAGCAGGCCGCTCTGCATGGGCGAGTAGTTAATGACGCCGATGCCGTGAGCTTGGCAAAAAGGCAGGATTTCCGGCTCATTCGTGCGGTTCAGCATGGAGTAGGGCGGCTGCAGGCTGGTGACCGGCGCGATCTTCAGGGCGCGCTCCATCTGCGGCACGCTGAAGTTTGAGACGCCAATCCAGCGGACCTTGCCCTCCTGCTGAAGGGCCGCCATAGTGGCCCAGCCTTCTTCGATCTCATCGTCCGGTATGGGCCAGTGCACCTGATACAGATCGATGGTGTCCAGCTTCAGGCGGCGCAGGCTGGCTTCGCATTCCTCCCGTATCTTCTTCATGCTCCGTACGATCTGACGGTCTTCGCCCCAGGTCATCGCGCATTTGGTGAACACGTACGGCCGCTTCGTGACACCTTCCAGTGCCCGGGCAACGACCTCTTCCGAGTGGCCTAGCCCGTAGACGGCGGCGGTATCAATCCAGTTGATCCCGCTGTCCAGCGCCCGCCGGATCGCCTCGACGGAGTGGTTGTCGTCCTGCGCTCCCCAGCCGAACTGCCAACCGCCGCCGCCAATGGCCCATGCGCCGAAGCCGATGCGGGTGATCTGAAGGTCTGAGTTACCAAGGATTGCGGTGGGAAGTGGCGTGCCGTCGCTCATTGCAGATTTAGATGCGTCGTCTCAGCTACTAACCTTTTTCTGCATGTCGGGTCTATTGAGATGGGGCCGGCGAACCGGCGCTTTGGGGTAAGTGCACGATGGGTACACAGCCTTTCCGTGGGATGAATGACGGCGGATTCGGTGCTTCCGGAGCCTTTGGACCGGGTGTTGTCGCGGTAGAATCCCCACAGGTGGCCAAGGCAGCGGCAGGTCGGGCAGGACGAGCGGCTCTGACGCCGGCGCAAATGGAGGCTCGTGCCCAGCAGCGCCTGGAAGACGACGAGCTTATCCGGCAGGCACAGCATGGGGCACGCGAGGCCTTTGACCAGTTGGTCCGCCGGTACGACGGCGCGGTGCTTCGCCTGGCGCTGCACATGCTGGGCAACGAGCAGGACGCGCAGGATGTGCACCAGGAAGCCTTTCTCAAAGCGTATCGGCACCTCTCGAACTTCCGATTCGAGTGCTCGTTCTATACCTGGCTCTACCGGATTGTGACCAACCTTTGCCTGGACGCCCTGCGCCGCCGGAAAAGCCGCCGCGAGGATCCTTCCACCGTGACCGATGCCGGTGGCGACACCATCGACCTGATGGCAAACCTGAGCGATGACCGCGCCGGCGCAAACCCGGATCAGGAACTGCGTCGCAAGCACCTGAGCGCGCGCATCCAGAATGCCCTGGACGGGCTAACGCCACGGGAGCGTACGGTCTTTGAGCTGAAGCACTACCAGGGACTGAAGCTGCGAACCATCGGCGAGATGCTGCAGACGACCGAGGAAACAGCCAAGAATACCCTGTTTCGCGCAACCCGTAAGCTGCGCGCCAACCTCGTAGACGCTTAGTCGATCTCTGCTCTGTGCCGTGCTCGGAGCAGTCTTTTGCAATAGAATTCCGGGGGAATCAGTTCCCTAAACAGGCGGCGGGAGACTCGGTCGCATGCCTTAGGAAGCAAGAGTCGCAACGATGACTGGCGAAAGACCAGGCGCGCAGTACGGAAGCACAAACTTTGAGGAAGCCACCCAAGGACACGCATATGAAGTGCGAAGAAGCAAAAGATCAACTCGTTTTACTGGCATACGAGGAGCTGTCAGAAGAGCAGCAGTCCATACTGGAACTGCACCTGCATGGGTGCCCCGAGTGCGAAGACGAACTCTCCAAGCTAAACGCGTTCAGCGGTCAGATGCAGCAGGAACTTGTACCCGCGGTCTCTCCCAACCTCTTGGCTGCCGCACGCATGCGACTGGATGATGCGTTGGACGAAGCCGGCCACGGAAGCTGGCTGGATCGCCTGCGGGTAGGCTTACAAGGCACCTGGAAGCACCTCTACGCGGCACCCGCGCTGGCAACTTTTTTGCTGGGCTGCGGATTTCTCAGTGGCAATCTGCTCGCGCGCTACAAAGCTGCTCACACACCTCAACAAATAGAGTCAAGCTCTGTGTCCAGCGCTTCTGAAGGAGTGGTTAACGACATCAGCAGCATCACGCAGACTGCAGATCCGAATGTGGTTGAGGTGAGTTATAACCGGCTGGTGCCCACCACCTTTCGCGGTCGCATCGACGAGCCACAGGCACGCCAACTGCTGCTGCTGGGTGCTCAAAAGAGCGTGGACAATGATGTTCGCGCGGACAGCGTCAGCTTTCTCGCGAGGGAGTGCAACGCCGGCCATCAGTGTGAGCACGCCGGAGGCGGTGAACTTGGAATTCGTGACGCGTTGCTGGTGCGGCTACGATATGACAACAGCTCGGCAGTACGGCTGAAGGCGCTGAACGGTCTGAAGCGCTTTGTAGCCGAAGATCCCAAGGTGAGGGACGCCGTGCTCGAAAGCCTGATGCGTGACAAGAGCGCCCAGGTCCGGACGGAAGCCATTGACATGCTGGAACCCGTACACGCTGACAGTAGCGTGCGGCAGGTGCTGCACACGCTTTCCTCGGACGAGAACCCGTATATTCGCACGACATCCATGCAGGTACTGGGGATCGGCGATGGCATCCAGTAAGACCTTTTGCATTGTTTCCGCAGCCGTTCTTCTTGCCTCCGCAACTCAGCCAGCGCTAAAGGCTGAAGTGGACGCTGGGCGGGCGATTGTGATGTCCGAGGCGGTATTGCGCAGCGCGATGGCATCTGGCGTGGGTGCAGGCGGCAATCGCACATCGGGTCAAGGCTATCTCGGCATCGGCATTCGAGACGTATCCGATGGCGAGGTCAGCACGCTTCGCCTGAAAAGTACGCGTGGCGCGGAGATCATAGAGGTCGATCATGACGGTCCGGCCGGCAAGGCAGGCTTGCGCGAGCACGATGTGGTGCTCAGCATCAACGGCACGCCGGTGGAGCGGGAAGACCAACTGCGCCGCATCCTGCGCGACCTGCAACCCGGCCGCAGCGTTTCACTGGTGGTCTGCCGCGGCGGCACGGAGCAAACGGTGAACGCCACCATGGCGAACCGCTCGGAACTGGAGCGAGAGGCATGGGACAACCACTACAAGGTGCCCGAGCCGGATCGTGAAGAAGGCCTTGTAGCACCGGCTTCCGCGCCAGCAAAGAGCACCTTTGGCCATGGCTTCATTTCCGGGCACCTGTTGCCCATGGCACCTGCCTACACCGGTGCAACGGTGGACGCGCTGGGTGCGCAGCTGGCCGGCTACTTTGGCGTCAAGGATGGCCGCGGGCTGCTGGTACATGAGGTGGATGGGAACAGTCCTGCTGCCCTTGCGGGTCTGCAGGCGGGCGACGTGATCGTCCGCGTAAACGGCCAACCGGTCGGCTCCAAGTCAGACTGGAGCCGTTCGCTGCGGGATAGCAAGGGTCATCCTGTGAGCCTGACCGTGGTCCGCAGCCGTGGCGAACAGACGCTCGTGATGGTGCCCGATGCCAAGCACCGCAGTCAGGTAGAGCCACCTGCTGAGCGGGGTTGGTTATCGCTGCTGCTTCTGCGCTAACCGGGCCCTTGTCCCGTAGCCGCTCTGTTCAGTTGCCTGCTTGGCCCCGACTATACTGGGGCCACAGATGGACAATTTGGAACCCCTACGGCCCAACCTGGACGGCTATTTACTGGATGGCGCGTACGATGAAATGTTCGCGGCACCGGACCAGTTGCGTGGACATTACCAGGTCCTGATGGACCAGTTCTCCGCGCTGCCGCAAGCAGAGGTAGAGCGTCGCAAACAGGCGGCCGACCTTTCCTTCCTGAACCAGGGCATAACCTTCACGGTCTACGGCCGGGAAGAGGGCACGGAGAAGATTTTTCCATATGACTTGCTGCCGCGCATGATCACGAGCGGGGAGTGGGCAATCGTCGAGAAGGGACTCACGCAGCGCATTACCGCGCTCAATCTTTTCCTCAAGGACATCTACACGGAAGGCCGCATCCTTGCCGATGGCGTGGTGCCACGCGAGATTGTGTACAGCTGCAAGCAGTTTCGCCGCCACATGATCGGCCTGCAGGTGCCGCGGAACGTGTACATCGCGGTCGTGGGTACCGACCTGATCCGGCTGGAGAATGGCGAGTTTGTCGTGCTGGAAGACAACCTGCGCGTTCCCAGCGGCGTGAGCTACATGCTTACGAACCGTCGCGTGATGAAGCGCATCTTCCCGCAGATGTTCCGCCGCTATAACGTGCGGCCCATTGAGCAGTACACGCAGTTGCTGCTGGGAACGCTGCGGTCACTGGCACCGGAAGGCAGGCCGGAGCCGAACATCGTGCTGCTGTCGCCGGGTGTATTCAACTCAGCGTATTACGAGCACGCTTACCTGGCGCGGCAGATGGGCATCGAGCTGGTCGAAGGCCGCGACCTGGTCACCCACGACAACATCGTCTACATGCGAACCACCAGCGGTCTGCGACGGGTCGATGTGATTTACCGTCGCGTGGATGACGACTTCATCGATCCCATGAGCTTCCGGGCCGATAGCATGCTGGGCGTGGCCGGCTTATTTAACGCCTATCGGGCCGGCAACGTGACGTTGGCGAAC
Organism: uncultured Terriglobus sp.; assembly: GCA_964242065.1. GTDB lineage: Bacteria > Acidobacteriota > Terriglobia > Terriglobales > Acidobacteriaceae > Terriglobus. The sequence goes on along the minus strand of CAXTBQ010000054.1, from coordinate 12,861 downwards.
GCGTTCGGCACCGGCGTTGCCGATGACAAGGCGCTCTACGCTTATGTGCCGGACATCATCCGCTACTACCTAACGGAGGAACCGGTGCTGAAGAACGTGGAGACGTACCTATGCGCGCGTCCTTCAGAGCGGTCGCATGTGCTCGCAAATTTAGACAAAATGGTGGTGAAAGCAGTGGGCGAAAGCGGCGGCTATGGCATGCTGATCGGCCCGCAGTCCACGGAAGCCCAGCGCGAAGAGTTCCGCGCCAAGATCGAGGCCGACCCGCGGAACTACATCGCTCAGCCGACCATTCAGTTCAGCCGTGCGCCCTGCCTGTTCGACGATGGTTTTGAGCCGCGCCACGTAGATTTGCGGCCGTATGTGCTCTACGGCGATAAGGTGAGCATTGTGCCGGGCGGCCTGACGCGTGTGGCCCTGAAGAGAGGTTCGCTGGTGGTGAACAGTTCGCAGGGCGGCGGCAGCAAGGACACCTGGGTGCTAAGCCAGTGAACTGTGTTGCGTAACGTGAGCGCTTTCGCCGGAGTGCCCACGACAGACTACCTCCGGGAGCAGGTGCTTCGGAAGCGGGCATGGGCATATCTACGATCGGAGTGGTGTATCGCAGTGCTACACGACCATTACCGCAGTGAGACACAGGAAGACGGCCGGGTTTGCTTCTGGGGTTATGTACCCGAACTCGGTGGCAAAGCATTGCGAGTTGTTACTCTCGAAGACAGAACTACGCTACACAACGCGTTTCCGGACAGTGCTGAGCCAAGGAGACCTCTATGAAGCTTCACTACTATGCGGAAACTGATTCGCTGTACATCGATCTTTCTGACGGACTCAGCGCCACATCACAGGAAGTGTCACGGGATTTTGTAGTGGACTATGACGAGTCAGGGGCGGTGATAGGTTTCGATATTCAGAATGCTTCGCATCACTTGGACCTCAGCCGGATTGAGACAACACACCTTCCTCTTCCTGCTGCGTCCTGAGGCGAAGAAACGATGCTATCCCGCGTTGCTGACAGCCTGTACTGGATGAGCCGCTACCTGGAGCGGGCCGAGCACGCCACGCGTTTGCTGGACGTAAACCTGAACCTGATGCTGGACGAGTCGCCCAGCAGCGCCGATCGCCGGTGGCAGCGCGTGCTGCAGGCACTCGGTTCGCCCAAGGGCGTGGAGTGGAAGGGCGACGCCATGGCCCTGGCGAACTGCCTGACCTTCGACGCAAATACGCGCAGCAGCGTGCTGGCATGCATCATCTCAGCGCGGGAGAATGCGCGGCACGTGCGCGAGCAGATTTCCACGGAGATGTGGCAGCGGCTGAACAGCCTGTACCTACAGGTGACCCGGCCAGACGCGCAAGCCGGGGCCGGTCGCCAACAAAGCGAAGCGCCTACGGAGTTTCTGGGTCAGGTGATGGAAGGCGTCCACCAGTTTCAAGGTGTGACAGACTCCACCATGAGCCATGGTGAAGGCTGGCAGTTCATCCAGGTGGGTCGCTTTATGGAGCGCGCCTCCGCAACCGCGATGCTGCTGGAAGCCTACCAGCCGGAACTGTGGGCCGCGCACGATGCCCTGCCCGACAGCAACGAGTACCTGGAATGGATGGGGCTTCTGCGGTCTGCCACTGCGTTTGAGGCGTACTGCAAGGTCTACACGGCTGACCTTGCGCCGGACTGGATCCTCGAGTTTCTGCTGCTGGATGCGGACTTCCCGCACTCGCTGCGTTTCTCTATCGAGGCCATGCAGCGCTCGCTGGAAGCCGTGCAGGACGTAAGCGGTGGCACCCGGGCTGACAAACTCAGCCGCATCGCAGGCAGGTTGCGGGCAACGCTCAGCTACAGCAGCGTGGAAGACATTATGAGCCGCGACGTGGTCATGTACCTGCGCGACATTCAGGTGCAGTGCAGGGAGATACACATCGCCATCTACGAGTTGTACGTCGATTACTCCATCCAGGCGGCGCTGGCCGGTTAGTTAGGAAGCCTTATGTACTACACGGTCAGACACCTGACAAAGTTCGTCTACAGCAACGCCGTGAGTGAAAGCATCATGGAAACGCGCATGCATCCGCGGTCTGACTCTATGCAGCGCTGTCTCAATTTTCAGCTTTCGGTTTCGCCGCGCTGCCGCGTCTTCAGCTACCGCGATCACCTGCAGAACAACGTGCATCACTTCGACATTCCCGGCGCGCACGAGCAACTGGTCATCGTGGCGGAAAGCCTGGTGGAGATGGAGGAGACCGCGCCCGTACCGTCGTTCCTGGCACCGGATGCGTGGGCTGCGCTGGACGCCGACGTAGAGGTCGGAGACTACTGGGAGTTCCTGTTCCCCAGCGAGTTTGCCGGACCCACGCCGTTGCTCGAAGACTTAGCCCGGAAGCTCGATGTGCGGCGGCGTGACGACCCGCTCATGGTGCTGCACGACCTGAACGAAAAGTTGTATCACTACTTCGACTACGTGCCCAAGTCCACCGACGCAGACTCACCGATCGACGTGGCACTTACGCAGAAAACGGGCGTTTGCCAGGATTTCGCGCACATCATGATCGCCCTGGTGCGCTCGCATCTGCGTATTCCGTGCCGCTATGTGAGCGGCTACTTGTTTCACGGCAGCACCGACCGCGACCGCAGCCTGAACTCTGCCACGCATGCCTGGGTGGAGGCATACCTGCCTTATCTTGGCTGGGTGGGATTCGATTCAACCAACTGGCTGGTGGCCGGTGACCGGCATATCCGCACGGCGCTTGGCCGGGACTACAGCGACGTGCCGCCGACGCACGGCATTTTTCGCGGGTCGGCCAACACCGACCTCACTGTTGCCGTTCGAGTCTCACCGAGCGAGGGCACGCCGCTCATGGATCAAGAGATGGTGGTTCCAGAGGACTGGTCCACGCTGGTGGAGAAGGCGCAGCAGTTGCCCCCCGCGCCCTCACCTGTGGCCGACCATATCAAGCACATGCAGCAGATGCAGCAGGCTCAACAGCAGTAACGCCGTGTGAAAAGCGTGTTCCCGAATCCATCGTTTGGTACATCGCACTCCTGTGGCGCACCCAAACGGGAAGTGGATATTTCATGGCCAAAACACGAAAAAAGAGCGTGCAAAAACGTGCATTTAGCGACACAAAATGCGCAAAAAACGTGCTCTGGGCGTACAGAAAATGTTTTTTTCGGCTGGCGAGGAGATCGCGGCGCGAGCTACTCGTCCGCGTTCAGATGGAAGTCCGCCGCGGCAAGAACCGCCTCCGGTATCTGCAAATCCGCACCCAGGTGTATCCAGCGTTGTTCGGCCAGTTCGGCCTCTGAAGTTGTATTGGCTGTACCGAGCACATTTTCCGGCAGCTGCAGTTTTCGCAGCGCTTGCACCAGCGCGCTGCGCGTTGGATACTGGACCTCGTCCGACAGAACAAGACCCGACCCGGTCTTTGCCAGCCTGGAGGTAATTCTCAAGCGAAGTGAGCAGTCCTCTTCGCCTTGCTGCGGCAGACGCCTCATGGCAACGGTGCAGATCATGCGCAAAGCCTAGCATCAGCACAGGACGTCCCGTGCCGCCAGAATGAGCAGGCTGCCAGCCAAGAGACAGCCGGAATGCTCGACTGAGCCGAAGGCTCACGTTGCAACGGAAGCGGCGCTGTGGCCCGATCAGGCCTGGAGCCGCCGCAACAGCTTTCCATCGATCAACACGGAGCCGATACCATCGACGAAGCAGTGCACCGCGCGCGCCCGGCGCACCGCGCTTGGCATGGTGGGTGCCCACACCTGCGTTCCGGCCGCAAGCACACCGCCATCAGCCGATGGCTTGTGTTGATCGTCACAGCTGCGATACGGCGCGCTTCGCAGCGTCATGCAAAGTTCCTGGGAGGTATGAGAGGCGTCCAAACCCATGGGTTGCGACATCGCTGACTCCGCGCAGGGCGCGGCCCTGCTGTGACTTCAGCCAGAAACAGGGGAGAAACCCGACTCTGACGGACTGAGCCTATGCCCTTCACATTGCCTGCGCCACCAGGTGGTCACCTAGTGTTGCCGCGATACGTGTAAGTATCAGTCTCTCCCGGTGGGGACCACCTCATCCGTTCTTGCGCAACCGCGTCCAGTTACAGCTGTTACTGACGGGTAGCCGACTTAAGAGGACTAATAAGTGGGGGTTAGCATTCGGACATCTTCAAGATCGCTTCCGGCAGCCGTGCGCCTTGGATTTCGATCTTGGACATTGCAGAATTGATATCGCGCAGGTCGTCTGCGGAGAGTTGGAGGTTTGCGGCTCCAAGGTTCTCTTCAAGGCGGTGCAGCTTCGTCGTACCTGGAATTGGGACCATCCATGGCTTTTGCGCAAGCAGCCAGGCAAGCGCAACCTGAGCCGGGGTACCGCATTTGCTTTCGGCGATGTCCTTCAGCAGATCGACCACGGCCTGGTTCGCTTCGCGGGCCTCCGGTGTGAACCGCGGCACGTGATTACGGAAGTCGGTAGCGTCAAATTTGGTGTCGGCGTCGATCTTTCCTGTGAGGAAGCCTGAGCCGAGAGGTCCCCAGCAGACGAAACCTATTTCCAGCTCTTCGCAGGCCGCCAGGATGCCGTGTTGTTCGACGTCACGGGTCCACAAGGAATACTCACTCTGCACGGCAGCGACCGGCTGCACCGCATGGGCACGTCGTATCGTTTTTGCCCCGGCCTCTGAAAGGCCAAAGTGCTTCACCTTTCCGGCCTGGATGAGATCCCGCACAGCACCAGCCACATCTTCAATCGGCACTTCGGGGTCAACGCGATGCTGGTAGAAAAGGTCGATCACATCGATATTCAGGCGGTTTAGAGAGGCTTCTGCGACCTGCTTGATGTGCTCCGGTTTGCTATTCAGTTGGCCCGTGCGCTCGCCACTCGGCAGGATGTCAAAACCGAACTTGGTCGCAATCACAACACCCGCTCGATGGGGTGCGAGGGCTTCCCCAACAAGCTCCTCGTTGGCGAAGGGGCCGTAAGCCTCGGCTGTGTCGAAGAAGGTCACGCCGCGCTCGACCGTCGCACGTAAGAGCTGGAGAGCCTGCTGCTTGTCCATGGGCGGTCCATACGCACTACTCAGGCCCATGCAGCCGAAACCGATTGCGGATACCTCAAGTTTGCTGCTGCCAAGTTCTCTCTTCTGCATCGCTCATCTCCCTGTCATCCGCATCGGCTGCGCACAATCCACTTCCTCAACACTAGTTCTTGCATGGGGTTCTTGGCTTGGCGGTACACGTCAAACCCGTAGCAGAACACGACAATTTTGAACTTCACTTCTTGGCGGCTTTTGCTCACGCATTGGCGCGTTCTGCAAAGACAGCCTGCCTTTCAGATCACTAGAGTAGGGACATCAGGGCAACGCCTTGTGAAGAGGCTCGGCGAAGATGTCCACCATGCAGAAACACTTCCGCTACTCCAACACCAGGCTTCATCTCCTCGAGGCGATGGGTGTCGATTCCGCCAAGGTCCTGCGGCGCGCGCACCTGCCCCTAGAGTTCGTGGGAATGACCCACTTTCTGCTGACTACGGAGGAGGCGTTCGCTTTTGGAGAAGCCATTGCGGAGGTGAGCGGGAATCCGAGCATCGGTCTTAAGATCGGAACCGTCACGAGAACACAAAGCTTCAACCCGCCTGGAATCGCGGCTCTCTGTTCGGAGACTCTGGGTGAGGCTATGGAGCAGATTAACCGATACAAGCAGCTGACGTGCCCGGAGGAACTGGTTCAGGAGAAGGGGCAGGGTGAGTGGACGCTGCGCTTCCGGTTTCTCATGACAGACCAGCCAGAACCGCCTGTGATCATTCAGGCAGGCTTTGCCTACCTGCTTTCGATCGCGCGGCATGGAACCGAGAACAACGGCTTTAGTCCTCTGCGTCTGGAGTTGATAGACAGTAATCCTCCGCTGAAGCAAATCAAACAGCTCTTCGGCTGCCCGGTGATCACGGGGGCACAGCACAACGTGATGGTCCTTCGCGAAAGGGATAGCGCATTGCCCTTTGTCACCAGGAACCCTGAGCTGTTCGAGATGCTGGCTCCCCAGCTCGACCAGGAGCTTCGAGAAAGCCGGAATAAGGAAGGCTTCGTGGATCGCGTGCGGCTGGCAATTCAGGAAAAACTCACTGGCAAGCGCCCAGCCGTAGAAGACATCGCGGACGTTCTCCGTCTCAGCCCGCGCACCTTACAACGGCGTCTGCAGGACGACGGATACAGCTACCAGCGTGTTTTAGAAGAGGCTCGTCGGCATCTGGCACGTCATTACCTGGCTCATTCGGACCTCGACTTGAACGATGCCGCGTTCATGCTCGGCTACAACGATGCAGCCTCTTTCGTGCGGGCCTTCCGCGCGTGGGAAGGCGTTCCGCCAGCTCGATGGCGCGATGAGCAACGTTCGTCACCTATTCAATAAGCAAAAAACAACCGCAACATTCTTTCTGGAGAGAACCATGAAATCTGTAATGCTAGGTTTGATCTTGTCAGCGCTGGCGGTGCAGCCGTCCTTTGCCCAGCAATCCCCAATGCCGCCAACCGAGACAATCACGACCGCCGCAACACATACGCCGGAAGAACAGGAACTTATCGACCTCTCGAAGAAGAAATGGGACTGGATGGCTGACAAGAACGTCGAAGCTCTATCGTCTCTGTTCGACGCCCAGGCCATGTTCACCCACATGGGCGGCACCTGGGGCAAGACGCAGGAACTCGCCACGATCAAGAGTGGTGGCATTTGGTACAAGAAGGCTACCGTCTACGCCGTGGACGCTCGAGTTCTTGGGAATGCGGCTGTCCTGCTGGAGGACATGGATCTGCAGGCGGTCGTCGGTTCACACGAAGTGACCAACCCTTTCATGGTGACTGAGGTTTACATCAAGGAAAGCGGTAGGTGGAAGCTGGCCCAGCTCACGTTCTCGCATCTCCTCAGGCCTGTTAAGCAGTAGCTCCGCTCTGCATAGACACTCTGTACAGCGATTGCGGATCGGCAACGACAAACGCCGTTGTCGCAAGTTGCTGGAGCAAGGTAAGTTGTTTGCGCCAACCATTAGCGCCGGGCCAACGACAGCATCTACAGGGGCAATGCTTTCAACCATTCACGGAATCTGGGTCCCAGGTCGTCTCGCTTCAGGGCAAGCTCAACCGTGGCTTTCAGGAAGCCGAGCTTGTCACCCGCGTCGTGGCGCGTTCCCTGGTAATTGAAGCCATAGACGCTTTCGTGCTGCAGCAGCGCCTTAATGGCGTCGGTCAACTGCAATTCGCCTCCCGCGCCGGGCTGGACACTTTCGATCATTTGAAAGATGCGAGGTGTCAGGATGTACCGGCCGATGATTGCGTTCTGGCTGGGCGCTTCACTGGGCCGGGGCTTTTCCACCATGTCGCGCACCTTGTGGAGCTTACCGTTGCTGCCTTCGACGGCAACGCAGTCCAGGCAGCCATAGTTCTGGATGGCGTCGCCTTCGACCACTTCGCTGCCCAGGATGGACGAGCCGGTCTGCTCGAACACCTCGACCATCTGCTTCATGCAGGGGACGTCCGCGTCCACGATGTCGTCCGGCAGGATCACGGCAAAGGGCTCGTTGCCGACCAGTTCCTTGGCCATGAGCACGGCGTGCCCCAGGCCAAGCGGCTCCGGCTGGCGCACATAGCTGATCCTGGCCATGGAGGTGACGGACTTGGCGAGTTCGAGCAGATCGGTCTTGCCGCGGCGCTCGAGTGATGCTTCCAGCTCGGGTGCCCGGTCAAAGTGGTCTTCCATGGTGCCTTTGCCACGGCCGGTGACGATGATGATCTCCGTGCATCCGGCGGCTACGGCTTCTTCCACGCCGTACTGGATCAACGGCTTGTCGACGAGCGGGAGCATCTCCTTCGGTGTGGCCTTGGTTGCGGGCAAAAATCGAGTGCCCATGCCTGCGGCCGGAAACACCGCCTTACGAATCTTCTGAGTCATGCACAAATCCAGGGGGAGTCAATTTGCTGCTTTGCTACCGAATAGTACGTGGGTGGCGCGCGGTGCGATCCGCGTGTCCGTTGCCGCCGCGCTAGAGCAGCGGCGATTGGTCATGCAGCATGGCCTGCCGGATGATGGGGATGGGCACCGGCCCCTGCCGCAGGAAAGTATCGTGAAATCCTCCCAGGGTAAAAGCCGCGCCCTGCTTCTGGCGAAAGTCGTCCCGCAGCTTGAGAATCTCGAGCTTCCCGAGAGTGTAGTACAGGTAGGTGGCGTCCGCCGTGCCACGCTTGGTCTCCATGCGCGCAACGGACGGCGATTGATATCCCTCCTGCACAAAAAACTGCTCGGCCTGCTCCGTGGTCCAGCCTTCGGTGTGCATCTTGATGCCGACGGTAAACCGGGCATTCCGCAAGAGCGCGTCCTGCAACTGGCCCAGGCGGATGAGCTTCCTCTCGCGGCTACTGGTGTTTGGCGGCTGAAAACCTTCGTCCAGCATCATCTGCTCGCAGTAGTGCGCCCAGCCTTCCACATTGGTTGCGGCACCCAGCAGCTTGCGCACCTTTGACGGCCATTGGTTCTGCCACAGAAACTGCACGTAATGGCCGGGAAAGGCTTCGTGCACGCTGGTGCTGACGATGGTCCCCACGTTGAACTCTGCCATGTGCTCTGCAATGTGGGCGGGGGTCCAATCCTTCTCCGGCAGGGTCACATTGAAGTAGGCACGGGTGGAGTTCGTCTCAAACGGCCCGGGCGGATCCATGCTGGCGGAGGTGGTGGCGCGCATGAACGGCGGCGTTTCTTCGAGCACGGGCCGCACGCTGCTGGGTATGGTGACGATGCGGTGCTGCTGAATAAACGCGATCTCGGCCTGAAAACTGTCGCGGAAGGCATCGAGCAGTTTGTCCGGGGCGGGATGGATGGTGCCGAGTTCCGCGAGCACTTCCGTTGCGGATTTGGCCGAGTCCACCTCTTTGGCGATGCGGGCGAACTCCGCCTGGTTGGCCTTCCGGTTGGCCTCGTTGATGGCCAGCAGGCGATCCAGCGGCGTGTCCACCATTTCGTCGTACAGCAGCTTCTTGCGAAAGGTGTCCGTGCCAAAGCGGAAGTCACCATTGGAGCGCGGCAAGAGGTCTGACTTCATCCATGCGGCGTAGCTCTGGAGCGCTTCCACCACGGCGGCGTTGGTCTTCTGGAACTCTGCCTTGGCGGCCGCATCGGTGGCTTCCGCCATGGCCAGCGGCACATCGTGCTGGAAGAAGCTGGTGCTGCCGCCGATCTGCTCCAGTGCAATTTCTGTGTAGATCCTGGGAGGGTTTCTAAGGTTCTTCCGGGCTTCGGCGAGCATTCCCGGGATCAGCTTTTCGCGCGCGATAATGGCGCGCAGCCGGGTGTTTGCCGGGGCAAACGGCCGCTCGATCAGCGAAAAAATCGCGCCGGTGGCACCGCTGGGATAGTTGTCCGGGTTCTTCTCCCACATACGGATCGTTTCCAGGTTCAGCAGGGACGACCGAATGGAGTTGAGCAGCACTTCACGATCCGCGGCAACCGACGCGTCCAGTCCGTCTGCCGGCACCGCTTCAATCCTGGTCAGGGAGCTGTGCAGCGCGGCCGTCCACCGGGCGATGTTGGCAGCGGAGTAATCCTCCAACTGCGCATCGTATGCGTGGAATCCGGTCAGCGTGCCTGCCGTGGGCTGAAAGTGAAAGTAGACCTGGTCGAAGTAAGTCTCCGCGAGCGTGTTGAAGGTCTGCGCCGCGCCGTCCGCGGAAGTACGCTGCGCCACGGCGCGAGGCCCGGCAAGGAGCATGGCAAACAGTGCAAGACAGCCGGCAAGACGCAAGAAAACTCCTCCAGTGATCCCAGGGGAAACCCCGCTTCAGTGTACAAGCCCGGCGAACAGGCGGTTTGCGGCGCTTGCGTCCGGCGGAGACCACACTTACCCTCTTGCTTGACATGGTTCCTGATCCGATAACCCCACGGGCGGCGGCGGTGGAGAGCGCACAGCGGATCGTTTCGCCGCACGGTGGCGATGCGCGGGTCCGGGAGCACGGCAGGGCGGCTTCGTTTCTGACCGATCTGCCGCAAGAGCGCCTGCTGGCCGGGCTGGCGACCCAACTGGACCTTACGCTGGACTGCCTCCAACCTGCGGACCTGCCCCTGACCGATCTGTACGCGTATGAGGTGGTGCTGGCTGCTCCCGCCGAGGCAGACCGCGTTCATGGAAAGCTGCATGCGCGGCCCGTTCATCCGGACACCCTGGAACCCGCCGTGGTCCGCATTGTGGCGGGAGAAGTTGCCGCCACAGCCCAGCGCGAAGGGCTGACAACGATTGACCTCTCGCAGGACGCTGCCGCCGTGCTGGCGCAACTCAGCGTGGTGGTCTATGCCCACCGCGCCGTGTCACGCCGCTTCCAGTCCGCCATGGAAGAGCTGCACCTGAACCGCCGCATCTTCAGCTCGGTGACCAGCGGCATCACCATTGCCGACGCCAACGCGCCGGACATGCCGCTCACCTACGTGAATCCCGCGTTTGAGGTGATGACCGGCTACTGCATGGAAGACGTGCTGGGCAAGAACTGCCGCTTTCTGCAGCGCGACGAGCGCGACCAGCCCGGCGTAGCCGAGATGCGCGAAGCCATTGCGCAGCGTCGCCAGATCACGGTGGTTCTGCGCAACTACCGCAAAGACGGAAGCAGCTTCTGGAATGAACTGTTTATCTCGCCCATCCGCAACCGCGAAGGCGTACTGACCCACTTTGTGGGCATCCAGAACGATGTATCCGCGCGCGTGGAGTTTGAGGCGGCGCTGCGGCAAAGCGAGAAGCTTGCGGCGGTGGGCCGGCTGGCAGCCTCCATTGCACACGAGATCAACAATCCGCTGGAGTCGGTGATGAACCTGCTCTACCTGGCGCAACACGAGGCCGATCCCAACATGGTGAAGCACTACGTGCAGGAGGCGGACAACGAGGTCAAACGTGTCGCCATTATCACCACGCAGTCGCTGCGCTTCTACAAGCAGAACACCCGGCCCACGTCGGTCGATTGCGACGACCTAATGACTTCTGTGCTGGACCTCTACCTGCCCAAGCTGAGCCGTTTCAACATCACTACCGAGCGCCGGCGTCGCACGCACGTCCGCGTCGTGTGCATGGAGAGCGAGATTCGCCAGGTGATGAGCAACCTGGTGCGTAACGCCATTGACGCCATGCGCGTTCACGGCGGGCGGCTCACCGTTCGCACACGCATGATGACAGAGTGGCGAAGCGGCAGGCGCGGCGTGGCCATGACACTGGCCGACAACGGAGCCGGGATTGCGCCGCACGTGCTGGAGAAACTCTATACCGCCTTTTTCACCACCAAAGGCGACGCCGGCACGGGATTGGGCCTTTGGGTGAGCGCAAGCATCGTGCAGCGGCACGGGGGGCGCATGCTGGTGCGTAGCACGGTGCATCCGCAGCGGCATGGAACGGTGTTTACCGTATTTCTGCCCTTTGACGGCGTCATCGAGCCCGAGCCGCAGGTCGCGCCGGTGCACGAATCCGCCGCGAATTAGGGCGCGCGCTTTTCGGCTTCGGCGCAGAGCTTTGCAATCCGTTTGGTCTGGGATTCCGGCGTTTGATAGTAGCCCACAGCGAAGAGTTCCATGCGCCGCTGTGTGGGCGTCATCCCCGCCCAGCCGGCGCGAGCCCGCGGACGGGACTGCAAGGCACGTGCGATGGCCGGCGGCAGTTCCTGCTCGGCTTCCATCGTGAACATCATGCGCTCGGCCATCTGGCGTGCGCGGCGCTGGCGAGCCTCGTCGCTTTTTACGTCCTGCACCCACTTGCCGATCTCTCGGCGGGTGTACTCGCTGAGCGATTCGTACCAGTCGCGCAGGCCCTCGGCTTCGTCCAGCAAGGCGTCGAGTTCCTCCGGCAACTCGGCCGGACGCGGCTGCAGGTCCGGCTCGATGGCAATGGCGACGCGGCTGCCTGCCGCTACACCCGCAGCCTTTTGCGTTGTGTTTGTGACTAGCAGCAGATAGCCGCCGGGCTTCTCCAGGTCGGGGAACAGTGACGTGCGGAACGGCACGCCGTCCACGCTGCCGCAGACGCGCAGCCGGATCATCTCCGGCCAGACATCGGCAGGCGTGAACGGCAGGCGGGCAAAGGTCCAGCCGAGGCCCTGCGCGTGGCGCTTTTCGAGAACAGCGTTGAAGCGGCGGACAGCGTTGGCGTCTTTCGACATGCTGCGAATCATACTGCTGAACAGTTTCGACCTGCTGGATCGCACTGTGCTGGGCTTCGTACAGCGGCACTGCCACCGTGCGAAACATACGCGCTGAAGGCACGTGCTATACGGAACATACCCGCTGAAGGCGCGTGCTGTACGCAACATACGCGCTGAAGGCGCGTGCTGTTATAGCCTGGGGCGAAGCCCCCGGGAAAGCTTGCTCATCGGAAGCGGGCTGAAGGTCCGCGTCATTGCTCGCACCTTGTGTACTCTGTCCTGCACGAACCACTCGCATCCATTCGCGGCATAACGCGGGCCTACAGCCCGCACCCGCTCTTGGCATCTACCTGGGCCTGCGGCCCAGGCTATTACAGCGCGGGCCTTCAGCCCAAACGGCACTGTAGCTCTGGGGTTCCGTCCGCATCCACCCAGTAGGGCAGTCCCGCTCTTGGGCACCTACCGGGGCCTGCGGGCCAGGTATTACAGCGCGGGCCTTCAGCCCGCAAACGGCGCTGTAGCGCCGGGGTTCCGTACGCATTCACCAGTCTGGCAGTTCGGCCCTTCAGCCATGTACTGGCACTGCGGCGTTGTCCTCTTTCCCGCGCAGGATGGCAGTATTCAGCGCGCTCCTCACTGGGCTCTGCATAGCTTTCGCTTGCACCATCGTTCTCAACGGCGACGGCTGGGAATCGACTGTGAGCAGTAGGCTTAGAGAACGTATGAAAC
>CAXTBQ010000053.1:10899-23648 GCA_964242065.1 uncultured Terriglobus sp. | reverse complement strand
ATTGAAGACGTGTTCCACGGTTTTGGTGGAGGCGGCGGACGTGGCTTCGAGGGTGGCGGTACGGAGGTCGTGAACAACTACTACGGCAGCGACTCCGGCGACAACGGCGGCTTTGGTGACCGCTTGCGCGATGCCGATGGCCTGGGTAGCAACATCAGCCCGGACATCGAGGACCGCCGTGGTGAGTCGCACGGCTTCTTCGGTTCGGCCGACCATGGCGGCAGCACGCAGGACGACTTCGCCGGCAACGACAACAGCGCAGGGTTCGACAACTCGGACGACAGCGGGTACGACGACGGCAGTTCCGGAAGCTCGGACGACAGCTTCTAGCTAGCAGCGAAAGCGGAAGCAGGTCCCTCCACTCCGCTGCGCTCCGGTCGGGATGACAAATTATGGAGTAGCGCTGCAGTCGGAACGAAAAAGTCTTGGAGTACTGATGCATGAGAATTGCAGGAGACTTGCCGCCTGGCGGCTGAAGGCGTGATTGCGCGCCGTGAACGGAAGCCATAGCAACAGGGAATCGACGTGGCAATCGATGCTTTAGGTTAACTGTTCAGGATGGTCATCTTGCCGTCCGGTGTCTTGCGGAAGGCGTGAAGCTGCTTCGACTGCGAATCCACATGGCGCAGGGTGACGGCTTCCCGTGACATCTCCAGGTGCGTAAAGCCGATGACGCGACCGCCGAAAGGTCCGCGCTTTTCCGGCGGCACGGACCAGTTCACGAGTTCCGCTCCGCCGCCTCCACTGATGACGAACGATGTCGGGTGGCCATCGAACTCAATGTGCTGCAGATCGTGGTCATGGCCGGTAATGTAGAAGTCCACCTTGTAGTCACGCAAGAGGCGGTCCCAGCGGGGAATGAGAACGCGATTATCGCGATGGACACCGTTGGTGTACAGCGGATGGTGCGCGATGACCGCCACGAATGGCGTGGTGCGCGGCTTGGCAAGTTCCGTCAGGAACCACTGGTCCTGCTGGTCCGCTTCTTCGCGACTCATCAGGTAGCTGCCGGGCATGAACTCAAACGCCTTGGTGCCGGGCAGGTTTGAATCGAGGCAGATAAACGTGATGACAGGATTTTGCGCGGGGTACTTGAAGGTGTACCACTTTGCCGGCATGGTCCAGCGGGTCTTCTTCTGCTTCGGGTACTCCAGTTGCAGCTCGACCTTGTCGTGCTTGCCCTTTTCGTAGTCATGGTTCCCCAGCACAGCGTAGGCAGGCCCCGGAAAGAAGTTGGCCGGGTACATATTCTCAAACTGCGACTGCCAGCGGTCGTCGTCCAGGCCCTCGTGCATGTGGCCGTACCAGTTGTCGCCCAGCAGGAACATGGCACCGGGCTGCACGTGGTGCGCGCCCATCCAGTTGCGCATGGAGAAGGACACAGCCTTCTGTTGCTCGATGTACTTGTCCGTTCCCCAGTCGCCGATCATGAACATGTGCTGCGCGGCGGGATCGGGAGCGGCACCGGGCGCCTGCGCAAACGTCTTGCCAGGCTGCAGGGCAGCCAGCGCGGAGAAGGCAAAGGTCTGCCGCAGGAATGAGCGGCGTGAAAGGTCTGAAATAAACGCCAAGTGCTTCTCCTGCAAAGTGAGCCGTTCGAGTCAGCGTACAGGTAGAGCTTGCAAAAGCCAGCTTAAGCCCGCATGAAGGTTGGTCGCTGTGCGATAGTTCGACCCGGCTTTTCGTTTCAGGCGAAAGCCGTTATCGGTTGATGGTGCCAGGGTCGTGCACAAAGAACAAAAAAGCACCCAATGCAATCAGCAGGCCAAGGTAGTACGACAGGGTGGCCGCGCTGTTTTCTTCGGGCGCGTCGTTCGAGAACATGCGCCAGGCCATGCCTGCACCGATAAACAGGAACACGCCCTCGCGCATAAGAGCAAACAGGACCCCGCACGAGAGGAGAATGAGCCCGCGACCCAGCCGGTTGAGCGCATAAGTGGCCTGTGCGCCGTCCAGCCCGAGCACCGGGATCAGGTTGATGAGGTTGACCCACGCGCCGGTATAAGCCAAGGCCTCAAATAGCGGGTTGCCCGTCTTCAGAAACAGTCCCATACAGGCGACCGCCGCACCCAAACCCCAAAGCGGCCCCGCCAGCGCAATGCCGGCGAGTTGCGGCAACGACATGCCCTGGTGATACCAGCGCACATACGCGCCCAGGCCCGGCAGAAACATAGGCAGGTCAGCCTTGAGGCCGCGGCGGCGCACGGAAACGTAGTGCCCCATTTCGTGGACCAGAATGCTGAGCGTAAAGCCTAGCGCAAATTTCCAGCCGAACAGCGCCCAGTACAAGCCGAAGTAGCCCAGAAAGCCGAGCAGGAACTTCATCTTAAACAGCAAGAACAGCGCCGACTTGAACTTCATGATGCCGAAGGCGACGGGCGCCAGCGGCCCCAGACGCTTCTTCCAGCGGGCCGTGCGGTCGTCCGCTGCCTGTTGCCGGCCTTCCAGCTTGCCGATGTGCTGGCGGATTTGGTCGGCCTGGCTTGCGTCTTCCGGCAGCCATTGCAGTGCCCGCGCCCACAGGTTGCGCGCGTCAGCAATGCGGCCCTCGCGCTCGGCTTCCGCGGCGGCGGCGCCTACACGATTCAGGTGCTGCGCATACACCAGGGTGCCGCAATCCGGGCACGCGAGCACACCGTCCGCAATCCAATGGCGGCAACTGGGGCAGGAGTACACCGGCTCCGGCGCGGGGATGGTCTCGGGGGTAAGGACCTCAGGTTCGGCTGTTGTAGCGGTACTCATTGCTACGTATAAGACTACGCTTGCGGGGTCGCGGATACCCGGGCAAACCATGCCTTGTCACCCCATCAAAGGCAGGAGCAATTAGTGCGGCAGCCCTGGATTCTTGTCGATGCTGAGCAGGTTGGCCATGATGCGGAAGCTGCCGGGCACGCCCTCCGGCATCTCCCGGAAGAAGGCGTAGGCGAGATACACGTAATAGCCCCTGCCGTACTGCGCGTAGATCAGGCCGCCGGTTTGCGGGTCCTGCCCGGTATCGTGCACCTCTGTGGGCGCAACGTAGTGCGAATCGAACGACTTGGGAAAGCCGTGTCCGCGCTCCTCGACCCAGCTTTCAAAATCCGCTGCGCCGATCTTGTTCGGCCACGTCAGCAACGGATCTGCAGGCTTGAGGAGGCTGACTTTCGCGTTCTCCTCGACGACCGTATGCCCCTGGTCGCCGGGCACGGAGAGTGGGTAAGGGCCGTAGTCGTGGTCGAACTCGGCGCTCTGGTACTGCGTGATGACCACACCGCCACCACGGACGTAGTCCAGCAGCCGGTTGTTCGCGGTGCGTAGTACGGGCCGCGCAGTGTAGGTGCGCACACCGAGGAGGATGTAGCCGTAGCTGCTGAGATCGCCGGTGCGCAGGTCCGCGTCGGAGAGCAGCGTCACGTTCACGCCCATCTCACGCAGCGCGTCCGGCACATCGTCACCAGAACCCATCACATAGCCAACGCGCGGTCCCGCCGCCAGTTTCACGTCCACGCCCGTGATGCTGCTGGTGGCGGGAGAAAAGCGCGGATAGGGCCGTGCGCCGGGATAGCCAATCGTAATGAATCCGGAGTCGTAGCGCTTGCCTGCGACTTCAGCAACCGCGGTCATCCGGTAGCTCTTCGTCTGCAGTCCCGGCGTGCTGACCTGGAACCGCAGCACCACGTCTTCATTGTCGCGCCGCGTGCTGAAGTTGGCGGAGGCGGGCTCAGCGGTCCAGCCCTTTGGAAGCTCCAGCTTGACCGTGCCCTGGGCTGGTCCCTTCGTGCTGCTGTGCACCGTCACCTGCAGCGGCAGATGGGTGGCGGTAAGCGGCAGGATGCCGCTTTCCGGCGACACCTGCACGGAGATCGCGGGTGCAATGCGCAACGGCTCCTGCAGCGTGCCCAGCCCGTTGTAGCGGTGCGGCGTTTGGACCGCGCCCGTAAGGGTGGCATGCGTGCCGTTGAAGGTGTAGTGCGCCTCAGCAAGGAGTGGGTACGGCTCTTCCGGCAGCGTCAGCCAGCGCGGATCGTGTATGTCGTAATAGCTCTGCTCCACGCTTGGTCGCGAGAAGTACGGCATGGTGGGCGCGGCATTTGCGGGTACGGTGGCCTGCAGGTAGTCATCCACTGCATCGCCGGCGGCGAGCGGACCTGGGGTGAATGGCTTCGGCTGTGATGGCTGCTGCAACGCTTGCGACGCAGAGCCGGAGGGTGGCGCTTCGGACGTGCGCGCCGGGGCACCCGTAGACTGCGCCGCTGCAATGGTTGCGTCCGGCGGTGCGACAGCCGTGGTGGTTGGCGGAACGCCGGCTTCCGCAGGCTTCGGCGGCGCTACCGGAGGTGTGTGCACCTTCCAGTCCCCACCCAGCGGACCGCTGAGCGTGATGCCGTCCACCGTCACGGCTGCACTGCCCTGGTCGGCCAGGTGGATGCCGACTCCGAACGTCTGCCCATCCACCACGGTCTGCGAAAGGATCTCGTTCCCCGGGCCCATGCCCATGCCGCGCTGTGGCTGTGCGGGGCCGCTGCTGACGGCGGCCGTAAGACTCAGGCCGAGCGATTGCGTCAGCGCCTCGCTGAACTGCCGCTCCTTGATACGCAGTTCGAACAAGGCGTTGTAGCGCCCGTCGTCCGGCAGCTTTTGCTGTTCCAGCGAAGCGATCAGAGCACGTGTTTGATCGAGGCCGCTGGCGAGTGCGGGTGCGCTCTTTGCGGGGTCGACCGCGTCGAAGCGATCCGTAGCTACCTTAACTGTTGCGGCAATCGCGGTAAGCTTTGCGCGCACATCGCCCTGTGCTGCCTGTGGCAGGTAGCCCGCGATGCCTGCGAGAGAGGTATCGATCCCGTCGAAGAAGCTGCTCTCCTTCGCAGGCAACGCGCCCGTGGAAACGCGCGAAGCGTACAGGTGGTATGTTGCGTCGGACTTGCCGGGCGGCGGAGTGGGCACGCCGCCGTTCTGCGATTTCTGCTGGTTCAGGCCTTCGCGCGATACCTGCGCGTAGCTCTCGCCGAAGAGCGCGTCGTAGTTGCCTGAAGGCACCGTTACGGTAGCGGAAGGTACCTGGTGCATCTCCTCGCCGGTCACGTAATTTTTGTAGAGCAGCGGCTCCACCTTGCCCGTGGCGTAATCGAAGATGCCCTCCTTCGTCACGCGGGCAAACGGTGTGCGCGCGTATACCTTCAGCGGTGCCCAGGGCCGCAGGCCTTCCTTCAACTGCTCCGGAAACATCTTCGGGTCGGCGGCGGCGGTGAACACTTCCTGCGCCAGCACACCGGCGGTCTGGTGGTGGCCATGACCATCGGACACGTTGCCGCTGAACACGCTGGTCACGACCATGGGACGGGTCTCGCGGACCACGCGTACGGTGTCCGCCAGGACTCGCTCATGCGTCCACTGCTTGAGCGTCTCTTCGCGTGTCTTGGAAAAGCCAAAGTCGGCCACACGCGTGTAGTACAGGTTCACACCGTAGTAGTGGTTCGCTGCAAGGTGTTCTTCTGTGCGGAGGATGCCGAGCCCATCCCAGAACTCACCCGTCATCACGTTCTGGCCGCCTTCGCCCCGGTTCAGGCTCAGCAGCGAGACCTCCGCGCCCACTCCGCGGCTTTCATAGGCCAGCATGCCGCCGTCTTCGTCATCAGGGTGGGCATTGATCTGGATGAGGCTCGCCCGCGTGGAGAGCTTACGCAGCGACTGCCGTAGACCCGCCGCACCGCGATCAAACGGCAGCGGCGCAGGCCACGCCTCCACCGGCCTGCTCGTGAGGACACCGGCAGGGTCGGCCACCGCACGTTGCGCAGATGCGCTGGTGAGCGTCACGGTGCAGGCAAGCAGGGCGGCAAGCAAAGGCTTGAAATGCATGCGTTTCAGATGCGGCAGGGTCACCAATGGCTCCTTACGGGCGGCTGGTTCTGAGAGTGTGGCTGCATTTTCAGTAATAGCAGGAGCGCGCGCGGTACCATCAAGCCCATGCCCGCCCACACCATCGCGAAACCGCAGAGTCTTGAACGCGGCCTGGGCACGGCAGGTGCGATGGGCGCAAACATCATCGACATGGTTGGAGTTGGGCCCTTTCTTACGCTGCCGCTGATCGTAGCCGCGATGGGTGGGCCGCAGGCGATGCTTGGCTGGTTGCTGGGTGCTGTGCTGTCACTGCTCGACGGCTGCACCTGGAGCGAGCTGGGCACTGCGTACCCTGAGGCAGGCGGCTCCTATGCGTACCTGCAGCGCACTTTTTCCACGCCGTGGGCTCGCATGTTCTCCTTCCTGTACGCGTGGCAACTGCTGTTTTCGGCACCGCTTTCCATAGCGAGCGGCTGCATCGGGTTTGCGCAGTACGCGAGCTGGTTCCTGCCGGGGAGTTCGCATGCGCTACAGACCGTCATCGCGATGCTGGCTTGCGTGAGCTGCACGGCCCTGCTGCTGCAGCCCGTGCGTCGCATTGGCGCAGCGACGCGACTGCTGGGCGCGGCCGTGCTGCTGGTGCTGGTAGCGGTGATCGTTGTTGGTTTTACACACTTTTCGCCTGCGCTGGCGTTTGCGTTTCCGGCAGGAGCCTTTCGCCTGAACGGAGCTTTTTTTCTGGGCCTGGGCGGCGGCCTGCTGATCTCGGCGTACGACTACTGGGGTTACTACAACGTGTGCTTCCTGGGAGCGGAGGTACAGGAACCACAGCGCACCATTCCCCGCGCGGTTCTGGGCTCCATTGCAGTGGTGGGCACGCTGTACCTCTTGATGAACACCGCTGTGCTGGGAGTTCTGCCCTGGCAATCACTGGCGCGGGAAGATGCTGCGGCACGGCAGTACACCATCGCTGTCTTCGCCCAGACGGCATTCGCCGGGCACACCTGGGCTCACGCAGCGGGCAGCGTGGCCGTCGTGCTCATCGCGCTCACGGCCATCGCGTCGGTCTATGCCCTGCTGCTGGGCTACTCGCGCATCCCGTTTGCCGCGGCACAGGACGGCAACTTCCCTGCCGTGTTCGGTCGCTTACATTCGCGGCACCGCGTGCCCACGGTTGCTCTGCTGACACTGTGCGGCGTCACGCTGCTGTGCTGCCTGTTTCGCCTGCAGGAAGTCATCGCATCCCTTGTCGTGGTGCGCATCGTGTTCCAGTTTCTGCTGCAGGGCGTGGCGGTTATGCTGCCTCGGCACCGGGAGACAAGACGTGCAGCGGGCGTGTTTCGCATGCCGCTGTATCCGCTTCCTACGGTATTGGCCATGTGCGGATTTCTGTACATCCTGCTGTCGCGCCCGAAGCTGCTGCTTGAGCTGAGGCCGGTGCTGTTTGTGCTGGTCAGCGGGTTGCTGGTGTACGGTGTGCGC
Source organism: uncultured Terriglobus sp. (assembly GCA_964242065.1). GTDB lineage: Bacteria > Acidobacteriota > Terriglobia > Terriglobales > Acidobacteriaceae > Terriglobus. Next base: position 16,349 of record CAXTBQ010000053.1, on the reverse strand, counting down.
TCGTTAAGGAAGCGGGTGCCCCACGTCTCGTAGAGACATGGGTTCGTTGAACTGGGATCCCGACGATCCCGCGTCTCAGAAGCGAGACGTGAGGCACCCACATCCTCGATAGACTGTGTGAATGAAGAAGCTGTTGATCACGGGTGCGGCACTGGCTGCCGGGGGAGCGCTCGCCGCGGGGTACCTGTATGGCTCCATGGCTTCCACGTCACCGATCTTTGGCAGCGCCCTGATTGCGGGTCCGGAGCGCAACCCGGAGCAACCCACGCTCGCCCTGACCTACGATGACGGCCCAAGCCTGCGCAACACGCCCGCTCTGCTAGAACTGTTATCCGAGTACGGCGTACGCGCCACGTTCTTCATGATCGGAGACCACGTGCGCCGTCATACGGAGCTTGCCCGGCGCGTGGTGGCAGCGGGGCACGTTACCGGCAATCACACGGCAACTCATCCCAACCTGGCGTGGTGCGTTCCAGGGCGGGTACGGCGCGAACTGGAGTTGTGCCAGAAGACCACGGAAGACCTGCTGGGTGTTTCGCCCGTGCTGTTTCGTCCGCCCTTTGGAGCCCGCCGCCCGGACGTGCTGCAGACTGCGCGCCGCATGGGCCTGACGCCCGTGCTTTGGAACGTCGCCGCGCAGGACTGGCTGGACATCGGCTCCGCGCAGATGCTGCGCAACGTGGCCGAAGGCACAACGCGCAACCGGGCTGCGGGCACCGCTTCCAACTTGCTGCTGCACGACGGATCGCAACTGGACGGAGACGCGCCGCTGTCGCGCAGCGATACCGTTGCCGTGACGCGCAGCCTGCTTGCGAGCGGCAGCTACCGCTTCACCACACCGCTGGAATGGCTCTCCTGAAGCTGTGGGGAAGCTCTAGAGCGCCGATTCCTTTACGCCAAGTTGCGTGAACAGCAGCACTACCGCCGCAGTGAGCACCAACGCGGCCGTTGAAGCAAGCCAGCTTTGCCGCAGGCGTCTACGCACGGTGCTTACAACCAGCATGAGCAGATATACCAGCAGCACCGCGATCAGCCAGTCGTAGTCGTACGTGCGGATGCTGGTTGCGGTATGACTAAGGGTTCGCGAGACACGCAACGCGGGCATGGCCACGCCGCCGGCAAACCCTGCAAGGGCTGCAAGGTACAGCACCACTGCCCGCCAGAGGACTGACCCCACTGTCTTCAACGTCCGGCTCCTTCGTGGCTCAGACTTGTCTGCGCGGTTTCCGCTTCAAAGGCATGAAAGCGGCTCTCAAGCTCCCACTGCTGGCGGGCGCGCTCACTGCCGGCCAGCAGGGCTTGGCAGGATGCACCTGCTTTGGCCGCCTTGCCTGCGCACTCAGCACGCATGGCCGTGAAGTTGTCAGGCGCTGCCCACAGACTCTCGCCGGGCAAGAAGCTGTGCTCGAGTGAGGTGCGCGCGGAACGCTTCAACTGCGTGTAGGTGAGCCCCTGCTCCAGCGCCGCTCGTTCATACTCGTGCGTCAGGTCGATGCGCGAAACGCCCTCATCGTCTGTGGACAGGGCCACCGGCACGCCTGCCGCGAGATAGCTGGTCAGGGAATGATCTTTGCCGCGAATGCCGAGGATCACGTCGTTGGATGTGAGGTTGACCTCGACCATGACGTGCCGCTGCGCCATGTCGCGGAGCAGCGCCGCCGCGTTCGATTCATACAGCACGTCCACACCGTGGCCGATGCGCTCCGCGCCCGCTTCCAGCACAGCATCGTGGATGTGAAAGCGCAAACCTTCCGGAGGCACCATGCCCGGCGAAAGCTCCCCCGCGTGCAGGCTAAGGTGCACCTTTGGGTACACCGATCGCAGGTAGTGCAGCATCGCCATCTGCGCGTGGTATTGCGACATCGCCAGATAGGTATCTTCCGGCTGAACGAAGTTGATGCCGACCACGCGCGGGTCCACGCTGGCAAGCTCGAAGCCAAGCAGCGTTTGTGCGAACACCCTTGCTGGCTCGTTGGAGCGTAGCACCTGGTAAATGTAGCGCACCTCGACCCCGCAGGCGGGCGTTGCCTGCGGCGTTCCACAGTGTTCACGCGCCTTCCGGCCGCCATCCAGCGCTTCGAACTCTGCGCGCGCACCTGGAATGTTGTCCCGCAGACCACCGGCCAGCAGGGTGTCGCGCGTGCGGGGGAGGTTGCCGTCCCAGGCACTCTGCGCGGCCAGGCGCGCCGCGATGCTGAAGTCGGGCGTGTGCATCAACTCCAGGTATTGTTCGTTCTGCGCGGCCGCACGCCTGGCCACCTCGTCCACCCACTCGCCTCCGTGCGACTTCGCCAGGCCGCCGTAGCGGGCAAAGGTCGCAAAGAACTGGTCATGCCCGTTCTTGCCGGCGCTGGGCACAAACGCACGCATGGAGAAGCTGTCCACCAGGGCGTCGTACAGCTTCTGATCGGTCAGCGCGTTCGCGGCGGGGACGGCGTCGTCGCCACACACAGCGTGCGGTGGCAGGCTCTTCGTCAGGCCGCGGTTCGGCACAAAGGCGAGCCTCGACGTGTCCACGCAAAGATTGTCCTCCGCCGCGTCATGGAGAAAGGTTTCGGCATACACCGCGCCCGACAGGTGCATGTGCAGGTCAGCTCCCTTGGGCATGCGCAGCAGAAAGGCGTGAAGCGCCGGCGGGTTCGCACGCAGTTGCTCCATGCGCCGCGCGGTGCGCGTTTCGTCGTTGCCGGCAGCCGCGTGCTCCTGTGCCGGGATACCCACGCATGCCAGCGTGAGTGCCACCAAACATGCTGCCGCCTTCAGCATCTGTTTCATGACTGAGCCACTTTCGACCTGCCGGTCTGCGCTGCCGCCGGCCTTTCTGGATAGCCAAGCATAGCGGACCTGCCCCGCATTGCAGGCGCAAGAACCGATCGCGATGCGGTTCCTGCTTCCATTCCGGCGTGTGTCACACACAGGGAACCGGTTGGCACTGACCCCGCGGATTGCTATACTCAGAAAGTTGTCCTCACAGGACATGGCGGCACCAAGGGACCGCAACAGCAGTGCTCCCAAGGCCAGATAGCTCAGTGGTAGAGCGCGGCCCTGAAAAGGCCGGCGTCGGCGGTTCGATCCCGTCTCTGGCCACCAATCCTCCGGAACGCGCTTCGCACAGCGGTCATCCTTTCGCCTGAAACTTTGTGAAATAGAACACCATGGAAGTTTTTCCGGTGTTCACAATGCCGTGCAGCACGTTGGCTTCGGCATACATGCAGTCGCCTGCCTTCACCTCCGAAGTCACGCCATTCACCACGATCTCACCCGTGCCGCTGGCTATCCACATGAGCTCTTCTTCCGGATGTGTGTGCGGCGGGTGCGGCCGCGCGCCCGGTTCCAGAGTGCAGACCCCAGCCGCAACAGCCGCAAGCTGCCCGGTGGGGCCGTTGAACTGCACGTAGGCCTTGGCGCCGGGGCTGTCGCCTTCCGCGGGCAAACCTTCCAGCTTCGCGACGGAACTCTTCAGCGCTGGACCCGTTTTTGACGTGTCCACATGCGTGATCTGCGCAGGTGTTTCCTGCAGCAGGGCGGCGGGAAGTGCTGCAACGGATGCAGCCAGAAACTTACGGCGGGGCATGGCACTCACTCTGATGTTCTCTCCGTGACCGGTACGGGAAGAGTGTACCGCTCTAAGCCTTTTGCGCGCTGCGCCGGAACAGCAGCAGTGCCAAAGCAAGGCACGCAACGCTGAAGCTCAGCAGCCAGGCCACGTGGCCCGCCACAGTCCATCGCATGGGAAAGCCGATGTCGTGGATGGCAAGCTGGCCCAGATGCCACGTGGGCCACACCGGTGCAATGGTGCGCAGCCACCTGGGCAGACCTTCCAGCGGAAACCAGAGCCCCGACAGGAACGACATGGGCAGGTAGATCAGGTTCACAAACCCAATGGCAGCGTTTGGCGGCACCACGCACGCCAAGAGGATGCCCATGGCCGCGAACGGAAACACACCCAACACCACGGTGGCCAGCAGCCGCGCAATCTGCAGGACGGTGAAATGTACGTGCCCCAGCGTGACGCCGCATAGCAGAAGCAGACCAAAGATGATGACGCCAAACGCAATCGCGGTAAACAGCTTGGAAAGGAGGTATGCCGCTGGCGGCATGGGACTTGCCTGCTTCAGTTCGAGCCAGCCCTGCGCGCGCTCATTGGCAATGGTGCTGCACAGTCCGAACAGTGACGAACCCACAAGGCCGAACACAGAGTACGTGGCAAGCAGGTACTTGGCGCGGTCAAAGCCCTGGGCATGATCCGCCGAGGCCACAACGCCGAACAGCAGGTAGAAGCTGAGCGGGAACCCAATAGTTGCAAGCGAGAAGGAACGCGCGCGCAGCAGCCGGAGAAACTCATACTTCGTTTCCTTGGCGTAGGGCGCAAGGGAGGAACTACCAGTGGCAACGATGGCGGTGCTCATGCCTGCTCCTTGTTTGCGCCTGCGTTTGTGTCCGGGTTTGTGTCTGGGTTTGTGTCCGGGTTTGTGTCTGGGTTTGTGTCTGCGCGTGTCAGTTCCAGGAATGCGTCTTCCAGCGCTGGACTTGAGACCTCCAGGCTGTGCAGTGAGCGGTCCTGAGCCAGCAGCGTTCGCAGCACATCCTCTGCGCCTTCTACCGTGAGCGTGACGCCCGCCCCGGTGTGCTCCACGCGCCGCACCCCCGCAATGCTTTGCAGGTACTCGCCGGTTAAGGCCGTCACGCAACGTATCTTGCGCCCGCCTGCACGGCTCTTGATTTCAGAGGGCGTACCCTCCGCCACAATGGAGCCTTTGGCGATCACCAGGATGCGATCGGCCAAAACATCTGCTTCTTCCAGGTAATGCGTGGTCAGCAGAACGGTTTTGCCGCGCTCTGCAAAGGAGCGCACCTGCCGCCACAGGTTATGCCGCGTCTCGATGTCCATGCCCAGCGTGGGCTCGTCCAGAAAGATGAGATCGGGGTCGCCGCACAGCGCCAGCGCGAACAGCATGCGCTGCTTCTGACCGCCGCTCAGGTCCTTGAACTGACGCTTTTCGATGCCGTTAAGGCCGGCGCTTTCCACAAGCTGAGCGGTCGGCATCGGGTGCGGATAGTAGCTGCGAAACAGGTCAAGGTACTCGCCCACAGCCAGCGTTTCCGGCACGCGCGCCACCTGCAGCATGGCACCGATGCGCTGGCGCGTCGAGCGCAGATCGGGGCTTGCACCGAAGATTTTCGCCGTACCTTGAGTAGGCCGCAAGAGCCCAAGCATCAGCTTGACCGCCGTCGTCTTACCCGCGCCATTGGGGCCAAGCAGGGCCACCACTTCGCCGGGTCCCAATGTAAGCGAAAGATCCCGTAAGGCGGTATGCGTACCGTAGCGGTGCGTCACGCCGCGCAGCTCCGCCGCGGCGGTGGCGGTTGCCTGCTGCTGGACCGGGGTGTGCGCCAGAGTTGGTGTCTGCGGCATGTTTACCGTGGTGCTCATTGTCGCTCCTTGTGTC
>CAXTBQ010000053.1:0-10842 GCA_964242065.1 uncultured Terriglobus sp. | reverse complement strand
GCAGCAGTTCGTCTGCCTGGTCGCGTCCGCGCGTTTCCATGGTGATGTCGATGGTGGTATCGCCAAGATTCACACCGTAATAGGCGCGATTGTAGAGCGTGTCCACGATGTTCACGCCATGTTCCGCGATGATTTTTGTCAAATCCTGCAGCGCACCGGCACGATCCAGCAGGTGAATGCGCAACCGGATCATACGGCCATCCTGCACCAGGCCGCGCTCGATAATGCGTGACAGCAACGTCACATCGATGTTGCCGCCGCACACCAGCACTGCCGTGCGCATACCCGGCGACAGCGTTGTGCGGCGCTGCAGCAGCGCGGCCAGGCCGGTGGCTCCCGCGCCTTCCGCCAGCGTCTTCTCGCGCTCCAGCAGGACAAGAATGGCGGCTGCAATCTCGTCTTCGTCTACCGTGACAATTTCGTCGACATACTTCTGCACCAGCGGCAGCGTCTTCGATCCCGCCCGCCGCACCGCGATGCCGTCGCTAATGGTGGTTGCCGCATCGATTGTCACGGGTGCGCCAGCCTCCAGCGCGGCCTGCATGCTGGGCAGGCGCGACGTTTGCACGCCAACAACGCGCACCTCCGGCTTCCGCGACTTGATGGCACAGGCGATGCCGCCGATGAGCCCACCGCCGCCCACCGGCACGACCACTGCTTCCAAACCGTCAACCTGCTCCAACATCTCCAGCCCGATGGTGCCCTGCCCGGCGATCACGTCCGCATCGTTAAAGGGGTGGATAAAGGTTGAGCCATCGACTTCGCACCGGCGCATGGCTTCGGCGTAGGCCTCGTCGTAGTTGGCGCCGTGCAGCACCACGTCTGCACCGAAGCGGCGCGTGGCCGTAACCTTCACCAGCGGCGTAGGTTCCGGCATGACGATGGTGGAACGTATGCCGCGGCGCGCCGCGTGATACGCCACGCCTTGCGCGTGATTGCCGGCGCTGGCTGCAATAACTCCGCGCTTGACCTGGTCCGGCTTGAGGAGCAGGATGCGGTTGAGCGCACCGCGTTCCTTAAATGCCCCCGTCATCTGCAGGTTCTCGAGCTTCAGATAGACGGCCTGCCCGGTCAATCCGCTAAGCGTCTGCGAGTGGGCGCACGGCGTCAAGTAAACCGCGTCACGTACCCGTTCGCGCGCGGCTTCTACGTCCTGCAGCGTGATGCTGAGTGCTGGGTCTTGGGAAGGCATCGTGTGCCTTCTAGACTAAGCTGTTTTGCGGCGCGGGGGTGACTGCGCTGCATGGCGAGTGTCCAGGCTTTCCTGCAGACGCTCCAGAACCTTGCGCAGCGTAGCGTTAAAGGCGCGTCGTTCCGACGATGTAGTGGTCCCCCAAATGCGCTGCTCGATGTCCGCGGCAAGCGCCAGACCGCGCTCCAGCACCTTGCGCCCGGCCGGTGTCAGCGCAGCGGACAAGACACGCCGATTTCTGGCCGAGGCTGATCGCGTGATCCAGCCAGTGCGTTCCGCCCGCGTGACCACTGCCTGCATGCTTTGCGGTGTGATGTAACAGATGCGGGCCAGCTCGGCGGCAGACATAGCAGCATGCTCATGCAGGGCGTTCAGCATGCGCAGCTGGGCCAGCGTGATCTCCTCCGTTTCAAGGGCGGACTCCAGCAGGGTGCGGTAGCCGGTAAGCAGGCGCTTCATACCGAGCGACAGTTCTCGCTGCTGTTCGGTCCGCTTCGCCGCTTTTCTTTTCTGCATGGGTATCAGCCTGCTGATACTCTATATCAGCATCTGATATGGCAGACGCGTTACACCAGGCCGAGTGGAAACCAAAGCACAACCCATGGCTGATTGCGCTTACCGTGACGCTTGCCACCTTTATGGAGGTGCTGGATACCTCCATCGCCAACGTGGCCCTGCCGCACATCGCAGGCTCTGTGGGCGCTTCGCAGGAGGAGGCCACGTGGGTGCTGACCAGCTATCTGGTGGCATCGGCTGTCATCCTGCCCATCTCCGGCTGGCTGTCGAATCGCATCGGACGCAAGCGTTTTTACATGACGTGCGTGGTCATCTTCACGACGTGCTCACTCCTGTGCGGTATCGCACCCACACTGCCTTTTCTGATTGTTGCGCGCATTCTGCAGGGTCTTGGCGGCGGCGGCCTTGCGCCCAGTGAACAGGCCATTTTGGCCGACACCTTCTCCATCGAAAAGCGCGGACAGGCTTTTGCGCTGTACGGCACCGCCGTCGTCATTGCGCCGGCCATCGGTCCGACGCTGGGCGGATGGCTTACAGACAACTACAACTGGCACTGGATCTTTTTCATCAACCTGCCGGTCGGCCTGCTGTCGCTGTATCTTTCCAATCGCATGCTGGAAGATCCGCCTGAACTGGTGGCACGAACCAAGCGCCGCGATCCGGTGGACTTCATCGGCCTGCTTTCCGTCGCGATTGGCGTCGGTCTGCTGGAGTTCACGCTGGACAAAGGCCAGGAGAAGGACTGGTTCGGTTCCGGCGAGATTCAACTCACCGCCTTGATTGCTTTTGTAGTGCTGGTGTTCTTCATTCTCTGGGAATGGAACCACAAGGACCCGGTGGTCGACCTGAAGCTGCTCAAGAACCGAAACTTCGGCACCGCCGTCTTTCTGCAACTGGTCCTGGGCATGGTGCTGTTCGGTTCCACTGTGCTCATTCCTCAATACCTGCAGGCGATGCTTGGCTACACGGCCGAGCGCGCGGGCGAGGTGCTGAGCCCCGCAGGCCTGGTGATGATGGTCATGATGGTCGTCGCGGGCCGCAGCCTGGGTAAGGGCGATCCTCGACTGACCGTGATGGTCGGCTATCTTGCCGTTGCCGCCGGTTTGTACAACCTTACGCGGCTTGATCTCTACTCGTCCTTCGGCACCGTCATGCTTTGGCGCGCGCTGCAGGTGATCGGTTTGCCGCTGATCTTTATTCCCATCAGCACGCTGAACTACGTGGGCGTGCCGCGGGAGAAGAGCAACCAGATTTCGTCGCTGTCAAACTTCGCACGCAACATGGGCGGCTCGGCCGGAACCGCCCTGCTCACAACGTACCTGGCGCGGTCCGCGCAGGTGCATGCGAGCACGCTGGGCGCCAACATCAGCGCGGGCAGCTACGCGCTTCAGGCCTATGCGGGACGTTTTGCCGCGGCGCTGAACATGAGCATGGCGCAGGCGCAAACCCTTGCATCTGCCAGTGCCTACAACCAGATGATCCGGCAGGCTACCATGCTGGCTTACAAGAACGCGTTCGCGCTGCTGGCCTGGACGGTCATGGCCTTGTCGCCACTGGTGTGGCTAATGCGGCTGCCGCCCAAGCGGGCCAAGGTGGATCCGGAGCAGATGGCCGCGCACTAAGCGGGTGACTTCAGGCCTGCTCGAAAACGGTTGGCGCGCTCGAACTCGTCGCGCAGTTCCGGTGTGCGAAGGTTCTCGCGCAGGTGTTGCAGTCGCTGCTCCAGCGTGAGCAATGTTTGGGCGATAGGTTCGCTGTTGGTGTGGGCAACATCGCGCCACATGCTGTACGGGCTGGAGCCTAGACGCGTCATCTCGCGCAGGGCGCGTCCGCCGATGGCACTCAGTTCAGGCGACTCGCCAAACTCATCTTCCAGCATCGCGGAAATCGCTGTGGACACCATCTGCGGCAGGTGGCTTACCCAGGCACAGATGCGGTCATGCGCGGCCGGCTCCATGTCCAACGTATGTGCGCCGAAGCGCTCGACCCACATGCGCCACTCGGCTTCCAGCGGGGTAGTTGCGTGCAATGGTGTAAAGAGCCACGCCGCCCCGCGGAAGAGTGAGGCTTCCGCCAGCGCAGCGCCACCACTCTCCTTGCCCGCCATGGGATGGCCCGGCAGGAAGCGGTTCGGCATCTGCTGTGCCGCAGCCTCTGCAATCGCAGCCTTTGTGGAGCCAACATCGGTGACCAGCTGATCCTGGCGCAGTGCGGGTGCAATCTGCCGCATCCAGTGCAGAATGGCCAGCACCGGCACCGCGAGCACGATGACATCGGCCTGCTCGATGGCGGCACGGTGCTCCTCCGGGGAACGTGCCGTGCGGTCAATCGCATGGGTCTGTTCCGCAGTGGCAAGCTCGCCGCCATCCGCGTCAACGCCGGTGATGCACCCAGCAAAACCGGCCTCGCGCAGTGCGAGGCCGATGGATGCGCCGATGAGCCCGGTGCCGACGATAAGGACGTTCTCCATCTAGAACACGAGGTGCTGTTCAAAGAAGAGCAGCGAGCGAGACTTGGCTAGCCGTGCCGCTTCAGGCACGTAAGACTTTGGGTCCATACTGCGATTGAAGGCATGACCTGCGTCGTCGTACAGGAAAACTGGAACCTCAGGATGCGCCGTCTGGATACCCTCAATCTTGTCCGCTGGGATATGTGCGTCTTCCTTGCCAAAGTGCAGCAGGATAGGATTCTGCGGCTCTTCGTTGACGAAGTTCGGGATGTTTCCGCCGTAGTAGCCGACCGCTGCTTCCACCTTCAAGCGGGTCGACGCAAGCCACGCCATGGTGCCACCAAAGCAGTAGCCCACCACGCCCACGTTCTTGTCGGTCTCCTTGCGCAGCCACTGCACGGCAGCATCCACGTCCAGCGTTGCCTTATCCATGTCGAGCTTGGGAACAAAGCTATACGCGCGCTTCATGCCTTCTTCGTCGTAGTCCAGCTGGACGCCGGGTTTGATGCGGTCGAACATCGCAGGCGCGATGCACAGAAAGCCCTCTGCAGCCCACTGTTCCGTGTCGTGCTGAATCTGCTTGTTGACGCCAAAGATCTCCTGCACCACTACCAACGCGCCTTTTGGTTCGCCCTGCGGACGCGCAACATAGGCCTGCAGTTCTACACCGTCAGCTGCGGTTAGTGTTAGCCAATTGCTTGATTCAGTCATATCTTCTCGCCTTATAGATCGCGCGGCTGCGTAAATAATTTCATCACCGAACGCATAATCGAGAAACGGCACAATCAGCGCGTCTACGATGTCGTCCAACATTGCACGGCCTCCAGGGCAATGCTACTTATGCAACAGTGCGGCCCACGACAGGCGCAAGCTGCCGCAGCTGGGCAACCAACTTGGTCAACTGGTCCGGGAACAGAGACTGCGCGCCGTCGCTCATGGCCTTGTCCGGGTTTGGGTGCATTTCCATCAAGAGGCCATCCGCACCCGCAGCGACGGACGCCAGCGCCATGGGCGGCACAAACTCGCGCTTGCCCACGCCGTGCGATGGGTCGCCAAAGACGGGTAGATGGGTAAGTTTCTTAAGTACCGGGATGGCACTTACATCCATGGTGTTGCGTGTGTAGGTTTCGAAGGTGCGGATGCCGCGCTCGCACAACATCAGGTCGTAGTTGCCGCCGCTCAGGATGTATTCGGCGCTCAGCAGCACTTCTTCGATGGTGGCGGAGATGCCGCGCTTCATCAGCACCGGCTTACGCACGTGGCCTAGTTCGCGCAGCAGATTGAAGTTCTGCATGTTGCGCGCGCCCACCTGGAAGCAGTCAATGTACGGCAGCATGGGCTCGATCTGCGAGATCTCCATGACCTCTGTAATGACGAGCAGGCCGGTCTGGTCGCCGACTTCACGCAGCAGCTTGAGGCCTTCAACGCCCATGCCCTGAAAGCTATACGGGGAAGACCGCGGCTTGTACGCTCCACCACGCAGAAACTGTGCGCCCGAGGCCTTGACCTGCTGGGCGGAGAGCAGGATCTGCTCGCGCGATTCCACCGAGCAGGGGCCGGCCATGATGGTGACTTCATCACCACCCACCTTGACGCCATTCGGAAATGTGATGACGGTGCCGCCGGGACGAAAGCCACGGCCCGCCAGCTTGTAAGGCGACGAGATGCGGTACGCGTCCTGCACGCCGCCCATCACCTGGAACTCCGTCACATCAAATTGGCCGGGATTGCCAACACCGGCCAGGATCATCTGGCCCGCGCCGCTGGTGCGGTGCACGTTAAACCCAAGCTCCACCATCTGTTCAATCACCGCCTGGATGTGCTCCGGGGTGGCGCTGCTCTGCATTACGACGATCATCTCTGGTCCTTCACTCTCTTCAATCCAATGGCGCGGCGCGCCCAAGCTTACCGCCGCTGCAGTGAGCGCATAACATCCATGATGCGTTCGTAGATCACCAGCAACTGGTCGGGTGGCAGCTCGCCGGTGTTGCATTGGCTCACGTGCTGCAGCACGGCCTGCTCACGGTCCGGCTCGTAGATGTTGGCACCGGTCTTCGTCTTCAACGCGCCAATGGCGGCCGCTGCGCTCGCCCGCTCACACAGCAGCCTGACGATCTGCTCGTCCAGCCCATCGATCTTTGCCCGCCAGTCTGCAATTTCCATCTGTCCGTCCCTTGCTGTGTGTCTTGGTATCCGTTCATTCTACTGACCTCTGCCGGTCAACCCGCGCACAAAGTCACCCACTGCGCGCGCTTCGTCGCCGGCTTCGCTTGTTTCAATCAGCGAAACGATAGCGCTGCCAATCACGGCTGCGTCGGCAAAACCCATTACGGCCTCAACATGCTCTCTGCGCGAGATACCGAAGCCGACCGCGACCGGCAGGTCGGTAAACTGTTTCAGCCGCTTGACCAGCTGCTCCGCATCGCCTGCGATCTGATCCTGAGTACCCGTGATGCCCACGCGCGAAATGGCGTAAACGAAGCCCTTGCTGTTCTCCGCGATGGCTTTCAGGCGCACATCGGGGCTTGTGGGCGCGGCCAGAAAGACTGGTGCGAGGTCGTTCCTCTGCGTCTCGGCGAGGTACTCGGCGGCCTCTTCCACGATCATGTCGGTCAGCAACACACCGTCGGCACCGCTCGCCTTTGCCGCCGCGCAGAAGGCGGGCAGCCCCATGCGCACCACCGGGTTCAGATAGCTGAACAGGATGATGCCGCTCGCAGGCCGCTCCTCGCGAATGCGCTTGCATAGCGCGAGTACATCCGAGAGCCGCACGCCGCGCGCCACAGCACGCTCGCTGGCCCGCTGAATGACCGGGCCGTCCGCCAGCGGGTCGCTGAACGGCACGCCCAACTCGATGACCTGTGCGCCGTTGTCGATGGCGGCGAGCGCAATGTCGTGGGTGGCTTCGAGGGATGGGTCGCCTGCGGTAAGGTAAACGACTAAGCCGGGCTTCTTGAGAAAGGAAATTGGCATCCCCTTAGAGCTCGGGCCTAGGCTGGCGATGACTGAACTCAGCGCTCAACTTAGTGTCGTAGTAGTGCAAAGTGCCTATGCCGACTCGTTCGCCGTTCTCCTCTAGGTCGATTACCCCTGTCTCGTTGTGCCACTTCCAAACTTTCCCCGTAAGGGTGTTCCCACCCCTAGTTTGATAGGTACTCACACTTTGAGTTGGCTTGCCGTATTTTTCGGTTAAGCCGTCAACATACCCAGAAAGGTAGAGACCGTCATTGAAGGCAAAGCTTATGGAAGCGAGTTTGTCATCTACGAATTGGTAGTAAGTGTCAAGTCCAGTAGCCATCGAGGTGCAGATCACGGTGCCGCTCACTGGCGGGCGGCAGTCAGTACGAAAGTACATCTGATTTTCTTTCGAGACAGTCGATGTGAGTTCACGCATCTTCGCTTGGAACTCATCCATCGTCGTCGTACCTGGAGTAAGTCCTCGGTAGGCGTATGGCGTTAGTTGTTGTGAATGTGCCAGCGCAGTCGACCAAAACAAACCGAAGCCACAAAAAACAGATAGTGCTTTCCTCAAAAGTTCGCCTCCTTTAGCTTTTGCCTTGATGAATCCCGAATAAAATCAGACCTTCACGTCGAGGGTTAGTCCCGCTCGGCAGGCAAATAGCTTGCGTTCATTTCTTTCCGAATGTTAGCTAGATCAGCGGCAAAATCCTGATCGAAAGCCGTTAAAGTGCGGTTCGCCAGCCTCTGCAGCGCCGCCGATGCCGTCCATCCAACGTCACAGCGCTTTTGCGCGACAAAGATTGGCGATGAGCCGGTATCGATCAATACTTCGTCGCCAGCTTTCACTCTCGTCAGCAGCCCCGGCAACTTGTCCGCGATGTCAGCTTCGGCAATGTGGATAACGCTCATTTCTTTATGAAAGCCGTGTCAGCAGCTACTCCTTGCTGTTTCTTCCTGCAAACCACTGCCGTCCCGTACGCTAATACGCTCTTCTCGTAGTCTCGACCCGTAATTGCATAGCGCAGCCCAATGACAGCGTTAGCCCCAAGTACGTCTGCAGCATCTGCAAGGTTGCGTGTAGCCACGCCGACCAGTTCTTCTAACTTTCCTCCCGCATGAATCTCAAGGTGCGGTAGGGCGATACCTGCCATAGAGCGTTCAGCGGTGCTTCCCACTGGTCCGAGATTCGTTTCTATCTTGAATCCCGGCAAGGACGATTCCGTTGTCATCATCCGAGAGCGTATAGGTTCTTTTGCCAGCTCAAAAGGCTTTAGAGGTTTCGCATCACCTAGTCCAAGCGACATGCAATCTCCTAACGTGTGATCCGGAAGTAGTTAGTATGCGACTCATCGCGTGCCCTTGTTCTCAGCAGGCCCGTTGCCCAGGTGCAGTTCGCGGCTGATGATGCCCATGTCCTTGTCGCCGCGGCCGCTCAGGTTCACCATCATGACCTTGTCGCGGCTCATCTGCGGAGCCAATTTCATGGCGTGTGCGATGGCGTGCGCCGACTCGAGCGCGGGCACGATGCCCTCGGTCCGCGAGAGCGCCTTGGTTGCGTTCAGCGCGTCGTCGTCGCTGGCGTTCACGTACTCGGCGCGGCGCAGGTCGTGCAGCATGGCGTGCTCCGGCCCCACGCTGGCGTAGTCCAGCCCCGCGCTTACGGAATGCGTCAGCGACACCTGCCCCGCGTCGTCCTGCAGCACGTAGCTGTAGGTGCCCTGCAGTACGCCCGGCAGGCCACCGCTGAAGCGTGAGGCGTGCTCGCCCAGCTTCATGCTGCGGCCACCCGCCTCCACGCCGATGAGGCGCACGCTTTCATCCGGGATGAACTCGTAAAATGCGCCGATGGCGTTGGAGCCGCCGCCCACGCAGGCGACCACAGCGTCCGGGTTACGGCCCACCTGCTCAGCAAACTGGCGCTTGGCTTCCTTCGAGATGACGCGGTGGAAGTCGCGCACCATGGTCGGGTACGGGTGCGCACCCAGCGCCGAACCCAGGATGTAGAACGTGGTGCGCACGTTGGTAACCCAGTCGCGCATGGCCTCGTTGATGGCGTCCTTCAGCGTGGCGGACCCCGCGCCCACGCCGCGCACGTCGGCCCCCAGCAGGCGCATGCGGAAGACGTTCAGCTCCTGCCGCCGCATGTCCTCTTCGCCCATGTAGATGACACATTCCAGCCCGAACAGCGCGCACACGGTGGCGGTAGCCACGCCGTGCTGGCCCGCGCCCGTCTCGGCAATGATGCGCTGCTTGCCCATGCGCCGCGCCAGCATGGCCTGGCCCAGCGCGTTGTTGATTTTGTGCGCACCGGTGTGCAGCAGGTCTTCACGCTTCAGCCAGATCTGCGCACCACCCAGCTGCTCGGAGAGGCGCTTTGCAAAGTACAGCGGCGTGGGGCGGCCCACGTAATGATGGAGCAGGTCGTTCAACTCGGCGTGGAAAGCAGGGTCGTCCTGCGCCTCCATGTAGGCGTGCTCCAACTCCAGCAACGCCGCCATCAGCGTTTCCGGAACGTAGCGCCCGCCATACGCGCCAAACCGGCCCGTGCCCATGGACCGCTTTACTTCTGTAACCTGCTCCAACACCGGCATCTTCAGCACTCCTTGTGCGTGACGAACCATTCCCGTAAAAAAGGAAACCGCGGCTTCTATGGCCGCGGCTCCGATGAAACTTGTCTCTGGTGTCCTATGCGTTTGCAGCAGGTCTAGAGAGCGCGTTCCACTGACGCCGCGGCACTGTACCAGCCGCGATCGCTAAATCGCCAGGAGAACGTCTGCACCATGTTGGACACTCTAACGCAAAATGCATGGGAAAGAAAGAAACCACGCGACGAATCGCGTCATCCATGGTCTGTACGTTGCAGGAGAGTGAACCCGATGATGAAGTTTAGGGCAGTTGCAGCAACTCTGACGCTGGCCAGTGTACTGGCACCCTTAGCAGCCGTGGCGCAGCAGTCGCACGCAGACGCCAAAGCCGAGCAGGAGGCAAAGGATCGTCACCACCACACCAAAGCGAAGGTGGTGGGCGGTTCCGCCGCGGGTGGCGCGGCCACGGGCGCGCTGGTCGGCGGGCCGGTAGGCGCTGTGGTGGGCGCAGGTGTTGGCGCGGGCGGCGGTTTGGTGGCCAACAAAATCCGTAAGCACCATGGCATCAAAAAGAAAGAGCACGAGGAGCAGTAAGCCTGGAACGATTGCTGGGGAGTGGCGGCCTTGAGCCGCTGCCCTAATGCGAGCTGGCGGCGCGTGCGTTTGTAATGAAGCTCCGCATCTTCTCTGCTTCCTTGATGCCCGGGGATTGTTCCACACCGCTGGAAACATCCACGCCTGCCGGGGCGATCACCCGCGTCACCGTGCTTACGTTTGCTGGCGTCAAGCCGCCTGCAACGACGATGGGCAGGCGCGTGGCAGATAGCACGCCAGCTGCGGCAGCCCAGTCGAAAACCCGGCCCGTACCGCCGTTTGCCTCTGCAGTGCAGGAATCCAGCACTACCGCGTCTACTAAACCGTCCGCCTCAATGGTTTGAAGTGTGGCTGCGGCCGCATGCACCTGCTGCTCTGCCGGTCGATCCACGTGCCATGAGACCACCTGCAGCACGTGCGGTCGTGGATGGAGCGGAAGGTACTCGCCTGCTTCCAGGTACTCGCCTATTCTTCGGATGATGTATGGATCGTAGCTACGGTGCAGTTGTACTCCGGAGATGCGTGTCTTTTGGACGGCATACGCT
>CAXTBQ010000052.1:17719-24382 GCA_964242065.1 uncultured Terriglobus sp. | reverse complement strand
AGGCTGCCCATTCCCGGTACGTCATCCTGAGCGAAGCGAAGGATCCCGAGGGAGCTGGTGGTGGTACGGGTGCTCCGGGCCTTCTCGCGAGAAATTTCGAAGCACCTTGCTACGTGTAAATGCGTCGGGATCCTTCGCTGCGCTCAGGATGACAGTCGCGCGGCATGCACGGCCATCTCTCAGCGACTCGGCCGCAAGGTGAATCTATTTACATAGCCTTGGCCTGGCCGGTACACGCCGAGCCCGAGCGTGTGTTCAACCAGTGGCAAGAGGATGAGTACGACGCCTAGGTACACGCAAATCGCAAACAAGACCCATTTAGCAACGCGCTTGACCATGATTGCCATGCTCTCAGGCGAAAGTGTTGAGGCGCAAGGGGAAACAGTCAGCTGTAACTCTAGGTGCGAGGCGGGTGCTCACCCCGGTCTCTGTACCGGTATGTTGATTGTGCTTGTGTAGCAATCGCGCTATGCTTGTAGTGTTGGCAAAGCGCTCCGTGCGATTGACGCGGGAGGCTGGGTGGGCTTGAAGCCCGCCTTTTCTTTTGCCTGTAAGTCGAATCTGCAGCGCAACGGCGCGGACGGGAGCACGGCAGGATGGCGGTAGAGATGGATGCGGTGCGCGCGGCTGCCGAGCGGGTGGCGGCGAGCCACGGGCTGGAACTGGTCGAGCTGGAACTGGCTGGTGCGGGCAAGAACCGGGCGCTGCGCGTGTACTTGGAAAAGGATGCCGCCGGGCGTGAGGCGCTGAAGGCCCAGGCTGCCGAGGAATCTGGCCTGCCGAGCGGCGTGCCGGTCGAGGCGCTCTCCGGCGTGACGCACGAGGATTGCGCCACGTTTGCGCAGGATTTTGGCACGCTGCTGGACGTGGAGGAACTGATTCCCGGTACGGCGGAGTACACGCTGGAAGTGTCGTCGCCCGGCATCGAACGCAAGCTGCTGCGCCCGGCGGACTGGGAGCGCTTTCAGGGCTTTCTGGTGCAGGTCAAGCTGTTCCAGCCGCTGAACGGGGTCAAGGTACTGAAGGGCCGCATGACGTTTGCAAGGGATGCCGTCACGCTGGACCTTTCCGCGGTCAAGGTAAAGGGCAAGGGCAAGAAGGGCGCGGTCGCGCAGCCGGAGACGGTGACCATTCCGCTGCGGGATGTGGAGAAGGCGAACTTGATCGCGGAGTTTTAGTGTTTTCGGAAGGGCACGGCTTCAGCCGTGCCGCCAAGCGGATGTAAGGAATGGGCTTTAGCCTCTGAGGCGATTCGAAAGTTGACCTCAGCGGCTAAAGCCGCGTTACGAGTGGCGATCTATGGCATGGCTAAAGCCATGCCCTTCCGAAAGCTATCAGCTTATTACTACAGCAACACACAACTGAATACGCAGGAGAAGTAGAGAGATGGCAAGCGCACTGTACCAGGCAATTGAAACCATGAGCCGCGACAAGGGCATCGACCCGGAGATCGTGGTGGGCGCCGTTGAAGACGCCATCGCGCTGGCGACGCGCAAGTACTACAAGACGCAGGAAAACATGCGCGGCGAGTTCGACAAGGAGACCGGCGAAATCCGGGCGTATGTCTACAAAACAGTGGTCGCGGATGACTCAGATACGGAAGACATAGAAAACACTCTGACTCTGACGGATGCCCGAGATCTCGCGCCGGAAGTAGATGAGGGTGCCGAACTGCGCTTCTACAAGGACACCTCGCCGCTGGGCCGCATCGCCGCGCAGATGGCCAAGCAGGTCATCTTCCAGAAGGTGCGCGAGGCTGAGCGCGACACCGTGTTCCTGGAATACAACCATCGTGTCGGCGAAATCCTGAACGCCACCGTCAAGCGCGTGGAGCCGATGGACGTCATCTTCGACCTGGGCAAGGCAGAAGCCCGCATGCCGAAGCGCGAGCAGAGCCGGCTGGAACAGTTCAGCGTAGGTGAGCGCATCCGCGTGGCGCTGCTGCGGGTGGACCGTGCTGCCAAGGGACCGCAGGTGATTGTCAGCCGCGCCGCTCCGTCGCTGGTGCAGACGCTGTTCCAGAGCGAAGTGCCTGAGATTTACGACGGCACCGTGGCCATTCGCGCTATTGCCCGCGAGGCCGGGGAGCGCACCAAGATCGCCGTGGTGTCACGCGACAAGGATGTCGATCCGGTAGGCGCCTGCGTCGGCATGAAGGGCATGCGCGTGCAGAGCATCATTCGCGAACTGCGCGGCGAGAAAATAGACATCATCGAGCACTCGGAAGAGATCACCACCTTTGCCGAGAAGGCGCTGCAGCCGGCCAAGGTGTCGCGCGTGTCCATCGTTGACCTGGGCGAAAAGCAGCTGGAAGTTATTGTGGATGACACACAGCTTTCGCTTGCGATCGGTAAGAAGGGGCAGAACGTTCGCCTGGCCGCCAAGCTGCTGGGCTGGAAGATCGACATTAAGAGTGAAGAGGAGAAGCGGCAGGAGGTGGAGCAGGCCATGGCCGCCATGAGCTCCGGACCGCAGACGCCAATCGAGCAGGTCACCGAGCTGGGCGAGCAGGTGCTGGAAAAGCTGATTGCTGCCGGCATCACGACGGTGGAGCACCTTGCCGACATGACTGCGGAAGAGCTTGGCGAAGTCCCCGGCATCGGCGAGCGTTCCGTGGACAAGATCGCGGTTGCCGTGCGGCATTACTTCGGCCAGTACGAAGAGGGCGAAGAGCGTCCGGAGAAGCCGGTCAGCGAGCTCGCCGCGTCGCTCGACAACAACACCGCATCTGATTCTTCTGTGTCGCACGACGCGCCTACCGAGGCCGACGGCAAGCCGTACGATCCGGCTTCCGACAACAATCAGGGTTCAGAAGCAGGGGAAACGCTGGAGCTTGCCGCCGATAGCAACGAGCTGGGCGGCGAAGAAGGCGACCTGACAAAGGAGAGTTCCATGAGCAAGACACCGGAGGCGATCATCGCGGAGCGGGGCATCGACGGCATTGAGCCGATTGAAGTGGACGAGTCGGCAGACGACCTGATCGCCCGCGAGGACGAAGAAGGTCAGCTGGACGGCTTCGGCAGCGATGCCGATGTCCGCGAGGCCGGCATTGAGATGGACAACCAGACGGTGGACGATCTGGCCGCTCAGGCAGGTGAAACGGGCAGCGAAACCATCGATCCGGACGAAAATACCCGTGGCTAGGTGGACGGCGGGAAGGGTGGATTTCCGCCCTGCCCACACCTCCTGGCGCAGCGGAGCCAAGGAAAGCGCGTATGCTGCGCTTTCGCGCAATAATAGAGGTATAGGGATTGATTCCTTCTGGAGTGGAGCTGCCATGCACAGCTAGCAGAGGGTACGGAGTAACGAGGGCGGATGAGTAAAGTACGAATTAATGACCTGGCGCGCGAGCTGGAAGTCAAGAGCAAAGAGATTCTTGACGCGCTTACCGCGGTCGGAGTCACCGAGAAGAAAACACACTCGAGCTCCATCGAATTCGATGAAGCCGAAAAGGTTCGCGGACATCTGACCGGCGGCCGGCCAACGCAGCGCGCCGTGGTTTCCGCGGCCGAAGCCCGCCAAAAGGTTGATCTGTCAAAGGCAACCAAGCCGGGCGACGTGATGAAAGCCATCCTGGAGCGTAAGCAGGCGGAGCAGGCAGCCGCCTCGCGTCCGGCCGTCGTTGCGCGCCCCGCGGTGGTGACGTCCGCGCCTGCCACAAAGGCTCCTGAGCCGGCAGTGGCAGTCGCTGCTTCCGGAGCACCCGTAGCGGTCGCTCCTCCTCCTACGCCCGCTGCAGCACCGCCGGCTCCGGCAGCTCCGCAAGCAGAAAAGCAGGCTGCGCCTTCCGTTCCCGCTGCTCCTGTCCAGCCCACGCCGGTTGCGCCTCCCATGCAGGCCGCTCCCCCGGTGCGTCCACCGGTTACGCGTCCTGTCATGCCCACGTTGAAGATCGCGCAGCCCAGGGCCGGAGTCACAGCGCCCGCTCCAGGTGAGGCACCGCGCCGTATTGTTCCGCAGGTGCGCCAGGCTCCGGCGATTGTGCAGCCGGCTGCTCGCGTTGCTCCTGCCATTGCTTCGCGTCCGCCTGCCGGTGTGGTGGTCCGTCCCGGCACGGCCCCTGCCGAGCGGCCGGCTATCGCCAGCACGCCTCCGCCATCCGGTGTCGTTGTAGCGCGCCCGCCGGTGAGTGCGGCTCCGGCATCTGCGCCCGTCGCACCGCCTCCTCCTCCTGCACCTGTAGAGGCCGCCACGCCGGCGCCTGCTGTACCGGAAGCACCGGCAACACCTGGACGTCGCGTCATCATGCCGCAGACAGGTCCGCGGCCCACGTACTCCGCTCCACCTCCCGCTCCGGGACAGGCAGCACGCCGGCCCATCTTCCAACGGCCCGGTGGCGGCCCCGGCGGTCCGGGTGGACCGCGTCCGCCGTACTCCGGTCCTGGTGGCCCGGGCGGCTTTGCTGGTGCTGGTGCCCCCGGGCCGCGCGGGTGCCCGCCACCGGGCCCCCCCGCGCCCCCGCCCGCCGGCGGCCCGGGCGTACGTCCGGGGTTTGGTGCACGGCCCGGTTTTGGTGCCGGACGGCCCGGCTTTGGCGGTCCGCGGCCGGGTGCTCCCGGCCTTGTGAGCGAAGGCGCGCCTGGCACCCAGAAGCCCGGCATGCGTCCCGCGGCCAAGAAAGGCGCAGCCAACAAGAAGCGTTACGAAAAGAGCAAGGAAGGCCCAATGAAGGGCTTTGCTCCGCCGTCACGCTTTGGCGGAGCGCAGATCGGTATGAGCGGTGAGGTGCCCATCACACGCACCATCACCGTAACCGAGGGCATCACCGTGAAGGATCTGGCAGAAAAGCTGGGCCTGCGCGGCAAGGATCTGATCGCCACACTGCTGATGCGCGGTGTGTTCGTCACCGTGAACCAGTCACTCGATAACGAGCTGGTCAAAGCGGTTGCCGCCTCGTACGGTGCCGACACGCAGATTCAGACCGTGGAAGAGCAGATGGAGAACGAGGCCATTGAAGGCTTGCTGGAGGACACCACCGGCATGACCGAAGTGGTGCGTTCGCCAGTGGTCACCGTCATGGGTCACGTCGATCACGGCAAGACTTCGCTGCTTGACGCCATCCGGTCCACCGAGAACGACAAGGTGGATGTGGCAGCAGGCGAAGCCGGTGGCATCACGCAGCACATCGGCGCGTACAAGGTTCACGTCAAGAAGCCGGATTCACCCGCTTACGGGCGCGAGATCGTATTCCTGGATACGCCGGGTCACGAGGCGTTTACACGCATGCGCGCACGTGGTGCCAAGGTCACGGATATCGTCGTCGTTGTTGTAGCCGCGGATGATGGCGTCATGCCGCAGACCATCGAGGCCATCGATCACGCACGCGCCGCCAAAGTGCCGATCATCGTTGCGGTCAACAAGATCGACAAGGAAGGCGCCAATCCGGACAAGGTGATGCAGCAGCTCGCTGAGCGCGGCTTGCAGCCCGATACCTGGGGCGGTGACACACCTTTCATCCAGGTCTCCGCGAAGAAGCAGACCAACCTGGACGGCCTGGAGGAAATGATCTGCCTGGTCGCAGACACCAACGTTCAGCGCGCTATTCTTGACCGCCCGGCAGTCGGAACGGTCATCGAAGCGAAGCTGGATCGTGGCCGCGGTGTGGTTGCATCCATCCTTGTGCAGAACGGCACGCTGAAGATCGGCGACAGCTACATCGTCGGCAACACCTTCGGCAAAATCCGTGCCATGTTCGACGATCGTGGACGTGCCATTGAAACGGCTGGCCCGTCGACACCGGTCGAAATCCTAGGTCTGGAGAGTATCCCGGACGCTGGCGACACGTTTATCGTGATGGCCGACCGCGATCGCGCCAAGGAAATCGCTCGCTACCGCACGCTCAAGGAGCGCGAAGCCCAGTTGGCGAAGAGCAGCCGCGTGTCGTTGGAAGGCCTGGCGGAGCAAATCAAGCAGGCCGGCGTCAAGGACCTCAACCTCATCCTCAAGGGCGACGTGCAGGGTTCGGTGGAAGTGCTGGCCGACAGCCTGCAGCGCATGACCACGGACAAGGTACGCGTTCGCGTGCTGCACTCCGGCGTGGGTGCCATCACCGAAAGCGACGTTCTGCTGGCGGCGGCTTCCAACGCGGTCATCATCGGCTTCAACGTGCGGCCGGAGCGCAAGGCGCAGGAACTGGCCGACCAGGACAACGTGGAAGTTCGCCTGCACTCGATCATCTACGAGCTGCAGGACGAGATCCAGAAGGCCATGCTCGGCCTGCTGGACCCTGTCTTCCGCGAGAACTACCTGGGCCGTGCAGAGGTGCTGAATGTCTTCAAGATCACCAAGGTTGGGCAGATTGCCGGCTGCGTGGTCCGCGACGGCAGCATCCAGCGCAATGCACAGGTTCGCTTGACGCGAGACGGTGCCGAGGTGTGGAAGGGCAAGATCGCAAATCTCAAGCGCTTCAAGGATGACGTCCGTGAAGTGACCAACGGCATGGAGTGCGGTATCGACCTGGGCAGCTTCCGCGACGTGCGCGTAGGCGACCTGATCGAGGCCTTCTCCACGGAGAAGATGGCAGCGGAACTCGGCGAAAATGTGGCCGACCGCAAGGCTGCAGCGGCTCGTGCAGAGAAGGCTGCTGCTGACAGGGCTGCGGCAGAGCCTGCAACGGTTTAGCCGCGATAAACAGAGAGGTGGGGGGGGGGGGGGGGGGGGGGG
>CAXTBQ010000052.1:0-17709 GCA_964242065.1 uncultured Terriglobus sp. | reverse complement strand
ACTGGCGGGGGGCCTCTCTTAGCCCGGCCCCCACCTCTTCTTGTCCACGGGAATGATATCGGCGCTTTCTGCGTCGGGGTCGCAGCTCAAAAATGTATTTCACGCAGCGAACGCGACATGTATTCGCCAAGCCTTGGCGGTATTTGCACCTGTTGCGCCGAGCACAACTCTCTGTATGATTTCTGCGTTACACCAGCACGAGGAAATAAGGAGTCCAAACATGAACAAATGCAAGAAGACCTGGGTACTGCCTGAAATCAAGTCTGTGGAGCAGATGAGCGCAGCACAGGTTGCAGGCTATCCCATGGGCATCCCGAAGACATCGCGTAATGATTCTGAGGGTGTCTACCAGGGCGGCAACAGCTAACAACCACTTGGCTGCGGCCCCTGCTGAACGGGGCCGCTACTTTCTCGGTCCTAGGTGTGCTGTCGCGCACATTCGAGAAGCCGGCAGCCTTGATCTCGACACGATTGCCCTCATCACCAGCCTTCCGAGTCAGCGCCGCGACATTCCGACCCACTCACCGTCCGGCAATCTGCAATCCACTCAGTTGCGCAATAGCTCCTAGCGTAGTTTGCGCTGCGTTCAGCCCCAGCCGAAAATCGTCATCCGAGTAGAACGAGTACACGTCCGTGGGCTGGTGATGCTGCGGGTCCCACCCGCTGCCCATCTGCGCACCACGTTCCACCTCGCGCAAGCTAAGAGCGGGTGTCAGATTCATGAACGGTGACGAATCGGTGTTGGTCATATGCGGGCCCACATTGGCCGGGTAATCCGTCGCGTACTTGTCGTCGGCAAGCTGGAACTTGTGCGCCAGCATCATGGCTTCGTCTGCGTACTTCGACGTGACCTGGTACTCGATGTTCACGTCAGCCTCGGGCCGCTGCTCCTTGCTCATGGTGCCGTCCTTGTGCGGCATGCCATGGTCGAACATCATCATGTCGTGCTGGATCATGCCTAACCATTTCGGCTCGGGGTACTTGCCGGATCCGGCAGGCGACTCCTTGCCCTGCAGATCCTTGCGTTGATCCACATAGGCCTGCGCGCCGTTCAGGCCGGTTTCCTCGTTATTCCAGAGCGCAAAGCGGATCGTCACGTCAGTACTCACCGCCGGATCGCTGAGGATGCGGGCCAGCTCCATGACCAGTGCTGTGCCGGAGCCGTCGTCGTTCGCTGCTTCGCCCCAGCCGATGCCGTCCATGTGCGCGCCAAGGATGTACATCTCGTCTGGGTGTTTTGTGCCGACCTTGGTGCAGTAAACTTCCTCGCGCAGGCCGGGCGTGGAAGGCTGCATGTTCAGTTCTCGCAGCTTCATGTCCGGCTGCTTCATGGGGTCGTTGTTCACCGTGTCCGGGAAGATGTTGCCGCGACGTCGAGACCCGCCCGGTCCCATGGAGCGGTCGTACCCGGCAGGCGCACCCGTGCGCGGACGCTGCGGCGGCGGCTCGTAGTTGTAGCGTATGCGCTCGGTCGGGCAGCCATAGCTCTTGAGTTGCGCTTCAATCCAGTCCACTGCGGCGCGATTGCGGTCCGTGCCTTGCCGCCGATCGCCAAACTGCGTCAGTCCCTTGACCGTGGCCTTGTAGCGCCCAAGCTCCAGCTTGCTGACAACTGCGGCAACCGGATCAGACAAAGGCGTGCCTGCCACGGGCGCAGAAACAGCCTGTGCGGGTGCAAGCAGGCTGCAGAAACACAGCGCCGGAGCGGTCAGCAATCGAAGATTCATACGTCCACCTGTGTGTTTGAAGTATGTGCCTATGGTGCCATGCTTTGCGCCGTTTTCAGTCGCTCCTCAACGGCGAAGTAGAGAGTCATCGTGGCGAGGTCCGAAAAGAGGCCGTGTCGACCCTGCAACCAAGCTCCCGGCGATCCGTTGATCCAGGTGTAAAAGGGGGAACCACACGGCACAAACAGAGCGGCAGTGTCGCCAGGGCAACAAGAAGAGCAACGACATCTGGCGAAGGAGCCGAGCTACTGGAGACCGGTGCGGTGGCAGTCCGGCAGAGGAGCCCGGAGCACCTTGCTCCGCATTGCTGCCATTACCGCGGCCACGCAAGCATCCGGATCGCGCATGGTGAGTGGAGACAACTTCACGCCGGGTCTGTTCTGCAGCATTTTGGCCAGGCTGTAGTCATTGATCTGCGACCAGACAAGCCAGTCCGCACGGGTCCTGGCCTCGCCCATCAGCCCGGTCATCGCAGCGTCCGCCCGCTGCACCCCATCCATGATGCCCGCGGCGCTTGTGTTCTGGCGCATCACCGGCAGCAGCACCACCCAGGCATCTACAAGGAACCCGGGAGAGATCGCAGCGTCAGCCTCCTCAGAAGCCATCCAGGCCATTCGCTCTGCCGCTCTACGCGTTTGCGCGTGGCGATGCCGCACCAGCAGCAATACAACTGCAAGCGCGAGCAACAGAGCACACAGCGCAGCCGCCTTTTTCATGCCCCGCCATGCTACACGGGAGATTGGGAAAGGCAATCGTGACAATTTCCGACACGCTGGTGCCGGCCGCCAGCACCGGGAGACGCACGAACGCCAAATGCCACACAAACCACCATACAGCGCTCCGCGCACAAGGTGAACTAGCTCGAAGATGCCTATGTCTGTTGGTGCCGGGAGGGGGGGTCGAACCCCCACGAGGTTGCCCTCGGCGGATTTTGAGTCCGCTGCGTCTGCCAGTTCCGCCATCCCGGCGCTGTTCGTTTCTCAGGGAAGCGGCAAAGCATCGAGCCGCACGAACTTCTTGAGTTTCGCACATCGCCGCGTGCTGCAACAAGATGGCGGGTCGACAATAGCCTTCGCGGCTTCGGCAAGCGCTCCTGCTCACACGTACAGTTACAGCCACCGTTTGATGCGGAAGTAGATGAGTGGACCGGCTGCCGAGAAGATCATCAAGGCGAGTGCCCAAAGATAGCCAAAGCGCCAGTGCAGTTCCGGCATGTGTTCAAAGTTCATGCCGTAAATGGACCCGATCAGTGTGGGCGGCAGGAACACAACAGCCGCGATGCTCAGCGTCTTCATAATCGCGTTCTGTTGAATGGAGATGAGACCGATATTGGAATCCAGCAGAAACTGCACCTGCGTCTGCAGAAAGTTGTCGTGCTCAAGCAACGACTGTACGTCGCGCCCAAGCGTCTTCAGGCGGGTACGAAGCTCCGGCACATCGCTCAAATGCGTTTGGAGGAAGGGCACGGAGCGACCGATGCTGTGCAGGCTCTCACGCACGCGCGAAGCAAGCTCGCCGCTGGTGCCGATGCGTTTGAGCACACCACCCAGGTCGGCCGCCGCAATGGTCTTCATGGCTGCGGCGTTCTGCGAAAAGATTTCAGAGGATATAGGATCCAGCGCGTCGCCGATTTCTTCCAGGATGTCAGCATCGCGGTCGACTACTGTTTCAAGCAGGCAGAGCAGGGCAGAGGCAGCCGAATGAAACAGGTTCTCCGGCTTTGCCGAGCGAGAAACGAACTGCTGGAAGGATCGCGGATCGCTGTAGCGGATGGTCAGGAACTGCCTCTCCGTCAGGATCAGGGTCATACTGGCGAGCTTCGCCTGACCGGCGTCTCCCCGATCCACTACGCGTACTGTCACAAACGTGGCGCCGCGCTCGGAGTACAGGGCGCTGCTGCTTTCCACTTCGCGCATCTCGTCGCGTGTGGGGATGGAGAGTCGCAGCGCGGCTTCCACGCGCTGTTCCTCTTCGCGTGACGGCTCGAAGAGGTCGATCCAGAGCGCCGCCGTCAGATCGCCTTCAGCTCCGGCTGCCATGTGACCATCGCGCGAGTAGTAAGTCGTGAGCACGTGCTCTCCTTCTGTCGAGCGCCCGGCAAAGGGAACCCCGCTGACGGGCTGCAGGATGCTGGACTAGCTTTGCGCATTCTGACACACCGACACGCTGTACGCTGCCACCCGACCAAAGGTTTGACGTGACCTGTTGAGCCATTTAAGCTGGGTGGTGTGAGAGACGTGCGTCCGCACGCCTTTTCCTCAGAGCGTCCCCGTCGTCCAGTGGCCCAGGACACCGCCCTTTCACGGCGGTAACACGGGTTCGAATCCCGTCGGGGACGCCAAATCTTTTCAAGCACTTAGCGCAAATCACCCAAATTGCTGCCGGTCCAAAAAGGTCCAATAAGGGTTTCTACTCCTCGGTTGGGCCGTTTGCCGTAAAAACAAGCCGTGCAACCTTGCTCTGCGCCGTCCGCTTGATGTCCGTCACTGCCTGGGCGTAGAGGTTGAGGGTCACGCTGCTGTTGGCGTGACGCATGAGCTCCTGCACCGTCTTCACATCCTCCCCATGGGCCTTGAGGATGGTTGCGAAGGAATGCCGGAAGGTGTGCCAACCGACCTTGGAGGTGATCTTCGCCTCCTTCAGTGCCGGCTTGACGTAGGTGCGGAAGATCGAAAAAGACCAGTACGGCAGTTTGCCGGAACTGGCCAGGCTGGCGAACACCCAATCGTCTTCCATCGGGTACTCGCGCACGTTTTCCACGAAGAGGCGAAAGCGCTGTTCCGACTCTCTTAACGCGGCTTCTGCGCGAGCGTTGTCTTCCGCTTCCTGCGTACTCGAGATGATGATGGCAGCAGTTCGCGCCAGAAGCTCGGCGGCTTCTTTGTCGCGTTCGGTCGCGGCGCGCGGTTCCCTGAAGTAGAACGCGATCGTCCCGAGAACTTGCCGGACGGAAGACTGCAAAGGAAAGGACCAGCAGCCCCGATAGCCGTATTCCTCCGCAAGCCACCGCAGGTCCTTCCATCGCTCGTCGGTCCGCACGTCAGAGGTAATGACCGGTTCGCCTTTGAAGGTGGCCAGCCCGCACGCCATGGAGTCCTCTGCGATGGGAAAGCCATTCACACGCGTTCTGCATACGAGGGATCCATGCCGCTCACATGCGAAAGGGTCATGCTGACGGGATCACCCAGATAGAAGGTGACCCGGGTATCGTGGCCGAAGTAGTGATTGCGGCTTCACGAAGAACTTGCAGCGATGTTTCGAACGGCGCCCCGGTAAGGTAGTCCTGAAAGGCAGTTTTTGCGCGGCCAGCCATGCCTCGCTTTGCCGCAGCGCAGCCTCGGCCTGCTTGTTCTCTGTGATGTCGATGATGAATGCGACGCACTCTGATGCCGTGCCGCTGCCGGACAGGCGTGTTGGCGCGAATAGGCCCCACCAGCGCGTGCCGTCTGGCCGAACCATCCCCTTTTCGTAGGGTGCCGCTTCGCCACTTTCGGCTAATCCGGCTGCGACGCTCCCGACGACTCCGAGGTACTCGATGGCACCCGCTTCGTCCAGCCTTTCCCGTGAGCGAACTCGTCGTGCGTATAGCCGCTTGTTCGGCGGAACGCTTCATTGGCATCGTGAATCAGCCCGTCCAGGCGAAAGAAAAGCACACCAACTGTCTCAATGGCCGCCGCCCGCCGCAAGCGCTCTTCCGACTGGCGTAGAGCATCCATTGCGAGACGCTGATCGTGAATGTCAGTCGCGGCACCATACATCCGTTTGACACGGCCCTGCTCATCGGAGAGCGGTACGGAGCGGACCAGAAACCAGCGGTACTCGCCCGTGTGGCGTCGTATCCGGTGTTCCTGCTGCAGCGTTTTATTTTGTTCGACGGCTTTTAAGTAGCGCCGGCCGGAACCCTCGCGGTCGTCCGGGTGAATCACATCCAACCAGCCTCGGCCCCTGGCCTGCGCCAGTGTCTGGCCGGTGTACTCCAGCCAACGATCGTTGTACCAGGAGCTGGAGCCATCCGGTTCGCTATACCACAGCAGATCGGGAACAACGTCCACCAGACCATGCAGGTTCAGCTCGCTTTCGCGCAACAGCGCGTGAGCCATTCCTTCCCGGAGGCGAAGCACCTCTTCCTGCGCCTCTCTCCATCCTGTGATGTCTTTGGTTGTGGTCGCCACGCCGTCACCGAGCTTGACCACAGACTGGTAAAACCAGCCATCAAACTGCTCGTGTGAGTACTGTCGCTCCGCGGATATCGGCTCACCGGTTTCCACTGCTTGCTTGAACGCATCGAAAATGCCTTCTACCAAGACGCCGGGGTTGTGCTCCAGCAGGCTCTGGCCTCGCACATTGCCGTACTGTTTTTCAGAAGCGTGGTTATTCAGCAGCCAGCGAAAATCGACAATTTCGCGCCTCTCGTCAGGCTGTCTAGAACGACGGTCAGCCATCGTTGCGAGCTGAAGAGCTTACTCGTCCTGACAAGTTGTTCAATCGCGATCCGAACCGTCTCCGAGAGTTCCTCGTTGCGAAACAGTTTGGTGAGAAACCCATAGGGACCGCGGCCCTGGCACTGGCGATGGTCTGTTTGTCGGTATTTGCCGTGAGAAACACCACGGGAATCTGCCAGCTCTCGCGAATGGTATTCGCAGCGGCAATACCGTTCCGCGCCTCCCGAAGCTCGATGTCCATGAGGACCAGATCTGGGACGGATTGCTTCGCCTATTCGATCGCGCCGGTATAGTCCTAGGCCGTATCGACCACCTCGTGGCCGGCGCGAGCGAGACTCATCGCCAGGTCAGCCGCCACCAGCAACTCATCTTCAACAATCAATATCCTGCAAGCTGGTATGGGCATGGCTCTGAGCGTGTTTGCGGTTCCGATTTGTTGCTACAGGTCGCGCTGTCTGAAGAGCCCTTTCAATGTGCCCGTCTGCCGACATTGTAACCATCGGCTGGTGCCCCTTTCGCCGGGGCATCGGAGGCTTACTTGTACTCGGTCTGAAAGGCTTTGCTCGCATCCTGCATCTCTTTGTCGCCAGCCGCACGGGCGAACAGGATGACGCGGTAGGTGAAGGTGGTGGATGCACCTTTTTCCAGCGTGAAGTTGTGTTCCGGCGCCTTGGGGTCGAAGATGTGGTCACCCAGCGGGTTGGCGGCAAATAGGCCGTAGCCGCGGGCATGCCAGTAGGTCGGGTAGCCAGGGTTCTTGCTGTTGTCGAGGATCGCCAGCGTGACGGTCTTGCCTTCCGATGTACCGGTGAGCGAGCACCAGGAGCCGCGCGTGGACCAAACTTTGTCGCCGCTGATGCCTTCGCTGGTGCGGTACACGCCGGTCGCGCCGGTGGTGTCGGCATTTGCTACGGCGGTGGGCCTGCCGCTCGCATCCATGAAGGTGCCGCCCTTCTCGGTCGGGCTCTCCAGGAAATGCGCCACGCGGATGCCGAGCAGACCTTCCTTGTCGTCCTTGAAAACAGCCCGGTCGAGCGCGGTCAGCGTGACCACCTGATCTACGATGCGGGTGTCACCACGCTTCAGGAAGATGTAGCGCGTGGTCTGCTTCAGCAGGTCCTGTCCTGTGCCGGTGGTCCAAACGGATTCGGTGGTCAGTTCGCCGCGATCCTTGCCAGACTTTGTGGACACGACCTTCTGCTGCCGAATGGACCCCATCTTCGGCCGCTGTGCTTCTGGAATTGCAGTGGAGTTGTTCCAGAAATCAAAGCCGTTCACGTTGCCGTAGTTGAACCACATGCCCGCGTGGTGCGGGTGATCGACGCGCTCCTTCTCGCGCGGGGCGAGCGGGTAGCCACGCGTCACGGTGACGCCGTTGGATGTGATCAGCGGGAACAGCACGGGCTTGTCAAGCGACGTGGGCCACAGATACGAAGTGAACGGCGCGCCGTCTATGGTGACCTTGACGGCGCGGTTTGCGTCATCGCGCGTGACCTGCACCTGGCCGGAGGCAGACAGCGCGGCCAGGCCGAGCACCGTAGCCGCAGCCTGCAGCCTAGACATACTTGCCACCCGCCATGATGCGCTGCGTCTTGTCGTCGAAGGTGACGCGCTGACCTGTCTGCATGGCGGCAATGCACATGCACAGCGCAATGGAGTGGCTGTAGCCGGCCTCAATGGAAGCGTTCGGCGTCTTGCGGGAGCGCACGCACTCCATCCAGTTGCGCATGTTGGCATTGGTCTGCGGATCGCCTGATCCGGTGTTGGCGTCCGTCGCCATGGCAGATACCTTGCCACCCTCGGCCAGCGAGAACGGCTTCAGCAGCTTGGGCTCCATGTGCATTTCACCGGCGTACTTTGCGGTCAGGCCGCCGGTCGGCGTTACCTGCTGCTTGTCCATGTCGAGCATGCCGCCAGTGGAGTAGTACAGCTCCTTTACGCCGCCTGCCTCGTTCGTCTGGCGCGTGGAGTAAGACACCTGGAACCCCTTAGACATGTCGTCCAGCGGGCCGTAGTCGAACACCGCGGTGAGCGTGTCCCAGTTGGTGCGGCCGTCGCGCCACGCGTAAATGCCGCCGTTGGCCACCACGCTGCGCGGGTGCGGCAGGCCGGTGAACCAGTGCACGGTGTCGATCTGGTGGACCAGCCACTGATCGGGCAGGCCGGACGAGTACGGCCAAAAGAGCCGGAACTCAAGGTACTTGCGCGCGTCAAACGGAGCCTTGGGCAGGTTGAGCTGGTAGCGCGTCCAGTCGGTATCTGCTTCTTTGAGTAGAGGCACGACGTCGGGCCTGCGCCAGCGGCCGGGCTGGTTCACGTTCCAGGTCATTTCCACCATCACGATGTCGCCGAACTGGCCGCTCTTGATGTACTCGTACGCGTGCTGGTAACTGGGTGTGCTGCGGCGCTGCGTGCCTACCTGCACGATCTTGCCGGTCTTGTGCACGGCGGCGCGGAAGTTACGCGCGTCTTCCATGGTGTGGGCGGTGGGCTTTTCTACGTAGGCGTCGCGGCCCGCGTTTACGGCCTCGATGCCGTGCTGCGCGTGCTGGAAGTCAGCGGTGGCAATGAGAACGGCGTCGATGTCCTTGCGGGCGTAGAGCTCGTCATTGTTGCGGACGGCGTCCACCTTGCTGCCGGTTTTCTTGGTCAGCATCTCCGCGCCCTGGTCCCGGCGCATGTTCCAGATGTCAGACACGGCCACGAACTGGAAGTTCATGTCGTGGCAGTTGTTCATAAAGGCGGGTACCAGGGCCTGCTTCATGCGGTCGCCACAGCCCACGATGGCGGTGCGCACGCGGTCGTTGGCCCCGGCAATCTGGGCATAGCTCCGCGCCGTCCAGGGTGTAACAGCGGCGGCAGCAGTTGCCAGGCTGGAAGCTTTTAAGAAACTGCGGCGGTCGGTCGCGAATGTGCTCATCAGAAATACCCTCGGCGGCATGGTAACTGGCAGCGATAGCTTTCGGCCAGCAAAGAATCACGAAGCTCCCGTCAAGACCCAGTCGCGACGCAAAAAGAGCGCAATGGCTGCAGCCAGCAGAAAACCGGCTGCAGTGATGGACAGCCCGAACGCGAAGCCGCGCTGCTGGGCGATACGGCCCACGGTAAACGGTGCGGCGGCGCTGACGATCCTTCCCAGGTTGTACGCAAAGCCCATGGCGCGGCCACGAAGGGCTGTGGGAAAGGCCTCGCTGGCAATGACTGAAAATCCGCTGAAATAACCGGAACCCCAGAAGCCAATCACGGGACCCAACAGCAGCAGCGCTACAGAGGATTGCACAAACGCGTATAGCGGCACCACCAGCGCCGCAACGGTTAAGAAGGTGACGTACACCGGCTTGCGTCCGAAGCGGTCTGCCAGCGGGCCAAAGCTGATGTAGCCAAAGAATGTGCCCAGCTGCATCACGACCGTCCACGTGGCCGTGTGCAGGATGTTGAGACCGTGACCGCCCTTGGCAACAGGAGCGGCAAGGAAAGTGGGTGTCCACGAGAACAGCCCCCACCACGCAAACAGGCTGGCTGCGTTCATGCCGGTGATAACCAGGGTGCGCGGCGCAAGTTTGCCGCGGAAGAGTTGCGATACAGGCGCACCCTCCGCTTTAGCCCAACGCTCCGGCTCTTTCACCTTGCGACGGATCCACACTGTGACAAGCGCTGGAAGGAGACCCGCCAGGAACACAGCACGCCAGCCGAAGTGCGGCATGATGATGGCGACAACTGCGGCGGCCAGCGCGTATCCGAGCGTCCACGCGCTCTGCACCAGTGACAGCGCTTTGGCCCGGTGCCGCGCAGGCCATGTCTCCGCCACAAGAGCAGCGCCGGACGCCCACTCGCCGCCCATGCCGATGCCCAGCAGCAAACGGCAAACTGCAAGCTGCGGCACGGTGTGCACAAACGCGCACAGGCCGGTAAAGACGGTGTAGATCAGGATGGACAGCGACAGCGCCCGTGTGCGGCCAAAGCGGTCTGCAACGAAGCCAAAGCCGATGCCACCGGCAGCCGCGGCGATCAGCGTGAAGCTCATGATGAGCCCGGCTGTTGAGGCGCTCATGCCCAGGTCTCTGCTGGCCGCCGGAATCACCATGGAGTAGAGCATCACGTCCATGCTGTCGAGCATCCAGCCGAACGCCGCAGCCAGCAGCGCGTTCCGCGGAGCCGGTTGCCGTGCTGTTGCCCAGAAGCCCGCGTCGTCCATCACGCTGTCCATCATTCCCCAGCCCTCATCCTTCTAGTGCTGCGTGGGACTGGGTGCCGCCGGTTGCGCGGCAGACGGTGTGCGCGTGGTGTCCAGCGCCTCGCCGGCTCCACCTGTGGGTGCTGTTGAGGGTGTGGTGGAGTTACCTGGCTGCGCTGGTGCGGCGGGTAGCGTGTCAGCCTTCACGTCCGGCAACACGGGACGGTCGCGGTTCACGCTCCACTGCACGCCGTCGAAAAACTCCTTCTGCGTGCGCTTGATCTTGAACTTGCCGTCTGTCAGGAACTGCAAGTGTGCGTGGTCGTACGCGAGGCCTGCACCGGCCACCAGGTGCAGCCAGGGTCCGCGCGCCGTCTCGTCAGGAGCCTCCGTGTAGCCGTCGTCATAGGTCACATCCGGGAAGCGCGCGCTGAAGGCTGCGGAACGTGCGCCGGGCTGCTGGCCTGTGACCGCCATGTAGACGCGGACACCCTTGGTGATGGGCTGCTGAAACGCGCGTTGATCCCACTGCTGCCCATAGCGGAAATAACGTGCGTTCATGCGCGCGTTCATGTCCAGCACGCCTGGCGCGGTCTGCATGCTGTTCACAATGTAGTCGCGAAGGGTGTAGTTGACGGTCTTGCTTTGCGGGTGATCCTCATCGTTGAAGTAGTACAGGCTGGTGAACCAGCCGCGCGGTGCCCACCAGGCCCGGCCAAGCTCTGCGCCGTTGCGCGTGATGACCCACGCCGAGTATTCCGAAAAGGGCTGCACCCACTCGTGAGACGGGTAGCCGTGCGGGTTCAGGAAGCCGTCCGGCAGCCACGCCTCCCACAGCTGACGGCGTGTGCGCGATTCCGGGTAGACCGGGTCCTGCTCCCATTGACCGGTGACCATGTCGGCCGTGAGCGAAGCGTGGTAGCCCGCGTGCAGCATGTTGTCCGGCGTGATCTTTGCGAGATCCATGGCAAGCTCCGCGCCGTCCGGGTTGGTGACCGGGTGCAGCACGACGTTGATCTTGTCCAGAGACTTGCGGCGTGCAGGATCGAGCACGAGCTCTTCTGCAAGCCTGTGGATGTGGCTTGTGCTGCTGACCTCGTTCGCGTGCTGGCGACCGCTGTAGACGATGGCAGCTTTCAGCGTGGTTTCCTTTGCCATGGACCGCAGGGCGGAGGGCGTGGGCAGCTGGACGTCTGCCGCCCAGATATTGTTGCCCATGTAGCTCCTGCCCATCCAGTACACGTTGACGCCGGGAAAAGTGGAAAGCCGTGAGAGCAGCTGCTCATTTTCCTGGAGGCCAATGGGCTGGTCCCACTGCACAAAGGTCTTGTCTGCTTTTTGCGCGGCGGGTGCGATGTCCGCGATCTGCGGGCGCGCGTGCGGCGGTGCAATCACCGCGGCCTGCGCCGTGACGATCTCCGGCATGGTGTGTTCCGCCGGATGCAGGTTCAGCGGCACGGCAAACTCGAAGGCAAGTTGCTTGAGGTGCGGATAAGACAGGCGCGCCGTGTAGAGGCCCGCGGCATGCATTTTCTCGAGCCATGCAAGCTGGCCTTTGGCTTGCTCGGCGCTCAGCACGGTGTGCTCCAGCGTGTCTTCCGTGACCAGGTTCCGCCACTCCTCAAACTCGTCTTCGTTGCTGGCGACCGGCAACGACCAGGTAAGAGAGTTAACCATGTCAGACCCGGCTTGCACGCGCGCGGCGACCAGGCGAGGATCACTTTCTCCCAGCGGCGGCAGGTCGCGCTTCCACTCGTCACCGGCGCTACTGGTGTTCCAGGCGAGCTTTACCTGCGGATGCGCTGCATCGCTGCCATAGAACTCCACACGCACATGCGGGTCCTTGCCCTCGTCGGACAGGTGCGCGATGGGCACCACGCGTCCCATGTAATCGATGATGCCGGTTGAGAAGGTGTTGCCAAAGATGTAGAACGAGTTCTGCGTGGCGAACAGCAGGTCTTCCTGCAGACCCTCCAGCGACGAGATGCGTTCCTGGTCCAGACCAAGCGAGTAGTCCGGCTCGCTCATGTGGAAGTCGACCTTGATGGTGTCGAACAGCGGCTGGTATTCGAGCTTCGGCTTGCCTTCGTTCTGCGCCAGAACCGTGTGCACGATCTTGGGCAGGGTGGTGTCCTGGTAGTGCTCCCAGAACATCTCTGTGTCTGTGGGAACGCGTTCGGTTGCAAGCTGCTTGCCATCTGGGCCGCTGACTGTGACCCATCCTGTCTCGATGCCGACCTCTTCATAGTTTTTGAACTCGGTCGAGTAAGGCCGTTGGTGCATGTGCTCCGTGAAGTCACGCGTCAGCACTTCCTTGCCGCCACGGTCGAAAGCGTGCACGCGGTAGGTGGGTCCGCTGTCCGACACCATCTTCTTGAAGGTGATGTTTGCAAGCGGCAGTTTCAGGTCGCGCGCCAGGATTTCATCGACGGGATACAGTTCCTGAATCCAGCGCTCTTCCGTACGCATGTCTGACTCGTGCTTGGGGTCGCGATACGGTGCAAACTCAATGACGAGCTTCTCCGCATGCTTGCCCGCGAGCGACGGCTCGACGGAATCGACCAGCCAGCTATAGCCCTGCTTGTACGCGGATAGCACTTCGACTCGTGCGTTCTTTGCTCCTGCCGCGTCCAGCATGGACTTCAACTGCGCCGCAAGTGCTTTGCGCTGCTCCGGGCTTTCGCTCACGCCTGCCTGCACCAGCACGGCCTGGCCTGAGGGCATCTGAGAAGCCAGCTTCTGCGCAGTAGATAGCATCCGCTTGCCTTCCCACTCAAAAGAGAGGTCCTCCGCAAAGGTAGGTTCGGCCTGCTGAAACGGCCTTACCTCGGACTGCAGGTGCATGGGAACTTCGCCGCTGCAACACTTGGTTCCAGCGTGCTTGCTACCCGTGATCACCTCGACGCTGGTGGTGTGCAGCCGCTCCGTGAGCATCGCCTTGGTGAACTCAGCAAGTTTGGGATCGATCTCGTCCGCGTCAATCTCCGCGCGCACGCTGGTCAACCCGGTGGGATGATCCTTGGCCAGCTTCGCGCTCCACTGGTCCAGGTGATAGATCGCCGCGGCCGCCTGCCCCACGTCGGACTTTTGGCCGAAAAAGTGCCGCAGGTCATCGCGCACCTCTTCCACTGAGGCATAGCGCTTGTTCGCTTCCCACAGGTAGGGCAGGTGGTTGGCGGCATAGTCCAGCGCGGCCGTGGTGCCTGCATTGTCGCCGCGAATGAGCAGGGCGTCGCTCTTGCCCGCGGCGTGTTCCACCACGCGCAACTCGCCCTCACCCGCAGGCAGTGCGGGCAGCGTGCGTCCGCCGCCTGGCGGCAGCTTGTCGAGATCGACGTTACCCTTGGCTGTCAGCAGGTCGCGCAAGTGGTCGGCTGCCGGGGAACCTTCTGCAAGCACCGGCGTGCCCTGCACCTGCGCCAGGGTGATGCCCACTGTCTCCAGCCCGATGCGCGCGGCCAGGTTTGCCATTGCGATCCCCTGCGCGCCGCCCGGCACGTACAGCCTGGCGACCGTGCCGGATGGAATCGGCTTCTTGGCGCTGCCGGTCAGCAGACCCTTGACGGTATACAGACGGGCCAAGTCCAGCGGACGCGCATCGCCGCTACCCTCCGGCAGCGCGGGCAGCGCACCCGCGCGGGGAGCAGGCGCGCCGGCAAAAGTGAGTGGTGCGTCCCCTGTGACGATCTGCGCTTCACGCACCGGCCCCAGCACCACCGGAGTGCCTGCGCCCTCCTCAGGCCGCATGATCTTCTGCAGCGCGGCAGCATCGATGGTGCCGTTCAGCTTGAGCACCGCCCGCCGTACGCCAGCGTTACCTGGCGCGAAGATGAGCGCCTGCAGCTGCACGGTTGCTGTGCTTTTGGACTTCAGCAGCGCGGCGTTGATGTTCTTCGCGGTTACGCCGATTTTGTCGCCGGGGATGTTCCAAAGGAACGGTGCCCGTTCGGCATACGCATCGGCTGCCTGCAACAGGCCAACAGGATCCGGGCCGACCACAGCCACACCGCCGTCGATTGCAACCACCGCGCCTTCTCCAAGCCCGAGCGTGCTGACCACGGCACGCACTGCCGCTGCCGATGCAGAAGGAACAGCCGCCTCGCCCACCCAGATGTTCTGCGCGCCCGCGGCACATCCGTTGACCGGCTGTGGTGCGCCCTGGATGACCAGCGGCAGTGTCATCGCGGAAGTTTCATATCCCACGCGTGCGGCCAGATTTGCGGCTGCAGCGTTCTCTGCCGCGCTGGGTGTTGCGGCAACAATGATGTGGCCGCATACTGCATCGGCGATCTTGTCGCCGTTGGTGTCCTGCAGCAGCATGCCAAGCTGCCATGGATTCTCGAGGAAGGGTTCCTTTTCTACTGCCGCGGTGGGTGTGGCAGCAGTCGCCGCATTAGCCGAGAGATTTGGCTGCTGCGGCGCAGCCTTCTTCTTCTGCGCGGGTGTGGGCACGGCAACGCCGGCGAGCAGGAGCGTGCATGCGAGCGGCAGGGCGAGGCGTTTCATCGAGAGCTGTCTCCGTTGCTTGGTTTGTTGCTGGTGTCCACGGGCGGCAAGGGCCTGGCTGGACCGGCAGGCTGCGGCGGAGCATGTCTTGCCGCGCGCAGGTACAGCACGGCATACGTGCCCAGCCAGTGGCTGCCAAGATAGCCCGCATCGGGCAGCGCGGTCATGCCGCTGGCCGCGTTAATGGCCGCAAGCTGTTGCAACACAGCTACCCGCTGGTCCTTCGCGGGTAGCGCGTCCGCAATCTCCGTCATGGCATAGGCGCGGCTGAACGCCAGGCCAATCAGGTGCGACTTGCCGGCGAACTCTTCCCTGTCCGTAATCTTCGACACATCCACCGCCTTCGCCAGCGGCTGGAACTGTGGTGAGTCGAAAGGCAGCAGAAAATCCGCGAGCCACTGCGAATAGGCTTCACGCGGTAGGACGCGGCTCATCAGCTGCGCTTCTGCAAGGCACGGCGACAGGAATTCCGTACCGCCAGGCTCGAAAGCAGTAGGGCAGTCGTGGTCCTGCGCAAACAGCCGGGCGGCGTTGCGCATGACTGCATCCCTCAGCTTGCTATCCGGCGCGGCACTCAGCGCATCCAGCACCAGCACCATGGACATGGCCGTGTTGGGATGAACACCCGCGCGCGAAGCGACTGGCAGATGATCGTAGTACTCCAGGAGCTTGCCCGAAAAGAAGTCGCGCAGCGGTTGCACGTTTGCTGCCAGCTTGGCTGCTTCCGGGTCGTTCCACGTAAGCAGTTCTGCGTGCAGCTTCAGCAGCCATGCGTAACCGTAGGGCTTCTCAAAGTTCTTGGCCTGCTTGAAGAACTCAAGTTCGCCCGCAATGTTCTTTGCACCGAGGTGCTCGGAAAGCTTCTCCTGCAGCAGCCTGCGCAGCGGCAGGTCCTGGTAGTCCTTTGATAACGCCACCATCATCCACGTGCTGTTCACGGCGCTGTGCCAGTCATAGCAGCCGTAAAAGGCCCGTGTCTTGTCGTAGTCCGTGGGCACTGCGGGACGCCCGCCATAAAGCCACAGGTACTGCGCACCCTCCGGCGCGGCCTGTGGATGATCCACGCAGCTGAGCGGCCACGCTGCGAGGGATGTGGCCTGCTCCAGCCCAAAGGCCGGGACAGAGACCTTTGGCAGAGACTTGCTGTACGCAGCCAGCTTCGCGGCATCCGGCGCGCGATGCTGCGCGACGGCGACGTTCAGACCGGCAAGCAGCAGCAACGGCAGCAGTTTGAACATCGTGGCGGTCCCGGGTGGTGTGCATACGTCGACCCCGCACAGGCGAGGCCCCGACGTACTGATTAGAAGATAAAGCGCGCCGCAAGCTCACCCTGCTGCCGGTAACCGGAGTCAGTCGCGCGGCCAAAGCTGGACGAAGTCACCGTGGTTGCAATGCTGCTGCCGAGGTAGTTGTTCGCGCCGAACAGGTTGAATGCTTGCCCGTACAGCTCCACTGAAAAGCGATCCCGGATGTGAATGTTCTTCAGCACGCGCAGGTCGAAGGTCTTGTACGCCGTGTTCTGCACCTGCGATGGATCCAACGCAGCCAAGCCGCGGGTTGCGCGATACGCGTTGATCACGCTGTAGTCCACGTCGCGCGTGACCTGGTTGCGAGTTGTACCGGGTACGTACTGGCCGATCGAATCGGCGTTGACGAGCCCCGTAAAGGCACTGAAGGGTGTGGTCGAACGCAGCGTGAGAATGCCGCTGCCCACAAAGCCCCACGGCAGCTGGTAGCCGAAGCTGGCCACCAGGGCGTGCCTGCGGTCCGCCGCGCCATCACCCCAGTCCAAACCGCGGTTGAGCGGGTTCACCACTGTTGCCTGAGGGTTGTTGTCACGCGTGTTCTGCAATGTGTAGCTCGCCGTGTACATGTACCGGTGCGAGAGCCGCTTGTCCACACGGATGAACAGCGCCTTGTACTTGGAAGCGGCAATTGGCGCGCGCACATAGATGATGTTCCATCCGGCGACGGGCCGCGTGGTGCCGGTGGTGGGGAAGTTCAGGTCGAAGTTGCGATAGTCGTGCAGGCTGTAGCTGTACAGGCCGTCCACGTTGACAGACAGGTTGTTGGTCACCTGCCGCGAGTAGCCCGCGGAGTACTGCTGTGCGTACGGATTTTGGAAGTTCGGCGCCATGAAGGACACCGTTGGCTTGTTTGCCGAGCAGTAATCGGCCGCCGTCTTGCCTGCACCAAACGGGTTAGGATACGCGGGATTCGCAATCGAAATGGCGCAGCTGATCAGGTTGCGCGGCTCGGAGAAGTTCTGCAGCGTTTGAATGTTGTTGTAGTAAATGCCGTAGCCGGCACGCACCACATCGCGCGACTTGCCCGTCACATCCCATACCACGCCGATGCGCGGGGCGAAGTTGTTTGCGTCGCCGCGTGCCTTGTTGTTGTTGATGAACGGGATGGCTGCCTGCGCGGGCGTGTAGTTAATGTGCTCGTTGAACGAACCGAACTGCCGCTCCCAGCGCAGGCCAAGGTTCAGCGTCACGTTGCGCGTGACCTTCCACTCATCTTCGCCATAGATGCCGAGCGGTGTCGTGGGGATCTTGGTTGAGATAAACGGAATGGTTTGGGAGTACGACGTGGGCCTGGTTAACGCGGCGATGGTAGCCGGGTTGTTCGGGTCGAAGACCTGGTCTGTACTAAAGGTATAGGTGCCGTTGTAATTGCTGGCCGCACCATCGGTAAACGGGATATAGCTCACATCAAAGCCCGCCTTGAACGTGTGCTTGCCCGTCACATACGAAATGCTGTCCAGCAGTTGGAAGCGCCGCTCCACGCCTGTCTCCGCATAGCCGAAGCCATAGGAGAAGCCTGGGAACACATAGGCCGCCTGTAAGCTGTTGAGCAC
>CAXTBQ010000051.1:0-24479 GCA_964242065.1 uncultured Terriglobus sp. | reverse complement strand
GTATGGCGAGATCTCGGCTCACTTGCGCACCCTCGTCAAAGCTGCAGCAACTTTGCATATGGAGCAAAGGTATGAGTTCCTGATTCCTGTCGCGCCGTCCTTGGACAGGTACCTCATGGCAATGCAGTTCAACGTCGGATCGTACCTGCCTGAGCGAAGCCCGCCACGAATCACCTTCGTCCGCGACACGCGCGCGGCCCTGCTGCATAGCCGCGCCGCCGTGGTGGCCAGCGGCACGGCCACAGTTCAGGCGGCGGTCATCGGTACGCCATTTGTTGCGGTGTACAAGGTGTCGAAGCTGACCTT
Source organism: uncultured Terriglobus sp. (assembly GCA_964242065.1). GTDB lineage: Bacteria > Acidobacteriota > Terriglobia > Terriglobales > Acidobacteriaceae > Terriglobus. Next base: position 24,173 of record CAXTBQ010000051.1, on the reverse strand, counting down.
TGCCGCAGCGAAGCGGCTGGTACGCTACCCCTCAGAAATCCCGTCCGAGCCGGATGTCCACGGCAACCTGCCCATCGCCATGGTGAACCTGATCGCGGGACGCCGGATCGTACCGGAGCTGCTGCAGGAACAGTTCACAGCACAGAACGTTGCCGCGCACCTGCGGACTTTACTTGAAGACGGACCGGAGCGCGAGGCGCAAATCGGCGGCTTAGCCGAGGTTCGTCGACGCTTGCAGTCGCCTGGAGGTCAGCCGGGCATTCTGCGCTTGCGCGACGCCGTTTTGACAGCGCTGAACCTGCCTGTACCCGCCGTATCCGGCGCAAACCCGTCTGCGTCTAACGACTAGAGCCCGCTACACGACGGGCACAACTGTTCCCCGAACGAAGGATTCGCACGTATGCAAGTGATGCGCCATCTGATTGCCGGCACCACCTCGACGCTTCTCCTGTTGGCAGGTTCGTTTGCCCGGGCACAGACCGGCGGCACGCGTCCGCAACTGAACGTGACCAGCTACACCATCGACGCTCAGCTTGATCCTGTCGCCCAGCGGCTGACCGCTACTGCGGCTGTCACCTTCACGGCCGTGCAGGACCTGACCGCCGCGACGTTTGAACTGAACAACGGCCTTCGCATCACCAAGATCACGGGACCGAACGGCAAGCCGCTGGACAGCGATCGCGATGCGCGCCGCAGCACTGTGACGGTGGCACTGCCGACCACGATGACGGCGGGAACATCCGCCACGTTCACCTTTGCGTACAACGGCATCCTGAAGGAAGCCGATACGAGCCCGGTGGAAGGCATTAAGATGGCTGCCTTGGCAGAACCCGTGTCGATGCTGCTGTATCCGGGTCGCTGGTTCCCCATGGTGGGGCTGTATACCAACCGCTTCACCATGAACCTGCGCACCACCGTGCCGGGTGAAGAAACAGCGGTAAGCAGCGGTTTTACAGGCAAGAAGTCGCTGCCTGGCAACAAGACCGAGTTCGACTTTGCCTGGAATAAGCCAGGGTTCCCCGGAACGTTGATCGTCGGCAAGTTCCTGCCAGCGATCAAGTCTGCGGGAAGCAATCAGATCTCCGTCTACGTGAGCGACAAGCACAAAACAGGCGCGGCGGAGTACGGTGCACTGGCCGCACAGCAGCAGGAGTTCTTCACCACCACGTTCGGCCAGGCAGAGACGAGCAAGTTGCAGATCGTAGAACTGCCGGACGATGCGGTCTCGGCATCGTGGGGTCCCGAGGTCATCGCCATTGCAGGCAATCGCATTGGCGATAAGAACAGCAGCCGCCTGCTTTCCAACACCATTGCGCGGCAGTGGTGGGGCAGCGAAATTTCTCCTGCCACGCTGAACGACGCCTGGATCACCAACGGCATGGCGCGCTATGCCGAGCTGATGAACCTAGAGGAAAGCGCCGGCAAGAACAGCTTCAACAACGCGATTCCTGACATCCAGGCCGGCGCGCTGGCCTATGACACGGCACCGCTCACGACCCTGGCGCGCGTCGATCCGTTCTCGCCGCAGTTTCAGTCCATGACCCTGGAGAAGGGTGCCATGGTGTTCCACATGCTCCGCTACCAGATGGGTGACGACAAGTTCATATCGTTTCTGCGCGGCCTGCTTTCGCAGTATACCGACAAGCCGGTCAGCTCCGCCGACGTGGAAGAGGTCGCCAAGACACAGGCGGGCACCGGCCTGAACCTGACGCCTTTCTTCGCGCAGTGGCTGGACGGAACCGGCGCGCCATCGTTCCAGGACAAGTTCACCGTCTACCGCTTGGGCAGCAACAAGGGCTTCCGCACGGTTGGCTCCGTCTCACAGGATCTGGACCTGTTCCGCATGCCAGTGGACCTGAAGGTGGAGACCGATGGTAAGACCGAGACTCGCAAGATCGACGTCACTGGCACCGACTCCGCCTACACCATCGAGACGTTTGGCCGGCCGCGGCGCATCGCCATCGACCCGGACAACTGGGTGCTCAAGAGCACGCCGGACCTAGCCGTCCGCGTGGCCGTGCTGAAGGGCCAGCAGCTTGTCGCGCAGGGCGACCTGATCGGCGCGCTGGCGGAGTACCAGAAGGCGCTGGACAGCAACAAGAACTCGGCGCTGGCGAATTACCGTGTCGCGGAGATCTTCTTCACCCAGCGCAACTACCAGTCCTCCGCCAACAGCTATCGCGATGCCCTGCGCGGCGACGGTGATCCTCGCTGGACGCAGGTGTGGAGCCACATCGGCCTGGGCAAGATCTTCGACCTGACCGGTCAGCGCGACCGAGCGGTACAGGAGTACCGGCTGGCTGTGCAGACCAACGACAATACGCAAGGCGCCGTGAACGAAGCCAGGCTGCTGCTGCAGAAGCCCTTCGTCCGTCAGCGTTCGATGGACTAACCAAGCGACGCCCTCGGGAGCTGTCATGGTCCCGTGGAATGGGAAACTTTCTGCGTGCAGTCCCTGCGCAAAAACGACGCCGTTGCGAGGTGGTCAGGTTCCCAGTTGCTGCCAAGGTTCGACTTGCTCCCTCTATTCTAGTGTTTGCAGGCAGGACTACCTGCCAGCGCTATCTTCTGTGCTCTGAGCGGCTTGCAGCGTAGCTGGCTTGACGACTGCAAAGTGTTCCTCCATTTTGAGCGAATTAAAAGCACCGCGTACGCGTCTATTACCAGCAGGAGAACCCGTGTTATAAGGTGCAGAAACTTATCTCCAGGCGTGCAAAAATGTCCTGTTTCGTTACTCAAGCGTTAACAACCCGGAGACTTAGGAACAGGCTTTCTACTCGCCGACGGAAACTTTGAAGCCGCAGGAGCGAAAGAACTGTTCGCACGCCGCAGCAGTTGTCTCAGACGTTTCAAGCCCGCGTTCGATGTCAACGTGCCCGCCGATGGAGGCGCCAATGCACCGGTCTGGGCGGTAGGTGCAGTTGGCCAGGTCGCCCACGTCCAGCGCTTGCGTGTTGATGCATAGGATCGTCTTCGGCGGTGCCATGCGATCGACCATGCAGACGATCTCGAGCTTTGACTCCAGCTCGTCCGGTACAAAGTCGATGACGAGGTCGGCTTCGCGCACCGCATCTTCCACGGTAGTCACGGTCTCCAGCGTACCTGCCATGCCGTCGGTGGCAATTTCTTCCAGCGCCTCGCGCAGGCGCGACGGCAACACGTCTTCCAGCACGACACGATGACCTGCGCGGATGGCTGCTGCGGCAAGCGAACGGCCCGCCTTCCCTGCGCCAATCAGCGCGAGGGTCAGCGGGCCGGAGTGTGTGGGCGGGGGCAAGCGGTTACTCGCCTCGAATCGCCTCGACAACCGAGGCATAGCTCGGGTCCGACTTGCGGATGTATTCGGACACCCTTTCGCGCTCTTCTTCCGTGAGAGAGGGCAGTGTGGCCAGAATGCGGCGCAGGGTACCGGAGATGTCGTCAACGTAGTTCATGGTGCGGATGGCTTCGCCGGAAAGAGGCATGTGGTTCGGGTGCTCCTTGAAGTTTCAGTGTAAATGCAGGGTGCCTTGAAGGCTGAAAGCGGGAACGCGAAGGGCGCAAAGGACGTGCACGCGAAGGGCGCGATGAAAGTGGAACGCAAAGGACGCAGAGGAGAGGCACGCAGAGGGCGCAGAGGAAGCTTCTGTATGTCCATAAACGCTGAAGCTCTCTACGTCCATAAACGTCCTTTGCGCCCTGTTACCTCCGAGCTACTGTCCGGGAGCGGTACCCTGGTGTTCGCCATGCTGGTCTGCCAGGGCCTGCGGCGGCATGGGTGCGGCTTCCGGCAGCTCTTCCTCCGGCACATACGCATCGCGGTCGCACTCTTCCGTGATGTGGCGCAGTTGCAGCGAGAGATCCGGATGCAGGGCACCGGGGTCGTAGCGCCAGGTCCAGTTGTTCTCCGGTGCGCCCGGAGTGTTCATACGGCCTTCGTCGCCCAGGTGCAGAAGGTCCTGCAGCGGCAGGATGCAGATGGCGGCAACGGAGCGCTCGGCGCAGCGGATCATCGCCCACACCACATCGTTTGGATGATTGAGCGGTCCCAGGTAGGTGAGCAGGTTCTTGCGGTCGTTGTCCCCGGCGCTGCGCCACCACCCCAGCGTGGTGTCGTTGTCGTGCGTGCCCGTGTAGCAGACGGTGTTGCGGTCGTACTTATGCGGCAGGTGCAGGTGTGCGCCGCGGCCTGCAAAGCCAAATTGCAGCACGCGCATGCCCGGCATGCTGAAGTCGCACCGCAGTTTGTCTACCTGGTCCGTGATCACGCCCAGGTCCTCTGCGATCAGCGGCAGCGCACCACCCAAGGCGGCTTTGAGCCGGTCGAACAGGGCAAAGCCCGGTGCCTCAACCCATTCGCCGTGCATGGCCGTTTCCTCTTCCGCGGGAATGCGCCAGTACGCCTGGAAGCCGCGGAAATGGTCGAGCCGCAAGAGGTCGTACAACTCCAACTGCCGCTTGACGCGTGCCACCCACCAATCGAAGCCGTGCTGTTCGAGATAGCGCCAGCGGTACAGCGGATTGCCCCAGCGCTGGCCGGTGGCGGAAAAGTAATCTGGCGGCACGCCGGAGACGGCAACCGGCTTGTACTGCTCGTCCAGTTCGAACACTTCCTTGTTTGCCCACACGTCGGAGGAATCGTACGAGACGAAGATTGCCATGTCGCCCATGACACGCACGTCACGCTGTGTGCAGTAGGCGCGAAGCGCATCCCACTGCTCCGTGAAGAAGTATTGAATGGCGTACTGCGTTTGCAGTTCCTGCGCGTGGTCGCGGTCAAAATCTTCCAGCGCAGCAGGATCGTGTGCCGCCAACTGGGTGGGCCACTCATTCCAGTGGCGGAAGTCGTTCAGGCGGCGCAGCACAGTAAAGCGCGCATAGTCGAGCAGCCAGGCCGCATTCTTTTCTCGAAAGCGTTCAAAGCTCCTGCACTTGGTCTCGTCCACGCCGGCCAGGAAGCGCTGCGCGGCACGCTCGATCAGCGGCAGCTTTTCAGCCGTGGCGCGACCGTAATCGACCGGTCCGCTGCTGCCCGCAAGGCCTTCGGTCTCGCCCGCGTACAGCCAGCCGTCACCCTGCAGCTTTTCCAGCGAGATCATCAGCGGATTGCCCGCGTACGCAGAAAGCGCTGAGTAGGGCGAGTTGCCATAACCTACCGGGTTCAGCGGCAGCACCTGCCACAGGCGCTGCTTGCCCTCGGCAAGGAAGTCAACAAAGGCATACGCTGCCGGGCCCAGATCGCCGATACCGCCGTACGAGGGGAGCGAAGTGACATGCAGCAGAATGCCGGAAAGACGTTCAGAGATCATCGGTGAGTGTGATGCGGAAAAGTAGTTGGTTGATGGAAGGCAAGTGGGCGCAGAGGATTTCAGCAACGCGTTGGCATGCAGATCAGGCTCTAGGACCTATGTCATGCCACTGAGCGCGCACTCCTCTACTTTGTCATCCCAACTGGAGCACTCCCCTACTTTGTCATCCCGACCGGAGCGAAGCGAAGTGGAGGGACCTGCTGTTTGCTGCCCGCCTATTCGCTGTACGGCTGCGGCGTCCACCAGTTCGCAGCAAGATCTTCCCACGTAGGATTCGCGCGCTCGATAAGCCGGATCTTCTTCTCGCGCCGCAACCGCTTCATCTGCGTCTCTCGAGTGATGTCGTTGCGAATGTACTGGTGCCGCTCATACCAAACCAGTCGAGTGCCCACGTAGTCCGCGGTAAAGCCGGGAATAAGTGCGTCCTTGTGCTGACCGACCCGAGCTGCGAGGTTGCGTGTGACCCCGATGTAAAGAGTGCGCGAACGGCTCGCCATCATGTAGACGAAGTACTCGTGCTCCACGAAGGTGATCGGACCAGCCCGAGAAGCAGGTCCCTCCACTCCGCTTCGCTCCGGTCGGCATGACAAGTCGTGGGAGCGCTCCAGTAGGGACGACAAAGTGGCTAAGGCCCCTGTTGAGGATGATAGGGTTACATTCCCACGACCGATTTAGCGCCCGTTAGATACCGAGCGGCGAGTTCCGCGCGGCTGTCTTCTGCTGCGTGATGCGGATGGCGCCCTTTTTGGTGTAGTTGTCGATCAGCGTCTGCATGTAGATGCCAAACATCTCAGCGCGCTGCTGCTCCACCAGTTGGGCGCGCTGGGTAGCAAAGCTGCTTGCTGCTTCCGCGGCGGAGGGCTGCTGCACATCCGTGACCTGCAACACACTGCCATTGCTACCGGCGTTCAGCGGACCGCTGATGCCGCCCTTTGGCAGGTCGAACGCAGCAGAGGCCGGGCCACTCATTTCGCCCACGTCCGGCACGTTTCCCTTGCGGTCGACGAGTTCCGAGCTCTTGACCGGGAGGTTCAGTTCCGCAGCCGCCTTGTGCAGATCGTTGAGCTGATGCGCACGCTCCGCAAGGCGCGAAAGCTTAGCCTGCAGCATCTGCGGTGCCTGCTCAGAGCGGTAGTCCTCGAGCACGTGGCTCTTCCACTCGCCGAAACCAGGTGCGTGCGCCGGCTGGATGTCCGTCGTCTGGTAAACGGCCATGGCACCCTGCCCTGCCGGAGCAATGCGCGGTGCGTCGCCCTTCTTGCCGGTAAAGGCCGCCTGCATCAACTGGGCGCTGTCGGGCAGACCTGCAATGGTGCCGTCGCTACCGATCTCGTCGGTGGTCACGGCCTTGGTGCCGTGGTTGGCTGCGGCTTTGTCCATGCCGTTCTTTGCAGCGTCAGAGGCGATCTGCGAAGCCAGCGCCTGCAGCGCCTTGGCCCCGTTTCCCTGCTCCAGGATCGGGCGGATCTCCGCCGCAACTTCGGAGAGCGGCTTGTCGTGCGCTTCGTCACGCGCTTCCGCCTGGATGATGTGGTAGCCGAACTGCGTCTTCACCAGGTCTGACGTTTGGCCGGGCTGCAGCGCCATGGCTGCGTTCTGGAACGCGGGCACCATGGTGCCGTCGGCCTTGACGTAGCCGAGCTCACCGCCGGAGTCTTTGGACCCGGGATCGTTGGAGTTCGCCTTGGCGAGCGCGGCAAAATCGCCACCTTTGCGGATTTGATCGAGCAGCCCTTGCGCCTTGGCCTTTGCGGCTGCGTCGGTCTTCGCGTCGGCACCTTGCGGCACGCTGATCAGAATGTGGCGGACCTTGACCTGCTTGTCTACGTGGTAGTCCGGCCTGTGAGCGTTGTAGTAGGCCTGCAGATCGGCGTCACTCACCTGTGGCTTGCCGCCGGGCAGGTTTGCGAAGAGCACGGGAATGTAGGTGATCCTGCGCTTCTCCGGCACGGCGGTCGCATAGCGCGCCTTGTTCTTGTTGAAGTAGTTCTCCAGGTCGCTGTCAATCGGGTTGATGGTCTTGGCTAGATCGGCCGAGTTGATGACGGCGTAGTCGAACTTGACCTTCGCACCAGCCTTGCGAACCAGCTCCTTGACCGCAGTGTCGGAAACGTTCGCACCGGCGGTGACAAACTGGACGAGGCGGCGCTGCGTCAACTCGGAGCGAACCTTTTCCTGGAACTCTGCAATGCTTGCAATGCCCAGTTGATTCTGTACAAAGGCGCGGTACTTGTCATCCCCAATGTACTCACCATTGGGATAGAAGATCTGGCCGAGTTGGCCGGTCGAAAGTTCTTTACGGATGTCGTCGTCGGTTGCGGTCAGGTGCAGGCGTTCGCCTTCGCGGTCTTCGACAGCCGAGGCGATGAGCACCTGCTGCGCCTGCGCTTCAAAACGCGGCATCAGGAAGGGCAGGTATTGCGCGGGCAGGTTCTGCCGCTGCGCCAAGCCCTGGGCATACTGCGTGACCTCGGTGGACTTGATCTGGGTGGTCTCGCCAAAGATGCGGCCCAGCAGGCCGGGAGTTCTCACCGTGGCGTACACCCCCTGCGGCGTGCCGGTTACGCCTTCCATCAAACCCGGAACAAGGTAGGCGACCATGGCCACAATGGCAAAGCCGATAATGACGGCGAAAATCGCCTTGGTGACGCGGTTATCCTTCTGCAGCGAACGAATCATGTGTGCGGTGAGAAACCCTTCAGAGGAGCTTTTGGCATGCCGCGGCAGCCGTGCCACTGTGCGCGATGCGCCAGCGGGCTCGCTCACGACAGTATACCGGCAACAAGCGGCAGACGCGGAACAGCCGCGGACAGATGCCGCGGCTGCTGGGTGATTCGCTCAGTATCCGTAGGGTCCGCGATAGTAGCCGCGGTAGTACGGGTCGCCATACGGCGGACCGCGCCGCACCGCCGGGCCTGCGTATCCGCCCAGGCGCTGCATCTCCGCTTCTGACACGGTGACCAGCGGCACCGGTGCCGTCAGGCGGAAGTTGAGCAGAGCCTCGGGCGGCAAGGTCGCCTGGCCGCCGTTGGAAGCAGCAGCGGAACCGAGTCCTGCCGCTCCACCCACGCCGGCACCGATCGCCGCGCCAGTGCCGCGACCCACGGCCGCACCGAACAGGGCACCCAGTCCGGCACCGATGATGGTGGAGTTTACCGAGCGAGCCGCCTTGTCATGTCCGGTGACGGTGAACGGATCGCTCCCGAGCGGAATGCGCTGGCCGCCGAGCAGCAGCGTGTTCAGTTGCAGCGTGAGCGATCCGCGACCCTTCAGGGCTCCCGCGCCCTTTGCGTCGATCACGGTGCCTTCCACGGTGGCTCCGCGTGGAACGGCGATCTGGCCTTCTGCCAGCACATCGTTGGCAACCAGGGCGGTAAAGGTCGATCCGGGTGCTGCGTCGCCGCTGGAGATCCAGCGATTGATGCTTACGGAAAGCGTACTGCCGCCCGGCACCACGACATGTGCTCCGCCCGGCTGCCCCTGCGGAGCTGCGTAGCCCTGGCCAGGGGCACCCTGGGACATCTGCCGCTCATAGTCACGACGGTAGAGCCGGCGGGGAGGCGGTGGCGGGTAGCCATTTTGCGCATCGGGATAGGCACCTTTCGGCTGACCATAGGGCTGCTGCGCGCCGTAACCCTGTGGCGGACCGTACGGTTGCGGCGGCGTGTTCCCCGCGTCGCCATACGGTGCTCCCGTCGGCGGATAAGGGGGTTGACCTTGCGCGTTCTGCTGCGGGTACTGCTCTGCCGGCGGATACTGTCCGGGGTAAGCAGGCCGGCCGGCGGCAACGGCAGTTTGCGGGCCCGCGTCGCCCTGCATGGGGTAGCTGTTTGCCGCTGCCGGATCGCCTGTGCTGCTCGCGGCCTGCGGTGCTCCCACGACCAGCTGGTCCACAACCTTCTTCACGCCCGCCGTGCGGGAGGCAATCTGCTCGGCTTTGTCGCGCGCCGCCTCTGTGGAAACGGATCCGCTGAGCGTGACCGTACCGTACACGGTCGATGTGGTAATCGGTTCGTTTGCCAATCGCGACTCACCGGCAAACGCCTTGAGCACGTCCGACTCAATCTGTGCGTCGGTCAACGGCTTGGTTTGCGCAGGCGACTGCGCTGCCGTGCTGAGCACAGCGGCAAACGCCAACGTCGAAAGGCTCAAAAGATGTGTCTTGTTCCGCATGTTCATGACTCCGCGAGACGGCCGGGGATTGCCAGCCTCAATTCCCTGAGACGCGATTTTTATCGGGAAGTTGTGGTGCTTTGTACGGTACGCCTCTCACGGGCGGATACGCGGAACAGCACCTGTAGAATCCGCACCGCGGCGCGCAGGGATGCTCGCATGTCGCCGGACACCTTGGAGACCCCGCCGTAACGGACGCGGTAGTGCACCGGCACCTCCGCAATGCGCAGCCCCTGCCCGATCGCGCGAATCTGCATCTCGAGATTCCAGCCGAACGTGCGTTCCTGCATGTGCAGGGCGTCCAGAGAGCTTCGACGGATGGCACGAAACGCCGCCATGTCGGTGTAGCGCACCGCTCGCGGATAGAACACGCGCAGCAGCGTTCCCACAAAGCGGGCGGCAAACACCTGCGAAAAGAGCATGGAGCCGGGCTCGCGCTGAATCCTCCCGAGCCGCGTACCCAGGACAAAGTCCTGCTCGCCGCGCTCGATGGGACCGAGCAGGTCCGGCAGGTCCGCCACCACATCGGCTCCGTCTCCATCCATGAACACGATCACGTCGCTGGTGGGCTGCGCGGCAGCCGCACCTGCCATGCACGCGGAACCATAGCCCCGGGGTGCGTTGACCACGCGCGCGCCCGCCGCCGCCGCCAGCGCGCCGGTGCCGTCGGTGCTGCCGTTGTCTACCACAATGCACTCATCGATCAGTTCCCAAGGCATTTCACTGACTGTGAAGCCGATCGATTGCGCCTCGTTGAGTGCGGGGATGACGACCGAGACGCGCATCTATGCCTCCGCCACGCCGGACTTTGGGAAGATACGACGGAGCGGCAGGATGCGATGGAGCCAGAGGTGGTAGCTCCACTCCAGGAGAAAAGCCATGGCGGTGGCACCGTACACCCACTTCTGCAGAAAGAACAGCTTGGGCCCCGGCTCGGACCATTGCGTGGTCAGACCGTAGAATACGGCGCACACATACACGCCCATCGTCATGTTCGGCTCCAGCACAAGGAACGGCACCAGCCAGATGACGTACCAGGGGTAATGCGGCGAGAACAGCAGCATCAGCAGGAACGCGAGCAGGGCCGCTGGGGAAACGAACGCAGCGGGAGACGGCTGCCGGGCACGCCGCCAACTCCACAGCAGCACCGGCAGAAAGCACGCCGCGCAGAAAAGATAGAAGGCGACGATGGGAAGGTGCGCCAGCGGCCGCCAGTGCTGGAGGAGATCGAACAAGAAGTACCGCGATCCGCTGGCGATACCTTCCTCCTGCACGTAGCCGCCGGCGAAGCCGAATACCCGCTTGCCAACGCCCGCATAGATGGCATAGCCGCTCACGATGACAGCGACCATTGCGGCAGGCATCTTCCAGTCGCGCCTGCGGTACAGCGCGGGAAACAGCAGCAGCGGGATGAACTTGGTCATGACCGCCGCCCCAAGTGCAAGCCCCGTGAGCACCGGACGCCCGCGCAGCCGGAACAGGATCGCAAGCGCCACAAACATGACCAGCAGCGCGTCCAGGTGCCCGCTGGAACCCACCTCCCAGATCAGCAGCGGACTCCACGCATACAGCAGCACCTGCTCGCGCCGAAGGCCAAGCAGGGGCAGGGCGGTGATCAACGCCCACACTGTAACCGCTTCCGCCGCGTAAAAGGCGAGCTTCATGGCCACAAGCGTGTAGGAGATGCCGGTGGCCGAGTAGAAAAACATCTGCGCCACGGGCGGGTAAATGGTGGGCGCGTAATCGCGCCGATTAATGTTGGGAAAGATGTCGGTTTCACGAAAGGCACTCAGGTGCGCGTCACCCGGCACATAGCGATAGGGGTTGACCCCGTGATGCTGCACCATGCCATCCCAGACATACCGGTAGATGTCGCTGGAAAGGTGCGGGTCTGGCGTGAGCAGAACCAGTCGGCACAGCAGCGCGAACACCAGCACGATCGGCAGGGTCCAGCGGTTGACCGGCTGCCGCATCACCAGCACGGCCCCACCGAAAAAGACGGCGAGCGCGCAGGCGGTGGTCTCAGAGTAACCAATGATGAAGTCGTCGAACTCAAGCGCAAGGTGGTGCGATAAACCGAGCAGCATGCAGCCGAGCAACAGCAGGGCCACGTTCGTGCCGGTCGGGGTTGCCGGCCAGAAAGCCTTGCTTGCCGGGCGTGACGCCATGTTCACGCCGCGCTCGCTGTTCTGAGCCAGGGCGCTCCGCTGGCAGAAAGCTGCTGCAGGAAGTCTCGCGTTGCGTGCGCGCTATATCCGGCGGCTGTCGCAAAAGCCGGCCCTACACTTCCCAGCAGTTCGGCGGCGAGCACGCGCAGCGTCTGTCCATCGTCCACGTCGTACCAGAGCGGCAGATCAACCCGCTCCAAGCCCGCTTCTGCGATGCGTTCGCGTGTTTCCTGAAGAACCGCACCGGTGCTCCAGGTGATGCGCTCGAACACCGCCGCATGTGCGGCCTTCAGGCCGATCAGGTAGTATCCTCCGTCGTCCGAACCGCCGAGCACGACGCGATCCCCGGGTTGCAGCAGCGCATCCACGGCGGTTTGCAGGGCCTGCTGTGGCAGCGTCGGGCTGTCGGAGTCGATCAGGCAGACTGCGCCGAAGCCACAAGCCAGCAGGTCGGTGGCGGCGCAGTGCAGGCGCTCGCCGAAGCCGTCGCCGCGCTGCGGGATCAGAGCGAAGCCACCTGGCAGCAGTCCATCAAACGCGACCTCATCGCCGACGGGTGTGTAGCAGACGATCCCCTGCGCGGTTCCCTTCTCCGCCACCTGTGCGATGTTTGCCGCCGTATCCCGCAAGAAGCAGATGTTGAGCGCAGCAGACTGTTCGAGCGTGAGCGGAGGAGCCAGACGCGTCTTCACCTTGCCGGGTCTGGGAGCCTTCGCCATGACCGCCAACGCGACCTTGCCGGACCGCTCTGGATCATGTTGGTGGGGCGAAAGGATGGGATAGCTTTCAACGTATATCGACATAGAGCTTTCGGAACAGGGTTCGGAACAGAGCTTTCGGAACAGAGCTTTCGGAACAGAGCTTTCGGAACAGAGCTTTTGTAACAGGGTTCGGAACAGAGCTTTCGGAACAGAGCTTTCGTGTAACAGGGTTCGCAACAGAGCTTACGTGTAACAGGATTCAACAGAGCTTACGTGTAGACAGGGTTTGCAACAGAGCTTTCGGAGGGGCATGGCTTCAGCCATGCCCCGCCATGATCTTCGTAGAGAGGGGCTTTAGCCCCTGAGGGAAGCATGGGCGCAAAGCCCCTCAGCGGCTAAAGCCGTTCGAGTACTGACCTCCGTATGGCACGGCTGAAGCCGTGCCCCTCCGAAAGAATGTGAAAGAGGCTGTGAGCCCGGCAGGTGCACCACAACCCCTCTGAAGAGTGCGAAGCAGGCTGCAAAGCCGGTATGTGTAGCACAACCCCCTCCCGGAAAGAGTGCGAAGCAGCCTGCAAGCCCGGTATGTCGAACGGCACTATGCAAGCACCGGCTCCTGGGCGGCTGCGGCATCCAGAGGCTTCTCGCACACGGCGAACTGGTAGCGGCCCTCTCGCTTCACGTCGACACTCCCCCACGGCTGCGACCGCATGAGTGCGTCGAACTCTTCGGCCGTCATGGTCTTGACCTTGTGCGGTTCCACGTAAGGCGCACGGCCCAGCGACATGACCTTGGCCAGCAGCCACATGGCCGAGAGCGGCAGTTGCGTGCGCGCGGCGGAGACCGGCTCCGCAATAAAACATCGTCCACCCGGCCGTAGCACGCGAAACACCTCGCGGATGACGTCTTCGCGGTTGGGAACGATCAGGAACAGGCGTGAGATCACAATGCTGTCCACCGGCTCCATGGACGCCGGCAGGGAGTGAACATCGGCATGGTGAAAGGAGCAGTTGCTCAACTTGCGCTGGGCTGCGCGCACACGCGCGCGTGACAGCAGGTTGTGCGACAGGTCCACGCCCGTGGTACGCAGTTGCGGAAAATGCTCCGCAAACCGGCAGGTATAAAACCCGGGTCCGCAACCCAGCTCCACCAGGTGCGACCCTTCCGGAGGTGCCGAGCCGTTCCAGAGCAGGTTTGTAATTTCGGAAGAGTGGTCGTGAAACAGATGCTCGCGGCACAGCGCGTAAAACCAGCTATACCGCTCAAAGAGGCTGTCGGCAGGACAACACTCCGCCAGGTCCTGAGCCATGCGCTGTTCCGTAGCCATGCACTGTCCTTCGTTGTTCAACTACGTGCGCGTGGGCCTCGCGCTGGCATGATCCAGGGGTGAGCGTTTGGCTGCTCGGAACTCCAGTAGGATACCGGGTCCTCTCGAAAGACTGCAATCCAGCGGGAGGGTGCCATTACGCGTTCAGCAGTTTGGCTGTTTGGCTGACGAAAACGCCCCGCACGCTTCATGGGACGGTACCCTGCACCGCATCGTCGAAGCGGATGCGATTTTTCTCGAGCAGATCGCCCAGCGAGCGGTCCAGCGCCATGCGCGCCTTCATCCAGTCAGACCGTGCCGCAACCTCAGTGGAGCGGGCCTGCGCCAGATATGCTTCGTCCTGCACCACCAGGAAGTTGGTGCTGGCACCCACGGAGAACTTGTCGATCTCTGCCTGCAGCAACTGCTGCTGGTAATTGCGGCTTTCCACGGCCGCGGCATAGGCTTCGTGCGCGTTTTCGAGCGCAATGGCGGCGTTCTCCACCTGCTGCCGAATGTCATTGGCCAGCTTTAGGGTTCTGCCCTGCGAGCGCCGGAGCTGCACCTCGTCTCGCGCGGCATCGGCCTGGGCGATGCGGTTGCGCAGCGGCAGGTTCAGTTGGAGGCCGCCCTGGTAGATGGTGGAGAGCCGCAGCCCACCCTGGGTAAGCGCGGTGGGCGGCTGAATGGTGCCGGTACCGTTGGATCCGAGCGTCTCATAGGGGACCAGCGAGGAGCCGCGCGTTTGCACGTTGGCGTAGAGGTTTAGCAGCGGTTTGACACCGTTGCGCGTGCCCCTGGCGGCAATCTCGTTGGCCTGCACCTGCAGTGCTGCCTGCACCAGGTCCGGCCGGCTGGCGAGCGCCTCTGCTGTGAGAGCGCCCACATCGAGTGCGGTTGAAGCATCGGGGATGAGGATCTTGTCCGTTGCCACAATCGACAGGACCTGGGCACCCGGGTCCGCCACGTTGCGAACGAGCTGTTCGCGCAGGATGACCTCCTGCTGACGGTACAGGCCGCGCGCCTGGATCAGGTCTAAACGGCTTGAGGACACCAGCGCCTGCGCCCGGGTGAGTTCGACCGGTGCCAGCGTTCCCTCGGACACCTGGTTGCGGTCATCCTCCAGCAGACGCTGCGCAGCCGCGAGCGACTGCTCCTTGACGGCGACGTTTTCACCCAGCGAGACCAGGTCAAAATACAGTCGCGAGATGCCGTAGACGGTTTCAAGCAGTTGCTGCTCGAAGACGAGCCGGGACACCCGCTGATCCAACTGCGCGATGCGAACGAACCGGAGGTTGACCGAACGGCCTCGTCCGCGCAGCAGTGGTTGAGACACCGTGACCGAGGTGCTGGGCGACTTGAACGGATCGTACTGTGAGGTGGAGCCGTACAGCACCGATGGCGCATTGCTGACATACGCGTCAATCTGCGTGCCGGGCGAAAAGCCCTGCTGGTAATCCACCCCGGTGCTCACAAACTTCAGCGGGCCGGTGTCCGTTGTCGTACCTGTTGCGCTCCCGGTTCCGCCGCTGCCGCCTGTTCCAGTGCTGGAGGTCTCAATAAGTGAGGTCTGGTTCGAACGGCGCAGAAAACCCGCTTCGGCCACGACCGTGGGATCGAACAGCGGGATAGCAGGCCCGGGCGAGTAGGTGTCAGTGCCATTCTGCGAAAGAGATGTCTGCTGGCCGGTGCCGCTTTGCGTGACCTGCGACAGGTCGTTGACGGAGGCGCTGGTGGGCGATGTATTGCCGGTGGTGGCTGTGATGAGCAAGGGGCTGGTGGTGCCGCCCACGCCTGGTGCGGTCTGCTGGACCGAGTAGTCCAACCCGCGGAGATTGCCGCCACCCCGCGCGCGCGTCAGGTCTGTGTCCGCGAGAGCGAGGCTGTACCGGCCCACTTCCACGTCGAGATTATTCTCGATGGCCAGCGCAATGGCGTCGTGCAGCGACAGATAGAGCTTGCCTTCGCGTGTGAGACCGGCGAGCCGTGTTGTGGATCCGGATGGCAGTTGTGGAATGTGTGGCGCGCTGTACGGCACAAGTGTTTGCAGCACGTTGCCGTTCGTTGGAGGCACACCTTCTTCCCGTGCATGCGTGCTGCTGTCTGAGACGCGCTGCGTTTGTTCGGCAGGGTTTGCGGCAGGAGGCGGTTGTAGCTGCAGGGGCTTGACCGCGCGCAGATCGATGGTGCTGCTGTCAGGCTGGTGCAGCGGCGAGTCCGGTGGAGCATCCGGCCGTTGCGACTGCGGCGGCTCCTGCTGCCCGGGTGCTGCCTGCACGGCCGGCGTTGGCGCCTGAGGTGCCGTAAACGGTGGAGGCTGCCGGCCCTGTTGTGCGAACAGGCAGCCGGAAACCAGCAGGGCCGCTGCGCTCAACGCGATGGAAATGGTGCGGTTCACTGCTTGCCCTTGTCTTCTTTTTGCGACTTGGGCTCGTTGTTCTTGCCGCCGCCACCGGACTTGCCTCCGCCGGTCTGCCCGCTGCCGCCACCGCCCTTCTTGCCCTGGTTGTTGGTGCCTTCGGAACTCTGGTTCACGATGGATTGGTCGCCGTATTCGTTGGGCCCGGCGTTCGGCACCTGGTTGGTCTGCGCTCCGCCAGAGCCATTGTTTTCACCGGCGGCAGGTTTTTGCTGCGGCCGTACTTTGACGCCCTGCCGCACGGCATCGCTCACTGTGGTGATCACGTGGTCACCCTCTTGCAGGCCGCTCAGAATCTCTACGCTGGGGCCGTAATCGCGGCCGATCTCCACGGGCAGCATCTGCACCTTCATGTCGCGCACCACGGCAACCATGGTCCGGTCCTGGCGTACCACAACCGCGTCGCCCGGCACGGTAATGGGCGATGTACCACGCACCTGCACAAAGCTGACCACGGTGTACATGCCTGGGTAGAGCGCACCATTGCCGTTGTCGAGGTCGACTTCGGTGAGCATGGTGCGGGTGTTCTGATCGAGCGATCGGGTCGCCCTGGTCACCGTGCCGTTGATGGGCTTGCCGGTGCGCTCCTGCAGGTACACCTTCGCAGGCATGCCCGCCGCGATGCTGGACGCGTAGCCTTCCGGAACCGCCACGAGGATGCGCAGCTTATCCACCTGGGCCACGGCAAAGAGTGCCCCACCGCTGGAGGTTGCCGTTTGCGGCGCGGCAGCCTGACTACTGCTGCCGCTGTTGCTGCTTGCCGAGCCACCCGTCGAGGAGTTTGCCGAGTTTGTGGGTGCGGGCATGGCGCTGCCGCCGCTACCGACTAACGCGCCCACATCTGTGTTTCGCTGCGTGATAATGCCATCGAACGGAGAGGTCACCCGCTCGTAGCTTTGCAGTGCGATGGCGCGCGCAAGGTTTGCGCGGAAGCTCTCAACGTTGCGCTGCGCCGAAGCGACCAGGGCAAGCTGGGCACGGTAGTCTGTCTCGCGCTGATCTCCATCCTGGCGGGAGAACACGCCCTTGGCGACCAGTGTGCGCCAGCGCTCCCATGTGACACGCCGAAGATCGAGCTGCGCCTGCTGCTGTGCCTCATCTGCTTCGGCCTGCCGCAACTGCTGCCTTGCCTGCTCCACCTGCTGGTCCAGATCGGGGGCGTCCAGCAGAGCGAGCAACTGGCCCTTCTTCACGTGGTCACCGATGTCGACATAGCGCTTGCGGACGTACCCGTTGGCGCGTGCGTAGATGTATGCCTCTGTCAGCGCGGCGGTGGTGCCTGGAACTGTCAGCTCGCCGGGAGCATGGGTCCGCTTGACCTCGATCACGGTTACCTGCGGATCATCCTGCTCGCGCTGCTTGGCTGCGGCCTCTGCTTTCTTGGCATGCTCGTGGTGTGGCAGGTAGCCGATCAGAAAGATAAGGAGCAAAACTAACACGCCGACACCGACCCACAACAGCAGCTTGCCCCAGTGGCGATGCTGCGATTTGCGCTTCCTGTCGTGTTCCTGCTGAACCTCGCGGTCGTGCTTTACGCTCTCGTGGCGCTTGTGCGCTGCCTGCCGCGCGAGCGACTCTTCGCGCTCCCACTCCGCGCGCGTCATCCTGCGGTCCGGGTCGGCCTGCACCTGCCGAAGCCGCTCATCCTCCGGGTAAACGCGTTGTTGAAGATCGTCGCTCATCGTCTGCTTCCTGCAACGGCTATGCCGTTTGGGATTGCTGCTTGCCGCCGGTGTTGTTACCGCCTTCGCCGTAGGCGCGGTCAATTTCTTCGTCGAAGTTGCGCGGCGCGTCCTTGCGCAGTACGGAGTACATGATGGGCACCACAAAGAGTGTGCCCAGGGTCGCCAGCAGCAGGCCACCAATCACGGCACGCCCAAGCGGCGCGTTCTGTTCGCCACCTTCGCCCAGCGCCAGAGCCATGGGCAGCATGCCGATGATCATGGCCAGCGCCGTCATAAGCACCGGGCGAAGACGCGTGTAGCCGGCGCTCAGGGCCGCTTCCACATTGTTCTTGCCCGCAGCGCGCTCATCGTTGGCGAAGACAACCATCAGGATGCTGTTCGCCGTGGCCACGCCGATGGTCATGATGGCACCCATGAGCGAGGGCACGTTGAAGGTGGTGTCGGTAAGAAACAGCATCCACAGGATGCCTGCGAACGCCACCGGCAACGACATGAGGATGATGAGCGGATCGATCCATGACTGAAAGTTCACCGCCATCAGCAGATACACAAGGATGATCGCAAAGACCATGCCGATACCCAGGCGCAAGAAGGAGTCACTCATGGTCTGCACTTCGCCGCGCAACGCCAGCTTGGAGCCTGTGGGCAGCGTCTCTTCCTGCTTGTCCATGAGCTTATGGATGGCCCGGGCAACGCCGCCCAGGTCGCGCTGGTCCACGTCTGCGTAAATGTCGTACACCGGCTGAATGTTGTAGTGGTTCACGATTGCGGGCGTCACGTCACGCTCAAAGTTGGCCACATTGCCCAGCAACTGGCTGACGTTTCCCGCAGGCGAAGTCAACGCAGTGCGAGCGAGCGCCTGCAGCGTGTCGATCCTGTACTGCGGCGTTTGCACAACGACCTGGTAGTTCACGCCGTTTTTCGGATTGAGCCACTCGTTCGGCGCGGTCTGTCCCGTGCCGGTGAGCGAGATGAGCATGCTTTGCGCAACGTCCTGCTGCGTCAGGCCAATCTGCCGGGCCTTCAGGCGATCCACGTTGACGTTGATGGTAGGTTGGGCCACCTGCTGGTGGATGTGCGCATCCGCCACACCGGGAATGGCGCGAACGTTCTTGAGCATCTGCTGCACGATTGCAAGATTCTGCGGATCTCTCCCCGAGATCTGGAGATCGATGGGTGCAGGCAGACCGAAGTCCAGGATCTGGTTGGTGATGTTTGCGGGCGTAAAGAAGAACGTGCCGTCAGGAAATTTGCTGTGCAACGCGGTCCGCAATTGCCGCATGTACTCCTGCGTGTGCCGCTTGCCGGGCTTGAGCGCGATGAGGATGTCGCCATCGGAGTCGCTGATGACCGCACTGTCGCCAAAGGCAAGATTGATACCGCCATTGGGCAACCCGATGTTGTCCAGCAACAGTTGTGTTTCTTCCGCCGGTACCACGCGCCGTATCTCACGCTCAATGGAGGCGAAGTACTGCTCGGCATCCTCTGGCCGCATGCCCTCCGGCGGGTACACGTGCAGCCGCATCTGGCCGGAATCGACATAGGGAAAGAAGTCCTCGCCGATGAGGAACACCAACGGAATGGAAAGCAGAACAAACAGTCCGAAGACACCAATCGTCAGCCCGCGACTCTCCAGCGTGCGCTGCAACAACGTGCGATAACTTTCGCGCCGTCGTTCAAACCACTCATCGAATTTATTGTTTATTCGACATATGATTTTTTCATTATCCTCTTTGTCGGCAGCGTCAGGATCCTGGTACAGCGCGATCTCCGCGTCGAGCAGGAAGTGCATCATGGTGGGCACGAGAGTTCGCGAGAGAAAGTAGCTCGCCAGCATGGCGAACGCCACCGCCATCGCGAGTGGTGTGAACAGGTATCGCGCAGGTCCGCTGAGCAGCAGAACAGGGGTGAACACCAGGCAGATGGACAGCGTGGAGACGAACGCAGGCGAAGCCACCTGCTCCGCGCTGTCGAGGATGGCACGGACCAGCGGCTTCTTTTCCGACATGTTGCGGTGGGTGTTCTCAATCTCAACCGTGGCGTCATCCACCAGGATGCCGACGGCGAGCGCCAGCCCACCCAGCGTCATCACGTTGATCGTCTCTCCCAGCGCATACAGGATCACCAGCGAAGTGGCGATGGAGAGCGGGATAGAGGTACACACAATGAGCGTGGACCGCCACGATCCAAGGAAGAGCAGGATCATCAGCCCCGTCAAAGCTGCGGCGATGACGGCTTCGCGAACCACCTCGTTGATCGATTCGCTGACGAAGATAGATTGATCGAACAGCGGTGTGATCTGCAGGCCTGGTGGCAGCCCCGCCTTAACCTGCGGCAGCAGTTCCTTGATGCCTTTGACGATGTCCAGCGTGGAAGTCTCGCCATTCTTCAGCACGGTGAGCAGCGCAGCGCGCTTGCCATCCTGCCGCACGATGTTCACCTGCGGCGCGTAACCCAGCCGCACCTGCGCCACGTCTTTCACCAGCACCACGGCACCATTGGCCGCACGAATCGGCAAATCGTTCAGAGCGCCAACCTCAGGCGGAGACGAGTTCATCTTGACGATGAACTCCCTGTCGCCCATGCGCGCGACGCCCGCGGGCAGGATCAGATTCTGCTGGTTGAACGCGGTGGAAACGTCTGTCGCTGATAGGTGGTGTGCGTACAGCTGGTTGGGATCGACATCCACCTGTACCTGCCGCACCTTGCCGCCATAGGGCAAGGGGATGGAAGCACCCTTCACGTTCGCCAGACGCGGGCGAATGAATGAGGTACCGAGGTCGTACAGGTCTTCTTCCGTGAGCCCCTGCCCTGAAAGACCAAGCTGCACGATGGGCACGCTGGAAGCGTCGTACTTCAGGATGTTGGGCGGAAAGGTTCCCGGTGGGAAGATACGCAGGATCGTCTGAACCACGGCGGTAATCTGCGACATGGCCAGCTCAACCTTTACGTTGGGCTGGAAGTACACACGGATGACGGCGACGCCCTGGTAACTGGTGGAACTGGTGTGCTCAATGTCGTTCACCGTGGTGGTGAGCGCGCGCTCGCACACCGTGACAATGCGGCCTTCCATTTCCTGCGGAGGCAGACCGCTGTAGCTCCAAACGATGGTAACGACCGGGATGTTGATGTACGGATAGATGTCTTTGGGCGCTTCCACAACCGTCCCGATGCCCAGCAGCAGCATCAGCAGCGAGAAGACCACAAACGTGTAGGGGCGGCGCAGGGCCAGCCGTACTATCCACATCCAGCAACTACCTCAGACCTTCAGCATAGCGCGAGCTCCTGCTGCACCCCTAGGGTGCATGGAGCAGCGATAGGCGTCTGGTTCTTGCTTACCACGCAGATGGGCTGCAACTTTTCGGTGCACCGCAAAGGCCAGACTTGTCGTGAACTGGCGATATAACAAGGCGAACCGGGATCAACTATCCAGGTGTTGGAGCAACGTTTGAAGGTCCATCGGTGAGCTGGATTCTGCACCTCGGGTCTGCGTGGGGCCGATAGCGATTGCCTCGGAATGGTTCTCAAACCATGCGAGAAAAGAAGACGCTGCCGACCCTGTAAGCCTCTGCTGATCGATCCATTGGTAATACGCTCCCATGTCTCCATCCACAAGCGATCCCATCGGATCGAGCGCCTGCTCGTTCGCTCGGGAGGAGAGCATCAGGTGCATGGGCCGTTGCTGTTGGCGCGGCGCGTAACGGACGAGCAGGCTAAGCGGCTGCGCTCTGCGCAGGACCTCACGCGCGGTCCACTGCACAAATGTGGTGCTGAAGATCTGCGTGCCGGAGCCTTCGGTGAGCAGCTTGAGCTGGAATCGCGAGAGCACTTCATCGCCTTGCAACTGAAGCTCCGCTGGCGATAGCTGCATCATGGTGGAACGCAACTGCTCCGGCCCCATGCCCGGCTTGCCCACCTCGCTCTCAATGCGTTTCAACAGAGCTGCGCGCGCCGGTGCAAGCGCGGCGTAGGAGACGGTGGTGACCATGTCACTGTGTGGCTGCGGCAAACCGCCATCGATGTACCAATGCGCGTACGGACCAGGGTACTTTGCGGCTCTCTGGTCCAGAGCTCTCAGGAGGTTCGAGAATCCATTCACCGGGTTGATACGGCGGTAGTAGGTGCCACGTTTCCGAAGCTGAACGAACAGCGGCTCTTTATAGGTGTCCACACCTTGGCCGATCACCGCAATCCCAAGCCTGGGTAAATGCGGCGGAGGCGGAGCAACGGTAGCGATGAGCCGCTGGTTGTAAGCCTCAGCAGCGGCGTGAAAGGCATCCATCTGGTGCGAGGACCAGAGATACGCCGACAGCTTTTCGAGGAACTGGCTCGGCTTGTTGAGAGCCAATCGGAGCTGGTCAGCTCTCCATCGAGCCGGATCTGAGCGAAGTCTTTGATCCAGTCACTCAGGTCACGCTGGCTGAGCGCGGACAGCGCGTTGAGTTGCCGTTCCAGAGCATCGCGTTCTGCGGGAAATCCGTCCTCGTAATCCAGGACCTCGCGCAACACACTCGGCAGAAGACTGAGTGGGAGCTGCTTGAGAACCGGCAGATGCTCGAGCGCGAGAGCGCGCGACTGTGCTGGGTAATTACGAAATTGCTCGGCTGTTAGGCTCTCCGGCTGCATGGGTTACAGAAGCTCTGGAATCACCCGTCCCTGGGAGAACTTCGGATTGAACCCCATCATAGCGCCCAGGGTTGGCACAAGGTCCACAGACGAGACCGGCCGGTCGCACACACGACCTTCCCGCACACCTGCCCCGAGCGCCATCATCCAGGTGGTGCGTGACGCAGCGCCGCCCGTGCGGTGGTGTTGGAACCCGTTTGCGCCGGCGTCGGTGTCGGCATCGCGGCCAAAGTCGGGCAGGATGAGCATTGTCGTGTTTCCTTTGTATTCCGGGTCGGCCTGCACGGCTTGCCATAGCTCACCGCAAAGACGATCGGTCCTGCGGATCGCATCCACGTAGAGCGAGTAGGCACCCGAGTGCGCGATATCGATGTCGTGCAGGGTGATCCAGAGCAGGTTCGGTGACTCCTCACGCATCAGGCGCTTCGCGATATACAGGGACAGTTCATCCGGACTAGAAACCGTGCGCGCATGCGCCGTGAAGTCGTCCACCGAAAGCTTCAGAATGTGATCCAACTGCTTCAGCTCTGGCTCACCCGCTGTTTTGGGCAGTTCCAGGGGGTTCTCGTAGTTGTCCTGCAGCAGGTGGCTGTACCCCCGGTTGTCGCCTTTGGAGACTGCCTCCAGTAACTGCTTCGGCAGGATCACGCCGCCGCCGAAACCTGGACCGTACAGGCGATTTCTGCTCTCTCCGATGCGGTTGAAACCATTGCTCGGCGCTACCACCCATGCTTTGGATTGCGGTTGCTTCAGGTCCTTGCGGTAGTACTCGAACACTGTTGGGTTTTCCGGCGGGACGACCGAAAAGTTGTTGATGCTTTCGTACACGCCTGTGGTGAGGCTGGCCGTTGCAACGTAGTGACCCAGGATGCCTCCGTTCGTGACGTGCGTGCAGAAGGTGGACTGGGGTGCAAGCTCCTGCAGCATGTGCGGGATGTTGTGCTGCCCTTCCGGCGCGAACGTCTCCTGGTCTCGCGCGCCACCGCCAAACGTAATGACGATCACCTTGCGCTTCTTTGTTTCTAAAGTCTGAGCCTTCCCTGGACGGCCGTAAGTCGATAACGCGGAACCAAGCGTCAGCCTGCCAGCGTCTCGCAGGAAATCCCGGCGGGTCCTGCCCAGTTCTCTTGCAAGCTGTTGGCCTGACAGATCTGCGGTCTTGAGGTTCGCGGTCGGCATACCAGAGTCCATTTAAACGGCGAAGGCGCTCCAAGCAAACGGGAGCGAGCTGCACAGGCAACTCGCTCCCGCTCTCCCTTGTCGAGGGCCAGGTTAGTAGTACAGCTTGAGCGCAAACTGAATCTGGCGTGGATCGTTGGGAGCATCGCGGGTAGAGCCGATACGCCCGAAGTTGGCGTTGTTGAAGTTGAGTGCGCCGCCGATGGAGGCGATACCGTTACCACCAAAGCCAGGCGCGTTGAAGTTGGGGTGGTTCAGGATGTTGAAGAACTCTGAACGAAACTGCAGGTTATACCGCTCCGTGAAGTGGAAGTTCTTGAATAGTGACAGGTCAAACCGCTTGAACGGCGGACCGTACGTGGTGGCACCGGTGGCACCCAGTGCCTGCAGCCCGGTGAGCGGCACGCACCCCGTGGGTGAGTTCACAATCGGCCCGTTAAGCCCGTAGGCGCATGGCTGTTGGAAGGCGGCAGGGTTGTTGAACCAGTACAGGTTTGCAGGCCCGTTTGCAACAGCGACGCGCTTGATGCCACGCTGCTGATCCTGCCCGGCTACCTTCACCGAGTTGCAACCGACGCCGTTGGCAACAGCGGTAGGGCACCCGATGGTGATGGGCTGGCCGTTCTGC
>CAXTBQ010000050.1:0-24566 GCA_964242065.1 uncultured Terriglobus sp. | reverse complement strand
GGCAGGGCTCTTCGCATGAGCGAGGCCGTGGTCGATCTGCCCAACGAAGACTACTACTACGACGGCCCGTTCCTCGTCTTCACCGCGGCCAACCTGCGCAAACGCGGCACCTGCTGCGGCAACGGCTGCCGCCACTGTCCGTATGACGACGACGGCAACATCGTGCCGGGCAAAGGCGAGGAACGCTAGTCCGTGTCGCGGAACAGCTCCTCTAAGAAACTTTCGCGGTGAGAGGTAAAGCGGCGTGTGATCTGGACCGGACTGCACTCTTCATAATCGATCTCCTGGATCGTTCCCTCCGCAAAGAGAAAGATTTGCGCACCTGGGTACCCCAGCAAAATGGGCGAGTGCGTCGAGATCACGAACTGTGCATCGCCGTGTGTCTGCAGCACATCGTGCATCAGCACCAACATGGCCAGTTGCCGATGCGGTGAAAGCGCGGCTTCCGGTTCATCCAACAGGAACAACCCGTTCTCACGCATGCGCGTTTCCATCAGGAGAAAGAAGCTTTCGCCGTGCGACATCTGGTGGTAGCTTTCCCTGTCCTGCATGCGGTCATTGCCGCGATTGGCAATGCGCGCACCAAGCTGCTGCATGAGCGTTGCAAGATTAAAGAAGCTCTCGGCACGCAGAAAGAAGCCATCCCCGCTTCTCACTCCGAAGCCAAGCTGCAGCGCGTCTGCCAGTGGGTTCACATCGTTGCGCTCGCGCTCTTCCCGAAAAGAGAACGTGCGCGACCCACCCTCACGGGGCATACCGTAGCTGGCGGCCACAGCCTCCAGCAGCGTGGATTTGCCAGAGCCGTTCTCGCCCGTGAAGAAACAGACGCGGGAGCGGAGTTGCAGGGCTGTCAGCGACTGCAGTGCCGGGACACTGAACGGGTACCCATTGTTCGCCGGTGGCTTGCCGCCTTTCCATGCAATAGTTTTGAGCATGACACCGCTATGATGACGCCGCAGGTGGCCGGTGTCGAGCCATTTAGAATGGCATCTGTCAGGTAAGGGGTCGCGATGGCGCACATGGTGTTTTGTTCCAAGTTCAAGCAGGAGTTGCCGGGGTTGGATGAGCCGCCCTTTGACTCCGATTTCGGCAGCAAGATTTACAACACGGTCAGCAAGAAAGCCTGGGGCGAGTGGGTGGAGCGCCAGAAGATGCTGCTGAATGAGTACCGCCTGCAGCCGTGGACGCCCTCCGCGCAGGAGTTCCTGGTGGAGCAGATGAACGACTTCTTTTACGGTGAAGGCGGCGAACTGCCCAAGGAGTACGTCGCTCCGACGGCGTAGCTCATGGGCCTCACTTCCACAGTTGCTGAACTGTCGAAACCTGCCGCTGCCGAGCCGCAAGGCAGCCGCTTTGTGCGTGCGTGTTTTCGCCAGCAGGTGGACCGAACGCCGGTATGGTTCCTGCGCCAGGCTGGCCGCTACATGCCGGAGTACATGGCCGTGCGGCGTCACCACACGCTGCTGGAAATCTGCCGCACACCGGATGTTGCTGCAGAGGTG
The DNA here is from genome assembly GCA_964242065.1 of uncultured Terriglobus sp. Taxonomy (GTDB): domain Bacteria; phylum Acidobacteriota; class Terriglobia; order Terriglobales; family Acidobacteriaceae; genus Terriglobus. Next base: position 23,064 of record CAXTBQ010000050.1, on the reverse strand, counting down.
ACGATCACGGCGGCGGAGCGGTTGGGGGTGGACGCGGCCATCATTTTTGCCGACCTCTTGCTGCCGTTTACTCCCATGGGCTTGGATTTCGAGTTCGTCAACGGCGAGGGTCCGGTGGTGCACCAACCGGTGCGCTCGCGCGAACACATTGAGGCGCTGCGTACCGACCGCGCAGATGAACTAAGCTATGTGGCACGCGCCATCGAGCAGGTGAGCAAGCACTTTGCACCGCCGCGCGCGGATGGCGACCAGTTGGGCATCATCGGCTTTATCGGCGCGCCGTTTACGCTGGCCAGCTACATGATCGAGGGCGGCTCGTCGCGTAACTATGTCGAGACGAAGACGCTGATGTACGGCGACCGCGGCGCATGGCAGCTCTTGCAGGAGAAGCTCATCACCGTACTCGTCGCGTATGCGGCGCAGCAGGTCGAAGCGGGCGCGGACGTCATCCAGATCTTCGACAGTTGGGCAGGCGCGCTTTCCGTCAGCGACTACCGTGACTTCGTCCTGCCCGCCACCACGGAACTGGTGCAGCGCGTGCAGGCACTCGGCGTGCCGGTGATCTACTTCGGCGTAGACACCGCGTCTCTGCTGAGCACCATGCGCGAAACCGGTGCGGATGTGCTGGGGCTGGACTGGCGTGTGCCGTTGGATGAAGGCTGGCGGCTGGCCGGGCCGCATGTCGCCGTGCAGGGTAACCTTGACCCCATCGCGCTCTTCGCGCCGGAAGACCTCTTGAAGCAGCGCGTCAAGGAAGTGCTGGACGCGGCTGGCAATCGCCCAGGACATATCTTCAACCTGGGCCACGGCATTGTGCCCGGTACCCCCGTAGACAACGTGATCAACGTCGCGCGCTGGGTGCAAGAAATGAGTGTGCGCGCATAAACGACCTTGGATATTTCCTGTTGGGCGTTGCCAGCGAAAAGCTGAAGCTGCGCGAGCGGCTGGAGCCGGTGCACCAGCAACTTGCCGCAGCCACCACGAAGCAGGGAGCCCGTGTGCTGGCCAGCTATGAAGTGAGCAACGCCGACCAGATTGCCGCTGCCATGGCTGCGCCGGACGTGAAGCAGCCAGAGCCGGAGCACTTCGACGCCATCCTGCTGCTGGCGCATGGCACGCCGGACGTGCTGGGCGAAATGGACGCGTACCTGAAGCTGGTGACGGGTGGGCGTGGTGTGCCGCCGCACGTGGTGCATGAGCTGCAGGAGCGCTACGCCGAGATCGGCTTGAAGGACGAGCCCACGCCCGAAGGCCCGCACCTGACACGCTGGACCCTGCTGCAGGGCAAGCTGTTGCAGCAGCGCCTGGGAACGCCGGTGTACGTGGGCATGCGCAACTGGCACCCCTTTATCGCCGACACGGTCGAGCAGATGAAGGCTGACGGTGTGAAGAAGATCCGCGCCATCTGCCTGGCACCGCAGAACAGCCGCACCAGCGTGGGCCTGTATCGCCGCGCGCTGGAAACTGCCGCCGCGGGTGCGTTCGAAATTGACTTTGTCGCGGGCTGGAGTGAACACACGCTGTTGGTCCGCGCGCTGGCAGAGCGCATGCGCGCTGCCATCGAGAAAGCCCGCGTAACCGGCGCTAAAATCGCCGTGCTGTTCACCGCGCACTCGGTGCCCTGCCGCACCATCCAGGCCAAGCCCAGCGAGCACCACGGCATGCTGCTGACCACCGAGGCCGACACTTATGCCATCGAGTGCAAGGCCACGGCGAGGCACATCGCCGCAGAACTCGCTGACATCCTGGACAGGAAAGACTGGTACTTCTGTTTCCAGAGCCAGGGACTGAGCGGCGGACCATGGATCGGTCCGGGTGTAGAGGACAACCTCGCCGCCTTAAAGGCTTCCGGCTACGACCATGCCGTGCTGCAGCCCGTCGGCTTCCTGTGCGACCACGTCGAAATCCTGTATGACATCGACATCGACTTCCAGAAGACCGCCGCCGAGATCGGCATCACGATCTCACGCGCGGACAGCCTGAACGATTCGCCCACGCTGATCGCAGCGTTGGCCGACGTGGCACGTCGCGGCGCGCGCAGCCTGCCGGTGCACACCAGGCCTGTGCCTGCGCCCGGAGTAGAAGTGAGTACAGTTCTGCAGCTGGTAGAAGAGCGCGAACCGGCAGCGGTATAAAGGTCCTTGCGCTGGGTTCATTCTTATCGATGTGTCGCGCCTTCAGCGCTCGGGCCGTGCTGGTTCTGTCCTCCTAGGCCTGCGGCGTAGGCTGTTATGTGTCGGGCCCGTGGCCCTGAGCTATGTATCCAGCCGTGGCCCTGAGCTATGTGCCGGGCCTAAGCTCCAAGCCGCACCCTCGGAGGCATGCTGAACCGTGGCCAAGTCGATTGCGGTTGTGGGGGGCGGCATCGCGGGTTTGGCTGCCGCCTACGAACTCACAAAGCAGCAGCAGGCGAGCGCGGACCTTACGTTCACCCTGCTTGAAGCCTCCAATCGCCTGGGCGGCATCGTGGATACGGTGCGTCAGAACGGCTACGTGCTGGAAGGTGGGCCGGACGGCTGGGTGTCTGAAAAGCCGTGGGCGCGCGAACTGGCCATTGAGCTTGGACTCGAGCAGGATCTGATCTACTCCAACGACGCGGAACGCGTCACGTACATTCTGCGCGAAGGCAGGCTGCTGCCTCTGCCGGACGGCATGCGCATGATGGTGCCCACCAACCTGCGTGCGCTGGAAGGCAGCCCGTTGTTCAGCGACGAGGCGCGCCGCTGGTACCGTGAAGAACCGCTGCGGGCGGCGGAACTGAAGGCAAATGCGCCGTCCACTGACGAATCGGTCGCAAGCTTTACACAACGGCACTTCGGTTCTGAGGTGCTGGAAACAGTGTGCGCGCCGCTGCTGAACGGAGTCTTTGGCGGCGATGTGCGTCTGCTGAGCGTGCAGGCCGTGATGCAGCCGTTTGTGCACATGGAGCGGGAGTTCGGCTCGCTGATCGTGGCCCTGCAAACGCGCGCACGCACCGGCCGCGCGCCGCAGCCCATCTTCACCTCACTACGCAACGGCGTCGCCCAGCTTACCGACGCACTGGCAGCGGCATCGCCACAGAGTGCCGTCCAGCGGAACCTGCGAGTGGTTAGTCTGGAACGAGCCGGGCAACAGTGGAAGCTCCATGCAGCGCGCACCGGCGATGCGGGGGCATTCGCCCCAGCCATTCCGGACACGTTGCTCTTCGACGCGGTGCTGCTCGCGCTGCCATTGTGGGAGACGCGCCGGCTGCTGCTGGACGTGGACCCGGCACTTTCACCGCTGCTTGAGGTGCCCAGTAGTTCGGCCCTGACGGTCGCCTATGCCCTGCCCACCGGTGAGCCGGTGCCGTGGCCCAAAGGGTTCGGCTTTCTGGCGCTGCCGGGCGAGCCTGTTCACATGCTGGCCGCCACGTTCGCCGACCAGAAGTTTGCGCACCGGGTGCCCGCGGGCGGCCACTCTGTGCGGGTTTACTACGGAGGCAGTGATGCGGACGATCTTCGCCACGCAGATGTGCAAAGCATCTCCTACCGTGAACTGGAGAGCGTTGTCGGGCCGCTGCCGACGCCGCTGCACACCAGCGTGCGCTACTGGCCGCGGGCGCTGCCACAGTACCACGTGGGTCACCTGCAGCGCATGGCGGAGTTGGACCGGAAGGTGGATGCACTGGGCGGCCTGAAGCTGCTGGGAAACGGCTACCGCGGAGTCGGGTTGCCGGACTTGATCCGCGATGCACGCGCGGCGGCACGTGCTGTGGCGAGTGAAAGCGCGGCTAACGCTGGACAGTGGATCCGCAATGTCTCCTGTAACAATGCTCTTGAATAGTAGCTGGTCACCTACGTCGAGGGAGGTAGGTGCGCCGATCAGGGCCAACGGCCCGCAACATAACAGCCTGGGCCGCAGGCCCAGGTACCGGGAGCATGAACTTTAGAGAGCTGAAGGCGCGACACATACTTTCGTTCAACCTTGTGTGTCGTGCCGTTGGCACTCAGTTGTTTTCTTGCCCTCTACCCAGCCCTCCGGGCTGGGCTGGTATGGATCGGGCTTTCAGCCCTCAGGCAGGGCAACATCATCAGTGGACAAGGCTCTTACTAAAGAAAGTCGAAGCGCCGCAGGTGCAGCCAGGGACCACCCAGGTATCGCCACAGGTCCAGGCCGATAGCCGTCACGGTCCAGGGATGAAAATCCATTTGCAGTAGCGCCAAGGACTGCTTGGCCTCGTCCGGCGAAACCTTGTTCTGCACCACCACGTGCGGCCGAAAGCCCTGCCGGTCCTGCGCGGAGAGCTGCTCCTCAAACGCTTCGCTCAGGTGGCGATGGAGCGCCTTCGCCTCGCCCGATTGCAGGAAGTAGGCGACGCCTTTGCCGATGGAGCGCAGCTCTATCACCTCCATACGGAAGCAATGCTGGCTACCGGCTGCTTGTTCCAGCGCGGCGAAAGTCGCTTGCTCCTCCCGCAGCGTGTGGAACAGCGACAGGTGTGCGGGGATGCGATTGAGTTCCGCTGGAAAGTATTGCTGGCGCTCCCGCTCGAAGCGCTGCTGCGCTTGGGCGTCGAGCGCCAGGGTCAATACGCATGACATGGCGTTACTTGGAAGCAGGCGCGGGCTTGGGCGCGGCGGCTGGGGTGGCCGGGGCGGTTGCCGGGGTGGCCGAAGCCTTGAGCTTGGTGCTGTATTCCTGCGTTATCGTGTTCAGCTTGGGCTGCATGTCTTTGATGTGGCCCTGCACCGTGGCCATGGTCTTGTTGGCTAGATCCGGCGTCTTGTTCACGACAGCCTGCCCTGCCGGAGTCTTGTAGAACGCAAGAATTGCGTCGAGCTCGGCCTCGGTAAAGGTGTCCTCGTAGGACTGGACGATGATGGGCCGCAGCTTGGACCAGCTGATCTCGTTATCGACGACGTCCTGGATCTGCTTTTGGTAATCGCTCGTGAGCTTGGTCTGCTCCGGGTTCAGCGGCGCGACGCCCGACTGCTGCTTAGCAATCTCCTGCACCCGCGCCTGCAGCGCCTTGAGCTGGGTTTCCAGCAAGGTATCGGTCTTGGTCACAGCAAGCATCTGCTCTGCCTTGGCACGGTGGCTGGCGTCATCGGCGTGCGCGCCGGGTGCAACAGCGGCCAGGCACAGGGCAAGGGTCAATCCGTAAAGGGCGCGCATGAACTCTCCAATCGTTATCGCGGGAGGGCGCGGGCAGGAGCGCGCCAACAGAACACCGCAGCTTTGAGGATAACGCGTTCGCCTGCGCCGCAACGCAGGCAATGTAGGCTGGCAGGGTATGCCTTTGATCTCCTGCACGGACGCGCTCGAACTGATTCAGCGGAAGATACTGGGCCTCTCGCAGCCTGCGGAGCACGAGCGCGTGCCGCTGGAACAAGCTGCCGGACGCGTTCTGGCGGAGGGCATCCGGGCGGACCGCGACCAGCCGCCGTTCCCGCGCTCCACACGCGACGGCTATGCGCTGCGGGCAGCAAGTGCCGCCGAGCCGCTGCTGGTAATCGGTGCGATTCGAGCGGGCGAGGAGTGGGCAGGACCGGCGCTCCAGGCGGGCGAGGCGATCGAGATCATGACCGGCGCGCCCGTGCCTGCAGGGGCCGACGCAGTCGTCATGCTGGAGCATGTCCTGCTCACGGGCGAGACGTTGACGCTGCAGGACGGACGTTCTGCAAAAGTCGGTGAGAACATCGTGCCACGCGCGGCGGAAGCAGCGGCTGGCGATACCCTGCTCCGTGCCGGAATACGTCTGGGCGCTGCGGAGATCGCGCTGGCCGCGTCCATGGGCGCAGCGCAGGTCTCCGTGCACCGGCGGCCGGTCGCGGCGATTCTTTCCACCGGTGACGAACTGGTGGCGGTGGACGCGGTGCCCGGCCCCATGCAGATTCGCAACTCGAACTCGCACGGCCTGACGGCGCTGGTACACGCCAACGGCGGCACGGCGCGTGTGCTGCCGCCTGCCGCAGACACCTGGGAGGCGCTGGACCAGGCCATCCGCTCTGCGCGCTATGCAGACATGCTGCTGCTCTCAGGCGGTGTTTCAGCCGGCAAGTATGACTTTGTGGAAGACGCCCTGCTTGCTCTGGGCGCGGAGTTCTTCTTTACTGGCGTTGCCATTCAACCGGGGAAGCCTGCCGTGTTCGGGCGCATCCCGGCCGATGAAACACATCGGGAGCAGTGGGTCTTTGGGCTGCCGGGGAATCCTGTGTCCACGCAGGTGACGGCGCTGCTGTTTGCGATGCCCATGCTGCGCGCGCTGGGCGGCGAAGGCCAGCACGCACCCGGCGAACACGTCGCGCCCGAGCCGTTCTTTGCGGAGGCACGGCTGAAGGAGCCAGTCACCGTGCGAGAGGGCCTGACGCGCTTTCTGCCCGCTCGGCTCACCTCCTCGCTGCACGGTGTCACGGTTCAGACGACTGGCTGGCAGGGTTCTGGCGACCTGAACGCCAACGCGCGCGCCAATTGCTACCTGGTCGTGCCGCCTGACCAGTCCCACCTGGCTGCGGGCAGCACTTGTACGGTTCTGCTGCGATAGGCTGAGTGCGATGCAAGAGAAACTCAGCACACGCAGTCGCCTGGGCAGGATGCTGGTGGGCGCGGCGGTCCTTGTGCCCGCACTAGCGGTAGCCGCCATGATCGTAATGAGCCACCTGTTCCTGGTGCACTACCAGCGCCGCAGCCTGGTCCTATGGATCGTGCTGGACGCCGCAGTGCTCGTGCTGGGATTGATCCTGATCGGTGAGGAGGGGCTGTGAGCAAGACGAAAGCAATCGGCCTTTCGCATTACAACGAAGCCGGTGAAGCGCACATGGTGGACGTGAGTGCGAAAGCGCCTACCCGGCGAGAGGCAGTTGCGGAAGCTTTCGTAGAGCTGAACAGCGACGTACTGGCCGCGCTGCCGCAGAACCCGAAGGGCAATCCGCTGGAAGTAGCTCGCTTCGCAGGGATCGTCGCCGCCAAAAAGACCGCGGAACTCATCCCCATGTGCCATCCGCTGCCGCTCTCGTTCATTGACGTGGAAGCAACCATCGTTCACCCTGCCGCACTGCTGCGCACCGGCGGAGGGGTCCGCATCCGTGCCACGGCGGCTACCGTTGCGGGTACGGGCGTGGAGATGGAGGCGATGACCGCCGCTGCCATCGCGGCGTTGACGGTCTACGACATGACCAAGGCGCTGGACAAGGGCATTCGCATCCGCGAAGTGGTGCTTTTGCGCAAAAGTGGCGGCAAAGGCGGCGACTATCAGCGTAAAAGCGATTAGTTTGCCTCGGTTGGCTCTTACTTCCCCGCTTTTTCTTCTCCAATTTGTCATCCCGACCAGAGCGAAGCGGAGTGGAGGGACCTGCTGTTTGCACGAAGTGGCAGTGCAGCCCGGAAGGAAAGCAGGTCCTTCGACTCCGCACTGCGTGCTCGCTCAGGATGACAAATCCAGAGATTTAGTAGCAGTGGCCGTTTTAGAGGTTGAAAAGTTCCCGCAGCCGCTTGACCTGCGCCCGCGCCACGGGGATCTCCGTGCTCTTACGGTCATCCATGCGGAGCAGGTAGCTGGATTTAAACCAGGGCACCACCTCGCGGATGTGTTGGATATTCACCAGAAAGCTGCGGTGCGCGCGCCAGAAGGTGTCCGGATCGAGCTGGTCGGTGAGTTCTTCGAGCGTGCGGACGTTCGAAGCGCCTTCCAGCGTGGGCGTGACCACGGAGATGGTGCCTTCCTCGATCGACGCAAAGCAGATGTCGCGCTGATCGGCTAGCAGCAGCCGCTGTGCCGCTCGCACCACCACTTTCCCGGAGCGAGCACGAGGCTGGGTTGCGGCTGCCGCCTGGTTCTGCAGCAATTTGAGCAACGAGTCAAGCCGCTCCTCCGCGCTGGCCTGCGGCACGGCTTCCAACGCCGTCTCCGCCTGCGCCGCCGTAGCGGAAGAACGGCGGCTGCGCACCTTTCCCACCGCCAGCGCCACTCGCTTCTGCTCGAACGGCTTCAAGAGGTAATCGATCGCGTTCACTTCAAACGCGCGCACCGCGTACTGATCGAATGCCGTGGCAAAGACGATCTCGGGCGTTTGCCCGTGCGGCTTGTCTAGGAGCTGCTTTAACGCGGCGAAGCCGTCCAGGCCGGGCATCTGGACGTCCATGAAGACCACGTCGGGCTGGTTTTCACGGATGGTCTGGATCGCCTCAATGCCGTTGGACGCCTCGGCCATGACCTCCACGCCGCCCACCCGCTCCAGCAGGTAACGCAGTTCGCGCCGCGCCAGGCCCTCATCGTCCACCACGACCGCACAAAGCTTCACAGGTTCAGGCACTCTCACCTCACCCAACATCATGCGCTAGCGGTGCCCGGACAGGCCCGGCCAGCGGCACCTTACATATTCGTGTGGCCGCTGCGCATCTCTTCGTTGAAGGTTGGCCGGGTAAACGCCAGGGCTTCAGCCATGCGCGACTCGTACTCGCCGTGGTGGCTCATCAGCGGCTCCGTGCTTGCCGCAAACTCAAAGCCCGGGATCAGCTTCAGGATGCCCTCACCCGCCAGGTCTTCCGCCACCTGCTTCAGGTCCGCCACCGTGGTGTTCAGGTACTGTGCATCGCGCGGATCGGCGATCCACACCGGAGCACCGCCACCCAGCACGCCACTGCACCAGAACACCTTGGCCGCCAGGAAGTCTGCCCTCTGCTGCGCGTCGGTGTCGTTGAAAATAAAGCGCTTTTGCTTGGCCGAGTAGTAGCGCGTGGTGACCGGCACCGGCTGGCGATTGCCGCTCTTGACCAGTTCGAGCTGGCCCTGGTCGAAGATCTTGCGCACGGCGTTGTAGATAAAGCCTTCCGCGAATGGCTGTTCCGGCGCGGGAACAACCTCTGCAAAGGTGACCGTCATGCTGGCAGATACCTTGGCGCGCAGCTGGGCCTCCGGTGCGGTTTTGCCGTCATCCAGCCTGGCTTCGCCGTGCACGATATACGTGTCCGCGCCGCTGGTAGAGAGGTGAAACGGCCAGCGCCAGCCCGTCATGCTGATGGGAAGACCACCGAGCGTGACGTAGATGTCGGGCCGGGGATTGCGCAGCCGGGTGGCGGCTTCCACCAGGTAGCCGTGGATGGGGCTGGCGAACTGGTGGTGCTGCAGGTCGAAGCCTGCGCTCAGCTCCAGCGTTTCGCGCGCGCCAGGTACGTCCGCAGCAGTCTTTTCTACGGTCACATCGCGCGAACCTGCAGATGGCAGCAGCCTCAGCGTGAAGATTTCAGTGGGTACCCCGTTGAATCCGGAGCCCTCCACGCCGTCTACTACCAGGAGATCGGCTTCCTTTGCCGCCCTTCGGACCTGTTCTGCCAATGGGGTGTTCAATGCGATTGCCATACCTGAGCGGTGCATCCTGTTCGCTGGAGATTGAGTGCACGGCAAACGGCGGGGCCGATTTGCAAATCATGCAACACCCCCCATCTTAACGCAGCCAGGCACGCCCGATCCAAGAGCCAGGCCTTAAAGCAGAACGCCCTTCCTGCTGCACTGTGGCAGCGGGAAGGCTTCTTGTGCCTTGAGGGTTTTGCTACGCAGCAGCAGCCGGCACGAAACCATCGCAACCGCTGATCGGCGTCACCTTCAGGTGCAAGCTGGCGAGCTTGGGATGGCCGCACTCATCGATCATCACCACGTCGGCCTGCTTGCTGCTGTGGATGCTAACAAGCGTGTTGCTGGCTGCGTGGGTTTCGCCGAAGTGGGTACACAGACCGCACTGACCGTCATGAACTGCTTCCATTGGAATGCCTCCCGAACTTGCTGACTAAGAGCTGCAGGAAGTCCCTCAACGTTGCCTGCAACCCCTAGAGCTCTCAACATAAAACATGCGAAAAGCCCAGTAACTTACGACTTTCTTGTCGTAGATGGTTAGAGATCAGCGACAAAGTCGGTCCGGCATACCGGCGAGCGATTGATTGAAAACGTCGGCGGCATGACCTGCTCCTTCTCTAAGAGCAGGGCAGCAACTTCGATCGACAGGCAGGTGCCTTCTGGTTGTAGGCCGGACGCCATACAATGAGGAGCTTGCTGCGCCGGAAACAAGACGTGCCGCTGCCACTGCTCTCGGCTGACGTGCGGGTCGGCTTCGCCCAACGGCTTAGGGCATGGTTCCGTGCGGAAGCGCGCGATCTGCCGTGGCGTGCAACGCGCGACCCCTATCGCATCTGGCTCTCAGAAGTCATGCTGCAGCAGACCCGGGTGTCGGCGGTGCTCGATCATTACCGCCGGTTTGTGGAGCGCTTTCCCACCATGGTGGCGTTGGCGCTGGCGCCGTGGGAGGACGTGCTGGCGGCCTGGAGCGGCCTGGGCTACTATCGCCGCGCCCGCATGATGCACCGCACTGCCGCCATGCTGGTAGAAGACAAAGGCGGCGAGCTGCCGCGCACGGCGGCAGAGCTTCGGACCCTGCCTGGCATCGGCACCTATACCTCTGCAGCCATCGCCAGCATTGCGTTTGATGAGCCGGTCGCTGTGGTCGATGGCAATGTGGAGCGGGTTCTTCTGCGGGTCCTCGGTCGTCCCGAGGAGTCCGGTGCTGCCGCCGCCAGTCTGCTAAATGCCACGGCGCAGTCGTTGCTGCCGCCGGAGGGTGCCGGCGACCACAACCAGGCCATGATGGAGTTGGGCGCCACCATTTGCCTGCCGAAGGGCCCTCGCTGCGATATTTGCCCCGTTTATAAGTACTGCATCACTCGCGGGGAGCATGTAACGGCCGCGCGGCCTCCCATGCAGTCCCGGCGCGTCGCTTACGCGCTGACCACCCGCAAGGCGCAGAAAAGTGTCACGGTCGAGGTGCTCCTGCAGCATCGGCCCAGCGACGTTTCGCTGATGCCGGGCATGCTGGAACTACCGCAAGTGGACGCCCAGGGAACGTCAGAGCAGCGTTTTGAGCTGCTGCAGGAACCCGTCCTGCGCGTCCGGCACGCGATAGTCGGAATCAACTACTACGTGGAGGTGCTGGCGCTCTCTGGCCGGCGCGAGGTCCGTTGCCGCGCCTTGCGCAAGGACAACCTGGAGTGGGTTTCCGTGCGCGATCTACCAGGCCGTCCACTCACTGGCCTGGCGCGTAAAGTGTTGCAACGGTTGCGTTTGATGAAGGCACCTGGCGAGCAGAGAACACCGGACGTGCCCCTGCTCATTGGCCGCGCCAGCCGGCCTGCCCACGGCCGGAGTACAACGCCGCATACCCCCAAGCCGCCGGGGATCGCTCCCTCAGCAACCCGCGCGGAGCAGTCACATCACATAGAGGCAGAACTTGACGAGGAGAGACCCATGGCAACAGAACGCAGCAGCAGCGCGGTGTGGAACGGCGGTTTAAAAGACGGCAAAGGCACCGTAAGTACAGGCAGTGGCGTGCTTAAGGAGCAAAGCTACACCTTTGTCTCGCGCTTCGAGAATGGCTCCGGCACCAACCCTGAGGAGCTGATCGCCGCTGCCCACGCCGGGTGCTACTCCATGGCGCTTTCGGCCGAACTGGAGAAGGCCGGCAGCAAGGCCGACCAGGTGGCCACCACCGCAACGGTGGTGCTCGAATTCGTCAACGGCGCACCGACCGTGACCAAGATTCACCTGAAGACCGACGCCAAGGTGCCGGGGCTGGACGAGGCCAAGTTCCAGGAGATTGCGAAGGGCGCCAAGGAGAACTGCCCGATCTCTCGCCTGCTGGCAGCGGCTGAGATTTCACTGGACGCCAAGCTCGGCTAAGCCTTTACCAGGCAACCATTTAGCCTACCTGACGCCTGATCGCGTCAGTCCACCCGCACGATCAGGCACTTCAGATACGCGGTCTCTGGCAGTGTGAGTACCTCGGGATGATCGGGTGCTGCACCCCTGTTCTCGAGGAGCCGCACGTGGCGGCCCGCGTCGGCTGCCGCGGACGCCACCACGTCCGTAAACTCTTGCCTTGCAACGTGATGTGAGCAGGAGCAGGTGACCAGCGTGCCGCCCGGCCGCAGCATCCGTAGAGCGCGCAGATTCAGCTCTTTATAGCCACGCAGGGCTCCTTCGGCGGCTCGGCGAGTTTTCGCAAAGGCGGGCGGGTCCAGCACGATCGTGTCGAAACGGCGGACCTCGGCGTCCCAGGCGCGCAGCAGATCGAACGCATCTGCCTCAATCCAATCGACTTCCGCGCTCAGCCGGTCGCGGTTCAGGTGGAGGTTCCGCTCGGCCACCTCCAGCGCCGCGCGGCTCTGGTCCACGCCCGTAACTTTTGAGCAACTCCGCGCTAGGTGCAGGGCGAACCCGCCTTGATAGGTGCATACGTCTAGCGCTTCGCCGTGGGCGTAAGTCGATGCAGCAGCGTAGTTTAGCCGCTGGTCGAGAAACGCGCCGGTCTTCTGACCGCTGTTCACGCTGTAGTGGAAACGCAGACCGTTCAACGTGAAGATCGTCTCGCCAGAGGCTCCGTTGCGCTGAAACAGCGGCTCTGCGGACGGCGCGGGCAGCTGTTCGAGTTCGCGGATACGCGAGTCCGGCCGCTCTACGACGAGGCTCACGCCTTCCGTAGCAAGCTCTCGGGCAAGTACCTCGCGCAGGTCGTCCTTAGCCGTGCCCTGCGTAAGTAGTTGCAGCACAACAAGATCGCGGTAGCGATCGGCGATGATGCCGGGCAGTTCGTCGGCTTCCGAGAAGATCAGCCGGGCGGAGTCAGTACCCTCCGAGAGCATCGGTTGCCGGAGCCGGAGCGCCGCACGGACCCGCTCGGCGACATCCTGCAGGTACTCGCCCCGGCCCACGCGTGGCTGGCTGGACACCTTGCGCAGGGTGAGCTGCGAGGCTGAACTGTAGAGAGCGGTGCCCAGCGGGATGCGGCGGTTGTCGAGCAGCGTAAGTAGTTCACCTGGTTGAACTTCCGTGCTGCCCAGAGCCAGGATCAGAGCCTCCGTCTCGTTGCGATAGATCCACAGGTAACCGGCGCGAAGCCGGTCGGAGGCGCGGCGGCTGACCACGGCCGCCGGGCCGCTCTCGTCAGCCTCCAGCAACTCGGGTTCGCGGTTCACAGGTGCGAACCGCCGGTCTTTGGTGCCTCGGTACCGTGGGCCTTTCGACATCCGTTCAGTGTCGCACGCCTGCAATCTGCAACCGGAATGGTGCAGATTTCGGTGTCAGAAACACGTGTTTAGCGTGCGAAAAACATGCATTTAGGCGACAGAAACGCCTGCTGATGATGCGTACCGGCAACGATGCCTGAAAAAAGTTGGCAGAGGAACGGACATGACATGCATCCAACTCGGCCAGGATTCTTCCTCTCTGATTTGTCATCCCGTAGCGCAGCGGAGGGATCTGCATGTGTGCCCGCGCGCCCGGGTTGGCTCGCTGTGCGACTGGGGCTCGCCTGATCGCGCTACGCGCGACACCTCAGACACTTGCCCCCAGCCCAGCCTCGTCGGTGAGCCATCCGAAATGCAGATCCCTCCGCTGCGCTGCGGGATGACAAGGCGTCGGGGGGTGCTGTCGAGTGACGATCCTACATGTGTGGCGTGTAGGCACCGCTCTAGCGGTTCTTCAGATGGCGGTCGAAGAAGTCAGCGGCGCGCTGGTAGGCGTCGACCCAATTTCTGTGGAGCAGAAAGTCGTGCACCTCGTCCGGGTAGACCTTCTCCTCAACGGTGACGCCCTGCGCGCGCAGCGCGGCTGCGAGGCGGACCGTCTGGCCGAAGAGGACGTTGCGGTCGTCGTCACCCTGCATCAGCAGGACCGGGCTCTTCCACTTGGCGATGTCGGCCATGGGTGAGGCTTCAAAGGCGACCTTGGCCGCGGCGGAAGTGTCATGCGCCGGGTCGCTGGTGGGCTTCCACAGGTCGAGTTCGTAGCTCCAGTCGTGCACGCCGTGCAGATCCACGCCCGCGGCGAAGTCGCTGGAGTCGCGCGCGAGAGCGAGAGCTGTTAGGTAGCCTCCATAACTACCTCCCCATGCGCCGATGCGGCGAGTGTCACACCAGGGCTGCGCCTTCAGCCACTTGACCGCACCCTCGATGTCCAGGTACTCCGACCCGCCGAACGCGCCATAGTGCTGCGCCTGCCGGTACTCCATGCCGTAGCCGATGCCGCTGCGATAGTTGACGCTGAGCACGGCATAACCGTGATTGGCAAAGTACTGGTTCAGCTCGTAGGTCTGCGCGTAGTACTGCATGGGGTTGTAGCCCAGCAGCATCTGGCGGCGTGAACCGCCGTGGAAGAAAACGATGGTGGGGAGCTTACCGGTCAGCTTTGCGTCTTTGGGCAGGAAGAGTTGAGCGTGGATTTGGAGGTTATCGGTTGCTGGGAAGATGACCTGCTTTGGTTCAACGAAGCTTGCGCCTGCGCGGTAGTTAGTGAGGGGTGTTTCTGACACAAGACCCAAGAGAGGTACCCACTTGAGTTCAGAGCAGCGAGTAGGCAGCGGCCTAGACGAATCGCACACCAATTTGCCATCCGGCGAAACGACGTTGATATCTAGATAGGCGTGAGGCTGAAAGAAGCTGCTTGCCGTAGCGCCCATGAACGTCAGCGTTCCGTCCGACATCAAGACAGGATTCGTTTCAATGCTCGGCGTTTCAGTTAGTTTCACCGGCTTCGCTTCTGCGGTCGTTAGCATCCACACATGCTTGCGGTCTGCATCAGCGGCATCCGCCCCAACCTGATTGCTGCTATAGATGATCTGCTTGCCATCGGTCACTACGTTATCTACTTCGAAGTCGCCGGGTGTCAGCAGTTGCGCCTGTCTCCTATCCGGCGCGAGCGAGTAGAGATGCAGCCAGCCGGTCTTCTCCCATGGAAAGACGATGCGGTTGTCGTTCATCCACAGCAGTTGGTTCTTCGCCACCATCTCGTGGAACAGCGAGCCGGTGCCCGCGTCGGCCTGCCACACCTGTTTGCCCTCACCGGTGGCCACGTCGGCGATGCGGATGGACCAGGGGACCCCCGAGCGCATCCAGCGCAAATCGAGTTCGCTGACGACCGGGCTCTCACGGATAAACGCGATGCGCTTGGAGTTGGGCGACCATGCTGCATCGTGGTCCTGGCCTGTACCTGGGTCTACGTAGGCGAGCGACTTGCTCTTGAGGTCGAAAACGCCGATGAAGCTGTGATCTCCGCGGTGCGAGGTGAACGCGAGCTTTGTGCCGTCGGGCGAGAGGCGTAGTTGCGCGGCGCTGCCGTGGGCTTGGACGAGTTGTTGGGGTGCGCAGGAGTTTGTTGCAGCATTGGAAGAAAGCAGGTCCCTCCGCTCCGCTTCGCTCCGGTCGGGATGACAAACTTCTACTTGGATGTGAGCGGAAGCTGACTTGCTGCTGTCTGGTTTGCTAACGTCTGCTTCTGATAGGTTTGCTATCCATATTTGGCCGTGGCGGATGAAGTAGATCTGCTTACCGTCTGCGGAGAAGAGCGGGCCGTGGCCTTCGCCGATGACCTTGACTACTCCGCTCGCTGTGGCGACTTCGACGCGCTGCTTCACCTCTTCCTGCAGGTGCGCTGGGTTGGCGGCGGTGGGGTGTTCGCTGCCTTCAGGGCCGGTGCCGCGGGTGTAGGCGACGGCTTCCGCGTCGGGTGACCAGGTGAGGTCGTCGATGTCTTGGCCGTCGTCTTCGGTGTAGTGGGTGATGCTGTGCGCGGCCTCGGCAGGGCTGGCGACCCAGACGTTGCGCTTGCCTTCCTGATCGACGAACCATGCAACGCGTGCCTTCGCTGGCGCGGCCGTGAGCTGGTTCATGAAGGGCGCGGAGAGCGCTTCCTGCACGGTGAAGTGCTTGTTCTGTGCGGTGACTGCACAGGCGGCAAGCAGTAGAGCGGCGAGGCGGCGTAAGGGCATGCGGCGTTCTCTCACGGTGGGTTGAGGTTGAGGATACCTGCATTGCTCGGCATTGCCTCAGCGGCTGAAGCCGCTTTCTCGAAGCAAAGGGATGGCAGGGCTGAAGCCCTGCCCCTCCGAAGGCAACTTCACATCTTGGGTGCCCCATGTCTCTAAGAGACATGGGATCGAAGCTTCGTCGGTGCCCGAAGGCCCACGTCTCAGAAGCGAGACGTGGGGCACCCTCTGTTGCTGTCTAGCGGGAGGCGCAGCCGCGTTGCTGGAAGGCTCGGATGCTGGGGTCGTCAGGGTTGAGCGGTTGCAGCTTGGCGACGGTCTCGCGGGCTGTGGCTGTGTTGCCGGTGCGGCACTGCAGTAGGGCGAGGTTCATGCCGGCGGCAGTCTGGCTGGGGTCGGCGTCGAGCAGGCGGGTGAGCAGGGCTTGTGCTTCTGCGATGTTGCCGTTGGCGGCGCGGATGACAGCAAGATTGGAAAGCGCGGCCGGCTGCAGCGGCTCTGTTTGCAGCACGCGGGTGTAAGCCGCGGCGGCCTGCGTGTTGGCGTTGGCAAGCTGGTACAGGAAGCCGAGTTCGAGCATCACCTGGTCGTCGGTGGCTCCCGCACGTGCGGCTTCGACGAGCAGATGCGTGGCTCGATCGCGAGCTGCGGTGTCGCCCGTGCGGGCAAGCTGCGCGTACGCCAGACCGAGCTCGCGGGTCGCGGCGGTGAAGCCTGCCACGGGTACAAGGTCGCCGCTCTTGGCCGTCTGCTGCGAGGCGGGTGTGCGCTGGATGTTGTGGTCGGTGGTCTGCTCGTGCGCGATGTCGCTGGAGCCGCGCGCGGGCATGTGGCAACTGGCGCAGTCGGGCTGCTCCGGATGGTGCGTGGTGGCGATCTGCGGGCTGCTGTGGCAGGCGATGCACTTGGCACGGTAGAACGCGACGCGCTGTGCGGGCGCGGGGTCGCTGTGCGGGTCGTGGCAACTGGTGCAGGTGAGCCGGTCGCCGCTGGCGCGCTTGCAGGCACTTTGCATCATGGCTTCGTACTGGCTGCTGCTGCGCGAGCCGCCGCTGCTCTGCGAGGCTCGCACGAAGTAGGTTGCCACGTCGCTGAGGCGGTCGCCGGGCTTGAAACCGGCGGTGGAGCGGCCTGCGCGGAACACCGCCGTGTCGCCTTCCAGGTGGCACTGGATGCAGGCGCTGTCGCGGCGCTCGGGCGTCAGCTTCGCGGGATTGACGATGGGTGCGTGGCCGCCGCTGGCAAGGTGCTGTGCCGCGTCACCGTGGCAGGCGCTGCAGCCGATGCCGCTCTGCGCAAACGGAGGATCGGGCAGGGCGTTGCGCGCGTTGCCGTTGCTGCGGGCCACACCGGTCACATGACAATGAAGGCAGCCTTCGTCGGTTGGCAAGGGCGCGGGCAGCACAGGTGAACCGCTGTAGTTTGGTGCCATGTTCCACATGTTGCGCCGCGTGTAGAAGTTGATAGGCAGCTCCCACCACATGCCCGCCTGCTGGTACAGGTAGGTGCGGCCGTGGATACCGCTGCCGATGAAGTAGCTCAACTCGTGCTCGGTTTGCAAGGCACCGGCGGGGGCAGTTGCCGGACGCAAGGCGGTCATCCACGCGGAGTCGTTGCGCTCGAACACGCGGTAGGTGATACCGGATTTCGGGTCGGTGTACTGGCCCGGGTGGAAGGCCGCGAGCGCGGGTCCGCTGCCCTGCGCCATCTTTGTCTGCTCGTAGCTTTTGAAGAGGTCGGCGTGGCAGTTGGCGCAGGCCGTGTCAGGGTTGGTGGTTGGTGCTTGCGGGAAGCCTGCGTGCGCTGCTGCCACGCTCAACAGCAGGAGGAGCAAGCTGCCGGGAAGGGCTCGCCACGACCGTGTGCTGAGGATTGGGTGCCGCATGCAGGCTGCAAGTGTACAGGGACTGGCCGCCTGGATGCCTTGCTCAGAAGTAAGAGAGTGCGGGTGCCCCATGTCTCGCAGAGACATGGGATGAGTGCTCGAAGGCCGATCCCACGTCTCAGAAGCGAGACGTGGGGCACCCACTGCATTCCCGATACGTGTCTGTCAGCCCCTCCGGGCTTACAATGGCTGCGGTACAGGGCTTTGCGGCGGCTGCGCAGAGCTACTTTAGTTCCCGAGGAATCCCGTATGCGCGCACTCTGTTACGTCTCCGCACTTTCCGCCCTTGCCCTTTCCGCCTGTACGCTGCCCGCGCAGGCACCCGCTGGTGGCGGCATGCAGCATGGCGACATGCACATGGAAGAGAAAGCCGAGCCGATCAAGGATGGCGGCATCTTTGTGCCCGGCTGGCAGGGCAAGGTGGACGATGGAGCGGCCAAGCAGGGCCAGACGGAAAAGGACTCAAAATTCACCAAGGAAGGCGACGGCTTCCACATCACCACCGGACCGGCGATCACCTACTTCAATCCTTCCATGAAGGCGAGCGGCGACTACACCGTGACCGCCACCTTCAACGAGCCGAAGTACATGAATCGCAACTCGCACCCGCACCCGTACGGCATTGTGATCGCGGGCAGCGGCCTGGGCACGGACAGCCCCAGCGAGCTGTACTGCGCGGCCTACGGCAATGGCCGGTTCATCGTGCGCGGCTTCTCCCCTGCTCCGTTCCAGTTGAATGGCCGAGGCGAAGCGAACGACGCGGTGCACAAGGCCGCCGGTGTGGGCGAGCCTGTCTCGCAGAAGATTGCCATGCAGGTAAGGGGCGACAAGGTGAGCTGCATCATCAACGACGTGACCGTGGGCAGCTATGACAAGAGCGCCGTCGTGACGGACGGCAAGCTGAAGACCCTGGACGGCGTGTACGGCATCCGCTTTGCGCACAACACGGATGCGACCGTGACTGGCTTCAAGATAACGAAGAACTAGGTACACCGGGTGCCCCATGTCTCGATTTTGAGTTATGGGATTCGTACCTTACCGTTACCTGATCCCACGTCTCAGAATCGAGACGTGGGGCACCCACTTCGTTCGTTACTACGCATCCGCAACTTGATTCGTCATTCTGAGCGCAGTCGAAGGACCTGCTTTCCTTCCGGACAGCATTGCTGCTCCGGGCAAACAGCAGGTCCCTCCACTCCGCTGCGCTCCGGTCGGGATGACAAGTTTTAGGGCGCTCCGGTCAGGATGACAATTTAAGGCCGCTCCGGTCGGGTTGACAAGGTTAAGGCCGCTCCGGCTGGCATGACAGATAGAGATCTTCGGCTGGTGTGACGGGCGCAGTCCTTTCCTCAGCGAAGCATCTTCGTTGCCAAAAGAGAGGAGCGCCTGGGGAGACGCTCCTCTTGCCCAGTACATCCACCGGGCACCGTGCACCCCTGGGACTAGGAGGCGCGCACGGTGCCCGGTCGTCAGCGGGGTTCCAAGCCCGCGCGACGGTTCTGCTGAAAACAGGCCTCGTTTTCAGCGTTGCATGTCTGCACTTCCTTGCCGTAGCTGACCACGTCCATCTGGTCGGGCGGCACGCCGCGAGCCACCAGGGCGTCACGCGCTGCCTGGGCGCGCTTTTCTCCCAGGGCCAGGTTGTACTCCGCGGTGCCGCGCTCGTCCGAGTAGCCGCCCACACGATGTGCGTGTTCGGGTGCTCTTTGAGGTAAGCCGCGTCCTGTTCGATTGCGAGAAGCGCGTCCGGCCGAAGCTGGTAGCTGTCGTAATCGAACAGGGCATCCTTTACCCGGTCGCGAAACCCGCCGCCCGCGCCGGTTGCTGCGCTGGGGATGGCAGCAACGCCGGGGGAGCGATCGGCTGCGGGCGGCGGTGGGGCTACGGCCGGGGTTGCGGCTGGAGCGGCAGCGACGGCGGGGGAGGCGCTGGCTGCCGGCTCACTTCTGCGCATGGCCTTGTTGGCCTTGGCACGCTGGTTGCCCGGGTCGGGCGTCCACAGCGAACCATGCAGCTTCCACACAATGCCTGCGCCAAGCAGCAGGTGGTTTTGTGCGTTGTTGGTGCCGTTGGGAAAGCCCGTGTGGAGGTACTGGGCATCCACGGCGCGAATGGAAAAGCGGTGGCTCAGCTCGTAATCGACGCCGCCGCCAAGCTGGTAGGCAAAGCTGGTGGCCGTGGTGGAGAACGAGTTGGTGGATGGGAAGTACGAATCGCTGCCGTGCGCCGCGCCGAACAGGGCGTGGGCATACGGCTGCAGACGTCCGGTGTGGAACACCACCTGCGGACCGCCAGTGTAGGTGAGCAGGGTCAGGTTTTGGCCGAGCGGACCGATGTTGTTGCCGTGCGTGCCGGTCACCTCGCCCACGGCGCGCAGCCAGTAGCGCAGGGTGTAGCCGGCCGCGACGAAGCCGCCGTTGGTGCGGAAGTGGTTGTCCACCGCGGGTGGCGCGTTGGCCTGGATAAATTGGTAGCCCCCGGCAACGGTCACGCGGGGAACATAGGGTGTGGGATCGTAGCCCACCTGCGCGTCGGCAAGCGGGGCGGTAAGAGTGGCGACAAGAGCAACCAGTGTGAGCGGACGCATGACCTTCTCCAGTTCCTTTCCGTGAGCCGGGCCCCTTGTGCAGAGGCCCGGCGTTTCGGTTTCGCGCGGCGCTTAGTACAACAGCGCGATGTACGGCGTGGTGCTCAGCGCATCGGTCTCCAGCAGGACGAACCTGCCGGGTGCAATGGCGTAGATCACCGGGGTCGCGCCCAGTTGGAAGCGGCCCGCTGTCGCGGCGGTAAGGGGGTTGGGGCCGGTCTGCGTGCCGCCGGGCTGGAGCACGTTGACTGTGCCCACGCCCACGTTCTCGTCACGCGTACGGGTGGCGCGTCCTTGCCCGTCGGCGGTAAAGGTGCCGGAGGCGTTCGTGGTTGCCAGTGTGCTCTGCGGGATGGTGCCGTAGACAAACGTCCCGTTGAGCGTCGCAAGGGTGAAGGGCTGGCCGGTTTGGGCTTCGATGTTGCCCAGGCCTGCGTAGCCGGTTTCCAGGAAGTAGCCGGTGTTGGGGCTGGCCAGGTAAAGAACACGTGGCGGTGGCGGCGTTCCCGTGGGAAGGCCGAGGATGGTTTGCTGCGGGTAGTTGTAGACGGCGCGGCCGTTGCCGGCCACGGTGCAGCTGCTGTTGCCGGTGATCTGGTACGAACCCAGCAGCTGGCTTACCGTGCTGATGGGGACAAGCCCGCCCAGACCGGTGAGCGTGTTGACCAGGCCCGTGACGCCTGCCACATCCACGTTGGTGGTGTTGCAGGATCCGGCACCATTGCCCACCGCGCGGATGACCGTGGAGGTGCTCAGGTTGAGCACGTTGGTCAACGTCTGGCCCACCAGGCCGGGATTGACCGCCGCGTTCTCATACCCGATGAAGGCAGCGTTCAGCGATGCGTTGCTGAACGTGGCCTGCGTCTGCAGCCGTGCCGTGCCTGCCTGCAGGACGTAAGCGGAGTGCTTGTCCGTCGACATCAGCAGGACGTTGTTGCTATCGACGATGTACGCCGCGTAGTCCGACGGGTAGAAGGTCCCGGCAAGCTGCGAGGTGTTCAGCGTCAGTTGTACGCGGCCGTTGCCGTCTGCCGCGCCGGTGGTACCGCTCAGGGTTGAGTTGGGGAAGTTGGCGGCCGCCACGTTTGTGTCAGCCGTGCCGCCAGTGATGGCACCACCGGCAGCGGTGAACTGGCCCACGCCGGCGACCGGACCGGCCGCCAGTCCGACCGTGCAGCTTGGCAGGCACGGCGTATCGCCAAAGACACCATAGGCATAGCTGCCGTTCAGTCCGGCGGCGAAAGTTGCAGCCGTCTGCGCCAGGAGCACGCCTGTGCCCTTGGTGCCGGCGAGCTGGTTGCCGTCGTACCGGATGAGCGATGCCCGGTTGCTGAAGGTAGCCGGTGTAGTCGGCAGCTTGAGGGAGAGCGCATAGGTCACGGTCTCGCCCACGGTGCCGTTTGCGTTCAGGGTGGTGGTGGTCAGGAAGCCGCGGCCGTCCGCGCCCACGGTGTAGCTGCCCAGGAAGTTGCGGGTTGGCACGGTGTTGCCGGTGAACAGGGTTCCGCTCTGGTGGTTTGTGTCGGTCTCGCCCTGCAGGGCCAGGCCCGCGCCGTCGGCGGTAAAGCTGCCAATGGACGCTGTCTGGTAGGCGAGGACACCGGCGACCACGTCGTCATAGCCCTGGAAGAGGAACGCATACGGTCCCTTTAGCAGGCTGTTGTTGGGGCTGGCGGGATAGGTGATCAGCAGCACAAGCGGCAGGTTTGCCGTTTGCGGCGTGCCTTCACTGTCACGCGCGGTGACGGTGAAGCTGCTGGCACCTACTGCGGTTGGCGTTCCGCTGATGACGCCGCTGGCGGACAGGGTGAGTCCGGCAGGCAGCGCACCCGCGGTGAGCGTGTAGGTGTACGGGCCCACGCCGCCGGTTGCGGCAAGCGTCTGCATGTATGCCTGGTTGACCACGCCGTTGGGCAAGGACCCGGTAAAGGTCAGTGCGGGGAGCGGCTGCACGGTGATGGTGGACGGCGCGATGGTGGAGTGGTTCGCGCTGTCTGTCGCCGTGACGCTGATGGTGGTGGTGGCTGCGGTGGTCGGCGTGCCGGTGATCTGGCAGTTGGCCCCTAGGGTGAGGCCCGCGGGCAGCGTGCTTGCGGTGGTGCAGGTATAGGGTCCGGTGCCGCCCGTGACCGGGATGGTGCCAGTGTACGGCGTGTTGACCGTCGCTATGGGCGGGTTGCCGACCGTGAGCGTGACCGGCGCCGGGTTGACCGTGACGGTGACGTTGCCGGTGCCGCTACCCCGCGGTGTGCCACTGTCGTTCGCGGAGACACCGACCGTGGCCGATCCGGCTGTGGTGGGCGTTCCCGTGATCTGGCAGTTGGCTCCGAGCGTCAGGCCAGCAGGCAGTGCCCCGCTGGTGACGCTGCAGGTGTACGGTCCCGTGCCCCCGCCTACCGGGATAACCCCGGTGTACGGCGTGTTGACCGTGGCCGCGGGCGGGTTGCCGAAGGTGAGCACGACCGGCGCGGGGTTGACCGTGACCGGAACGTTGCCCGTGGTGCTGTTGACGGGATTGGTGGAGTCGGTTGCCTTCACCGTGACGGTACTGGTGCCTGTCGTGGTGGGCGTGCCGCTGATCTGGCAGTTGGCTCCGAGGTTTAGGCCTGCGGGCAGGGTGCCGCCGGTCTGGGTGCAGGTATACGGTGCGGTTCCCACTCACTAATACAACTATGCCGCTTCCGACGAAGAGGAGATCGCGTTGGGCGGTGTGCCGAAGGTGAGCGTGACGGCTCCGGCGTTGACGGTGACCGGCACGTTGCCGGTGGTGGTGGTGGGCGGGTTGGGGGAGTCGGTCGCGGGGACGGTGACCGTGGGGGTTCCGGCGG
>CAXTBQ010000049.1:0-25272 GCA_964242065.1 uncultured Terriglobus sp. | reverse complement strand
GTATGACACGCTCCATGGTTCCCGTGCTGGCCGTCGCAGCGATGACGTTCGCCTGCGACGCGCAGCAGACTGCATCACCGTCCACCATGTCCGTCAGTGACATCCGTGCGATCACCGTGCCGGGGCCGCCGCGTCCACAGAGCATCAAGGATGGCGTGCAAATACAGAAGCCGCAGCTTGACGACTACGTGGCCATGCTGGATAGCCTGCCGCAGACCGCGCCTGCAAAGCCGAAGAAGGTTCGCCGCGTGCTGGTGCTGGCGCATGCAGCCGGTTTTTATCACTCATCCATCCCGCTGGCCGGAGAGACGGTCAAGGCGATGGGTGCGAAGACCGGCGCCTACACCGCCGACATCACCTACGATGCCGCCGACATCAACACGGCCAACCTCGAGAAGTACGACGCGATCTTTCTTGACAGCACCACCCTTGGCTTTCTGGACGACCCCAAGGATGCATCTGCCACCGAGGCGCGTAAGAAGGCTCTTTTGGACTTCGTGCGGAGCGGCAAGGGCCTTGCCGGCATCCACGCCGCTGGTGACGCCTACCATACCGTGCCGGCGCGCGGTACCGGCGACAAGCCGACGGGCACATGGCCGGAGTTCGACATCATGATCGGCGGTTTCTTCAAGTTCCATTGGGTTTATCCGCAGCCCGTTACGGTGAAGATCGACGACCCGAAGAGCCCGCTCACAGCCATGTTCCACGGCCGGGAGTTCAGCATCCACGACGAAATTTACACGTACGAGCAGGACTCCTTCTCGCGCAAGCGCGTCCACGTGCTGACCAGCCTGGACTACGCAAAGATGAGCGACGCCGACAAGGCGCTGGAGCCCGCAGCCACCAAGCGGACGGACGGTGATTACGGCCTGAGCTGGATCCGGCACGAGGGCAAGGGCCGCGTTTTTTATGAAGCGCTCGGCCACAGCGAACACGTCTACGCGATGACGCCGATCATGGAGCATGTGCTGGCGGGCATCCAGTACGCGCTGGGTGACCTGGCAGCCGACGACAGCCCCAGCGCTAAATAGGCATCCATAGATGGCGGGTGCCCCACGTCTCGATTCTGAGACGTGGAATTCAGCGGCGGGTCGCACCTGAAGCGGGCCATGTCTCCACGATACGTGCGCACCCACGATGAGACAGCTTCAGAGCTTCTGGAGGTAGCCAGTAATCTCCGGGCTGGTCCACTGCTGTGCGCCGATGAATTTGCGGCGCACCACGCCATTGCGGTCCAGGATGTAAGTCTCCGGCACACGGACGGAGCCGTACTTCAGGTTGGCTCCCTGTGACCCGTCGCGCACGCTGAGCAGGTTAATGTCGTATTGCTTCAGGAACGCTGCGTAGGCTGCGGCGTCATCGTCAATGGAAACGGCGAGTACCTGCACGTCAGGCCGCTCACGCTGCAGAGCCTGCAGGCTGGGCAACTCGTCGATGCACGGCGCGCACCACGTTGCCCAGAAGTTCAGAATCACGGGCTTGCCGTGGAACTGGCTCAGCCGGATCGTTTGTGGGCCGTTGTGCACGGTGAAGTCGGGCGCGGCCTGCGCAAGTTGCTGAGGATGGTCGCCGCGATTGCAGCCGGTCATCAGGCCTGCGAGCAGGAGAGTCGTAAGGATGCAGTTTGGTGCGGCGGTCATCACGCCTTCTATCATACGAAGCGAGATGACCGAGCGGGACCCTTCCTCCATGCCGAGTACCAACGAGCCGTCCTTTACCCTACGGCTGGATGGCAGCGCGCCCGATGGGCGAAGGTCTGCCCCGGCTGTTCGAGCCGAGGTGGAAGAGGAACCCTCAACGCACGAGTTGACGGTGCTGATACCTGCACGTGATGAGGAGCACAACCTGCCGGGGTGTCTCGACTCGCTGGTGGCGCAGTCTGAAGCCGGCTTTGCCCTGGGTGAGCATTGGCACATCGTCGTCATTGATGACGGCTCGGGAGACGGTACGGGCTCCATTATCGAGACCTACGCTTCGCAACACCCGGGCATCCACTCGATGCGCGCCAAGGAGCTAACGCCTCGGCGCAACGGCTTTACCGGTAAGAACGCCGCGCTGTGGCTGGGCGCGTCGCAGGAGGTGTCACGCACGGCGAAGTGGCTCCTTTTCACAGATGCGGACACCCTGCATGAGCCCGGCTCCACGCACCGCGCGGTGGTGGAAGCGGAACGGCACGCGCTGGCGTTGCTCTCGTACTCGCCGCGCCAGATCGCTGCCGGACCTGTGCAGCGGGCACTGCTGCCGCTCGTGTTCTCCGAACTGGCAAGTACCTATCCGCCTAAGCGCGTCTCCGATCCTTCCGACCCGGTTGCGGCGGCGAACGGGCAGTTCCTGCTGGTCCGGAGACAGGCATATTTCGACGTCGGCGGGCACCAGGCTGTAGCCAGTGCGGTGCTGGAAGATGTTGCACTCGCAAGGCTGCTGAAGCGGCGTCATGCCATCCGGCTCCGTTACGCGCCAGAGGCTGTGAGCGCGCGCATGTACCGTGGCGTGGGTGACATGGTGCAGGGTTGGACCAAGAACCTGGCGCTGCTGTTTGGCAATCCGCTGTTCCTAGCCGCGGGTACGGTGCTCAGCTTTCTGCTGCTGCTGGGCTTGCCGCTGCTGCCGATCCTGATGCCAAACTTGCAGTTCTGGCAGATGCTGGCGATCGGTCTTTTGTGGCTGAGGGTGCTGTTGCGCTACTTTACCCGCATCGGCCGCTCACACGCGCCGTTGCTCGATCGGGTTCTGTCCGTGCTTGCGCTGCCGCTGTTTGCGTTCCTGCTGGTGCGGTCGTGGCAGCGGGTCAAGGTCGCTCGATCGGTCACGTGGAAGGGAAGAGAATACAGCGTCTGACACGTGCAACGCGACGCTGGGTGGCTCTCCATCATCCAATGAAGCGATGATCTTTCTTACCCGCAGGGCGGAGTTTTCTTCCGCGCACTTCTATCGCAATCCGGCCTGGAGTGACGAGCAGAACCGCGAGGTTTTCGGCAAGTGCGCGAACACGAACGGCCACGGGCACAACTACACGCTCGAGGTGACGGTCGCCGGTGAGGTGAACCCGGTCACCGGCTTCGTCGTCGATCTGAAGCTGCTCAAGGACATCCTGGAGCAGGAAGTGGTCAGCGTGTACGATCACCGCCACCTGAACCACGAGGTGCCGGAGTTTGCGCAGACCAACCCGACCACGGAGAACATCGCCATCGCGATCTGGCGTAGGCTCCAGGGCAAGGTGCCGAACGCGCGCCTGCACCGCGTCCGCGTGTACGAGATGGCGGATCTCTTTGCTGATTACTTCGGCGAATCGAGCGAAGTGTTGAACGTCGTCTCAGGCCGGTCGGAGGAGTCGGCATGACCGCGCCGGTCGTGCACTTTTCGCGGCGGTACCGCTTTTCCGCTTCGCACCGGCTGCACGTTGCATCGTTTACAGACGTGCAGAACCGCGAGATGTACGGCAAGTGCAACAATCCATTCGGACACGGCCACAACTACGTGCTTGAGATTACCGTCGCCGGTCCTGTCGCCCCGGACACGGGATTTGTGGTCCACATGCCCGAACTCGATGCGCTGGTCAGGCGGGAATTGATCGACCGCTTCGACAGCACGCACCTGAACGCAGACGCTGCGTTCACCGGCGACTTTGTGCCGTCCACGGAAAACTTCGTCGCGGAAGCACATCGCGTACTGCGCGATGCAGTGCCACAGCTCGATGCGAGCGGGCAGCTGCGCCTTGCCAACATTCGCGTGGAAGAGACCGGCAACAACAGCTTCGACCTGAACCCGGCCATTGCTTAGGATAGGAGGTGCGATGAACGACAGCCGATTGACGAGCCACACCGCGCTGGCGGAACCGGGCAACACGCTTGAGGATGCGTCCACGGAAGACATCTATCGCGAACTGCTCCGCCGCGTGGGTGAAGACGCTTCGCGCGACGGCCTGCTGAAGACGCCCGAGCGCATGGAGCGCTCGCTCCAGTACCTCACCCGCGGCTACAAGCAGAGCCCGACTGAGATCCTGCGCGGTGCGCTGTTCGATGTGGATTACGACGAGATGGTGATCGTCCGCGACATTGAGTTCTACTCGTTGTGCGAGCACCACATGCTGCCGTTCTTCGGTAAGGCGCATGTCGCCTACATCCCCAAGGGCAAGGTCATCGGTCTGAGTAAGGTGGCGCGACTGGTCGACGTATTTGCGCGCCGGCTGCAGGTACAGGAACGCATGACGCGGCAGGTGGCTGACGCGATTGTCGAAGCTATTCGGCCACGCGGCGTTGCCGTAATCCTTGAGGCGCAGCACCTGTGCATGATGATGCGGGGCGTAGAGAAGCAGGGCAGTATGACCACCACCTCTGCCATGCTAGGTGCCTTCCGCGAACAGCCGCAGACGCGAAACGAGTTCCTGTCATTGGTGCGACGGCCGGCCGCGCTTTAGTTTGAAGTCGAAGATTCGACGCAAAGAATGGTGTAATCAGAAGCGCAGATGAACGGTCTTCTTGTTTTTGATAAACCTCCCGGCCTCACTTCACACGATATTGTTTCTCTCGTCCGGCGAGCCAGCGGCGAAAGGTCCGTGGGCCACCTCGGCACCCTGGACCCTATGGCAACCGGTGTTTTGCCGCTCTTGCTAGGCAAGTGGACGCGCCTAGCGCAGTTCTTTGGAGCAGCAGAAAAGCACTACCAGGGATCCATCCGCTTCGGCTGGTCAACGGACACCTACGATGTAGAGGGCGAACCTACGAGCAAGCCGCAACCGTTGCAGGCTTCGCTGGAAGATCTTCGTCATATGAGCCTGCAGTTCAGCGGCTGCCTCGATCAAACGCCACCCGTGTTCTCTGCGAAAAAGATCGGCGGCGTGCCTGCTTACAAACTTGCGCGCGCCGGCAAAGAGGTGCCAGTAAAGCCTGCCCGCATCACCATCCACAGCTTCGAACTGACCGGACTGGTGGACAGCGTTGCGACCTTCACCATGCATGTGTCCGCCGGTGGCTACGTCCGGTCTGTGGCCCATGAACTCGGCAGAGAAGCGGGTTGCGGCGCACACCTCTGCGCGCTGCGGCGGACCGCGGCGGGTCCCTTCACCCTGGAACAGGCAGTGACGCAGGCCGACTTGATTGCAGCAGCAAACACAGGCACCGTGGAGAGCCTGCTGTTGCACCCGCGGTTGGTGCTCTCTGACATGCCTGCCGTAGTAGCGGACGAACCGGCACAGGCAAGGCTGCGGAACGGCATGGCAGCCAATCTGCCGGAGTTCACACCGGCACCGCTGGTGCGCATCTTCGGCTTCGGCAACCAGTTGCTGGGAGTAGGCAGGCGCGTGGCAGGCACGCTGATTCAGCCGCACGTCAACCTCATGTAACTCCGGCTGCCGCGCTACTTCTTCAACAGCGGCCGGATCAGCCCCATCACGTTCTTTGCCACCTGCGTGCAGCCCTGGGCAGTGGGGTGCACACCGTCTGGCTGTATGCTGCCCGGTACACCCCAGACGTTCTGCAACATAAAGGGCAGCAGCGGAACGGTATGCTTCTTCGCCAGCACCGTGTACGTCTCGTTGAACTGCCGTATGTAGGGTGCGCTGTACTGGGGTGGCAGCGTGATGCCGGCCAGGGCGATCTTTGTGCCGCTCTGCTTGAGCTTGCTGAGGATGCCGTCCAGATTGCTGCGGGAACTGGCCACGGGTACGCCCCGCAGACCATCGTTGCCGCCAAACTCCACCACCACAATGGCCGGCTTCAGCGCTAACACGCGATCCACGCGCGCCAGGCCGTCCTTTGTGGTTTCGCCGCTGATGCCCAGGTTGACTACGCGGTAGTGGTAGCCGGCGGAGTCAAGGCTTCGCTGAAGGTTGGCGGGATAGCTGCTCTCCTCGTCCACTCCGTAGCCCGCGGTAAGGCTGTCGCCAAAGCAGGCGATCACCGGTCGGCTGTCTGCCACGTCTGTGCGGATGGCGGATGCCTGCGACTGCGTGACATGAACTGCCCGGTTGTTCTCAGAAGAAGCGTGCATCGGAACGCATGTTGTGAGTGCCGCTGCGACCACTGCCGCGGCGGCCTTGCGCTGTATCATCGTCGTGTCGGTCATTCGCCTGTCTTTTCCATCTGACATGCCTGTCAATGTCTCTTGTAACTCGTGGGAGTGAAGTATTAGTGAGTACCAGCAGCCCAGGCTCCCCCACTTTGCGAGAAGACGCTCCGGGCGTTCGAGTTGCAGGTTTGACGAAATCCATCCGCAACGGTCCGCGCACGGTTGAAATTCTGCGCGGCATCTCATTTGATGTGGAAGCGGGGGAGTTCGTCGCTATTGTCGGCTCGTCCGGTTCGGGTAAGAGCACGCTCCTGGGGCTCCTGGCAGGGCTCGATACACCCACCTCCGGAGACGTGACGCTGCAGGGCACCGCCATCAGCTACCTGCCAGAAGACCGTCTCGCAGCGTTGCGCGGCAAGCTGATCGGCTTTGTGTTCCAGAGCTATCAACTGATTCCAACCCTTACGGCGTTGGAAAATGTACTTCTATCCCACGAGCTGAATGCTCCTGCTCGCGAACAGTCCGCGGGTTTGCAGCGCGCGCGCGATCTGCTGGCAGCGGTCGGTCTGGCAGAGCGCGCCGACCACTATCCTGTTCAGCTTTCTGGCGGCGAGCAGCAGCGCGTAGCATTGGCGCGCGCTTTCATCCTGCGACCTCCGATCGTTCTCGCAGACGAGCCCACGGGGAACCTGGACACCCGCAATGGCGAGCAGGTGATGCGGCTGCTGCTGGACTTGAACCGGCAGGAAGGCACTACGCTGATTCTGGTGACCCATGACCCTGCTGTGGCAGCGCATGCGGGCCGCATCCTTACCATGCGCGACGGCCAGGTGGTTTCAGACGTTCGCCAGTCAGCGCCGGCAGAACAGGTCTAACTTGGCATCCCTCCCTTGGAGCACGGCTGCTCGCATCGCATCGCGTGAGCTGCGTTCGTCCCGCAGCAAGTTCTTCTTTGTCGTGCTGTCGGTTGCCATCGGGGTGGCGGCGCTTACCGGTGTTCGCGGCTTCTCGTCCGCGTTTCGGCAAACGCTGCTGGTGCGTGCCCGATCGATCCTCGCCGCCGACCTTGCCGCACGCATGTTTCAGCAGCCTGACGCGAAGCAAGCGAAAGCACTGCAGGACTTGCAGACCGGCGGCGTGAGGATTACTCCTGTCACGGAAATGGCCGGTATGGCCACCGCCTACAACTCGCTTGACCCGCTGCTGGTGGCCATCAAAGCAATCGATTCAT
The DNA here is from genome assembly GCA_964242065.1 of uncultured Terriglobus sp. Lineage (GTDB taxonomy): Bacteria > Acidobacteriota > Terriglobia > Terriglobales > Acidobacteriaceae > Terriglobus. The sequence goes on along the minus strand of CAXTBQ010000049.1, from coordinate 18,035 downwards.
CGGAGTACCCGTACTACGGCTCCGTTGTTCTGCAGCCCGCGTTACCACTCCGCCAGACAGTGGGCGGCGAAAATGTTGCGGTGGGCGAAGACCTGCTCATTCGCCTGCACCTGCATGTCGGCGATCGCATTCAACTCGGCGATGCCGTGCTGCGCATCGCAGCGATCGCACTCAGTGAGCCGGACCGGCTCTCTGGCTCCTTCGCTGCGGGGCCGCGAATCCTGATGACGCAGCAGCAGCTTGATGCGACACACTTGCTGGCACCCGGTTCACGTGCGGGCCAGCGCTACCTGTTTAAGTTGCCGGTTCGTGACGACCGGCGCGTTGCAGCGCTGAAGGCGCAAGTGGAAACACTGCTGCCGGAAGCGCAGGTGACGGACTACCGCGAGACAAATCCTGCGGTCACCATGGCTCTGGACCGCGCCACCGGTGTGCTATCGCTGGTGTCCCTGGTGGCATTGGTGCTGGGTGCCGTGGGCGTAGCCATGGCGATGCGCACGCATCTCTTGCAGCGGCTCGATTCCATTGCCATTATGAAGTCGCTCGGAGCCCGCTCCTCCGGCATCCTGCGCATTTACCTGTTGCAGACGCTGCTGCTGGGCCTGCTGGGAGGTGTCCTTGGTGTGGCGCTAGGCGTTGGAGTACAGTTGCTCCTGCCGCTGTTGTTGGCCAAGCTGCTGGGCATCACGCCGGAACTCCACATTGCTGCATCTGCCATTGTGGCCGGCCTGGCCACAGGGCTGCTCACGACGTTGCTGTTCACCATGCCGCCGCTGCTGGACATACGCAAGGTCCGCCCCATCCTGATCCTGCGTCGGGGTGTGGATGAGGGCGAAAGCGGTGGAGCGCTGGGCGGCTGGTGGGCAAAGGTGCGCAGTTCCGGTGCGCAGATCGTCGCTGGTCTGTTAATCCTGGGCGGCATCACTCTGATTGCGACCACGCTGTCTGACTCGAAGGAAGTGGGCCGCATCTTCACGCTGGGCCTTGCGGCTGTGTTGCTGGTGCTGCTGCTCGCATCGTTCCTTGTGCTTGCGGGCCTGCGTGCCTTCCTTCGTGGCACGCGGACACGGCTGCAGCCGGTGCTGCGGCATGGTCTCGCCAATCTCTACCGTCCGGGTAATCCTTCGGCTGCTCTGCTTGCGGCGCTTGGCCTTGGTGTCATGCAGATCAGCAGCGTGTTTCTGATCAGTCATGCGCTGGTGAGTGAACTCAAGCTGTCTACGCAGCCCAATTTGCCGAATGTCTTCTTGGTTGACATTGCGCCGACTGAAATCGATGGTGTACGTGCGCTGCTGAAAGCACATAGCGCGGTGCACGGCACCCCGGAGTTGCTGCCGGTCATTGCCTCACGCATTCTGCGGGTAGATGGCATACCAGCAAGTGCGTTGAAGTTGCAGAACTTCCCGCAGCGCATGCTGCAATCTATCTCACTTTCGTGGACCGAGCAGTTGCCACCGGGTACGAAAGTGCTGCTTGGGCAGTTCTGGAGTCCGGGCGAGACACGGCCACAGGTCGCCATCGGTCAGCGTATGGCAGAGCGGCTGCATGTGCATCCGGGATCGCACATTGTGTTCTCTGCAGCCGGTGATCCGGACCACCCGATTGATGCGGTGGTCTCCGCCATCATTCGTTCGGACGGCCAGCATGCTGCCTCTCGCGCAGAGTTTCTCTTGCCAAAAGATGTGCTCCTGCGGCTGCCGACCGTATGGTACGGAGGTGTTCACGCAGACCCCGCGCATGTTGGCGATTTGCAGCGTGCGCTCTACGCCAAGTACCCCACGGTCACCGTGATCAACGTCGCACAGGCCATGGAGACGCTGCGGGGCGTTCTGCTACAGGTGTCTTTAGTCGTGCAGTTCCTAGCCGGTTTCTCCATCTTCGCGGGCCTGATCATCCTTGCATCGGCAATTGCGGGCACACGATACCGGCGCATTCGCGAGGTCGTTGTGCTGAAAACGCTGGGCGCAACCCGGCTGCGCATCGCAGCGATTTTTTCGATTGAGTTCTGCATGCTTGGCTTTGTGGCGGGTCTGGTCGGTCTGCTGTTCGCCAACCTTACGACTCGACTTGTGCTGCAGCGCATGGACCTGGCATTTCGTGTCCGCTGGGGAACGAACATCGCAGCGCTGCTTGCAGTGGCAGTCCTTACGGCCGTTGTCGGCTGGCTTGCGAGTTACCGCGTGTTGGGTCAGAAACCGTTGGAAGTTCTGCGCGAAGAGTAGCGCTCGCGAGCGCTTGGTTGCCTCCCAGGGATTCGAACCCCGATTGATCGGTTCAGAGCCGACTGTCCTACCATTGAACGAGGAGGCAACAGGTCAGGAAAGGCTTGTTTCCTGCGTGTCAGGAGGCACAATGCGCCTCAACCAACCCTCTGAGTCTAACCGCCTGCGCACCTTGCGTCAATGCTCGAGCCATTGCAGCAATGGATATCGGATCCCGCGCTCTGCAGCCCGCACGTTCTGACCCCACAGCATCTGTAATGTCCATTAGGAGTGATTTTGTTGCATGGCTCAAGGAAATAGTCTAAAAAGTACTTACGAACGGTCCAATATGGATTACTAAGCAGAGCAGCCATAAAGAAACGTATTGACCTCAGATGTGATTTGAGGCAGTCGTTCCCGGAACATTCTTTCCCCCTCTTGAAAGACCCTGCCCGTACTGCGTACGCTGCCAAAGCTGCGGCTTGTTTGCCGCGAATGCACCATTTTGCGTCGATTTTGACGCTTTTCTCCCTGGTCGCCGATACCTAGCTGTAGCCGTGCCAATCTCGGCTGCTGCTGATCGATTTCGATATTTTTCGAGGACCTTGATGATGCACTTTCCATCGATTCGACCGTTCCCCGTGAAAAGGGCCGTTCGTTGTCTGCTATTGACTTGGATGCTGGTTGTGCTTCATTCCACCGCCCTGGCTGTTGGGATGTGTGTGTCAGGAAGCGGCACCTGTACAGACGCTTTCAACGGCAGCGCCGGACTTTCGCTGAGCAGCTACAACCCTGCCTGGGTGAAGATCAAGGGAACAGCTGACGTTCTGACGACGGGCCAGGGTTCCGTCGCAATCGATAGCCGGGCGTACGCATACTATGCGTACTCCACATCAACATCCGATGTCTCGCAAATCACGGTTCCCGCCGTGGGCGCTTCTGGAAATTACGCCCGGTCCGCGTGTGTGCGCATGGTCTCAGGGGTGGGCGGCTACTGTGTTGGTTTCGGCGGCACAGCGAACGGGAACTATTACAACTGCTATGTCGAAAAGGGTGGGAGCGCAATCGGCAGCGGCTCGTGTGGCTTGGTGCCGGCGTCCGTGAGCCACACACTGGCCATCGTCGCTTCAGGTTCTTCCTCAGTGAACCTGGACATCTATGTAGATGGCGTGCGGAGCGGTTCCGTGACCGATAGCAACCAGCCGCTGACCTCACCGCGACCTGGCTTTTCTCTGATCGGCGACGGGCTGGGTGCAAACATACAGGCGACCGCTTGGCAGGATTCTCAAGGTTCCGCAGCAATGTTTGCTGAGCAGTCTGTTGCCCCGGCACCAGCGTTCAACTGCGCGTCCGGCAGCGGCAGTTGCTATGACAGCTTCGCGGGCACTGCAGGCAAACCTTTGACCCAGTACAACAACGCTTGGGTGAAGGCAAAGGGCACATCGGAAGCCTACGTTACCGGCTCCAAATCCGTGCAGATCCCTGGCTCGGCGTATGCCTACTACTACTACAGCTCTTCTACATCCGACACATCGCAGATTACGATCGGCGCGTCTGCGACCAAGCAGTCGTACTCCCGAGAAGCATGTGTCCGCATGCAGATGAACGTGGGCGGTTACTGTGTAAGCCTCGGACCCGTGGCGAATGGTGCCTATAACGGTTGCTACGTGGAAAAGGGCGGCTTGTACCTGGGCAGTCCAAACTGTGGCACGCTCTCTGCCAATGCTTCCCACACGATCGCCATCACGGCATCCGGTATTTATCCCGTGCTTCTGCAGGTGTTCGTCGATGGCGTTCCCATGCGCGTAGTCACCGACTATTCCATTCCGTACCTTAAGGCACGTTCCGGATTCGGCCTGCTGGGTGACGGCACTGCAGCTAATTCGACAGCCGGCACATGGCGTGATTACCGTGAGACAGTTGTAGCCACGGCACCCACCTTCAGTCCGGGTGCCGGAGTCTACGTGGGTTCTCAGGGCATCACGCTGTCATCCTCTACAAGCGGTGCCGTTATCCATTACACGCTGGACGGCACTACACCAACAGCCATCTCTCCTGTGTACGCGGGACCTCTTAGCATCACCTCCACAACCACTGTGAAGGCCATGTCGATGGTCGCGGGCCAGACACAAAGCAGTACCGCAACCGCCCAATACCAAATCGTGTTGCCGACCGCAGCAACGCCAGCCTTCACTGTGCCCTCGCCATATAGCGGCGGAGCCATCCCGGTGGGTATCGTTAGCAGTCAGGCCGGTACGCAGATGCTTTACTGCCAAGACACAACGAATACCTGCACGCCGACCGTGCCGTACACCAGCCCGATCAGCTTCGCTTCTGCCGGTTACATCCGTGCTTTTTCCATAGCGTTTGGGTATCTTCCCTCAAACATCGCAAGTTGGCAGGGCTCCTGGAGCGCCGCACAGATTGCAACCACAAGCTGCCCGGAAGGCACGCAGTACAAGGTCTACGCAGGCTGCACGATCAAGGTGACCGGTGGCTTACCTCCATATACCTATAGCTGGTCCACTGGAACCGATGCGAACGGTCTGGTGGAGGGATTGCAGCTAAACGCCAGTACCGGGTTGGTCTCGGGTACGGTGTACGGTCAGGGCGTCTACTATGTGAAGTTCACGGTCACCGACGCAACAAACAGCAGCGTGTCACAACTGGTGAGCATGCCGATGCGTGCTGACAATACCCTGGGTGGCTGCTCGTTGTTTCCTGCGGATAGCGTCTGGCATCTGAACATCGCCAACCTTCCCATCGACAACTCGCCCGCAGGGCCTATTTATTCGGCCTATCAGAACTCGTACTTACACCTGGTTTTCGGGCCCAACCTTGCAGATGGCGGCATACCGTTCCTCAGGGTGCCTTACTACCAGCCCAACGTCCCGGTAACCACCACGGTCTATCAGAGCTACTTCACCTCCGCACCATTTCCCTCGTACGCTCCCGTGGAAAGCACTCAGAATGCAGGGGAGAACGGGGACCGTCACGTGGCTATCCTCCAGACGGCAGGAGCCGGCAATCACTGTAAGCTGTGGGAAATGTGGCAGGGGGCACCTACCGCAAACGGCTGGACGGATTCCAGCAACGCTTATTGGGATCTGGACTCGTACGACATGCTGCCGCAGGATGTTGGATCCACTGACGCAGCAGGACTGCCGCTTACACCGCTGCTCTACAACTACGATGAGGTGATGGGTAGCTGCGCACCGGGCGCGGAGTGCGGCGTGGTCAAGCACGCGGGAAGACTCACCCTGAATCACACACTCAACTACCACGTCTGGCCTGCCACGGCACAAAGCGGCACGGGTTACTGCACAGGAGGCTACCAGGATGATGGGCGGCTCCTCTCGCAAAGTAATCCACCGGCCTTCTGTTCCGGCGGTACTGCCATGGGCGAGATCTTCCGCTTGAAGAGCTCCGTTGCCAACCCTGTGGCATGCGCCGGGCACCCGCAAGCGCAAGTTCTGCTTACGGCTATGCGTAACTACGGTCTGATGCTGGTGGATAACGGCATTACAGGAGGCATCGTGGCGACGGCGGATTCACGGTGGAATACCGATGATCTGGCGTGCCTAACGACCATTCCGCTCAGTTCCTTCGAGCCTGTGGACGTATCAAGCAAGATGATCGACGTAAACAGCTCACGCGTCAGGCCCTGAAACCCACCCCACCGCGGACAGTTACTGCAAGGTAGCTGTCCGCAGCCAGATGAAACTGCCCGCAGCGGATGGCACCACGCCATGCAGCCGCCGGGTGTGGACGACCACGTTATCCGGCGACCAGAGCACGACGGTTGGCTCGTCATCGGACAGCAGGCGTTGGAGTTGGAGGTAGATGGCTCGCCGCTTCTCCTGGTCCAACTCCAGAGCACCAGCCTGGATGAGCGCGTCCGCTTCATTGCTGTTGTAGTGGCCGCGATTGCTGCCCTTTGGCGGCATCATTTGGGAGCTGTAGGCGTAGCGAAAAATATCCGGATCCTCGTTCGAGCTTACCCAGCGCAGAATGTAGATCTGGAACGCGCCTTTGGTTACGTCAGAGTAGAAGGTCCCGAACTCGTTCTGACGAAGCTGCAAGTCGAAACCCGCCTCGCGAACCTGCTGCTGTATTACGGCGGCGACCAACCGCATGGTGTCGTCCGTAGAACTCTTCAGGGTCAGGCGGATGCGCACGCCATCCGGTCCGGCGTGATAGCCGGCCTGCTCCAGGAGTGCACGTGATCGCGCCGGGTCGTGCGTATAGCGCGTCATTGTGTCGGCGGAACCGGGCGATGCCCAATGCTCCAGCGGCAACAGGCTGTCAACAACTTCAGCCTGGCCGTGCAGCAAAGCCTTCACGATCGCTGGACGGTCCAGTGCATACGCGAAAGCCCGACGTACGCGTGCGTCATGCAGCAGGGGATCGGTCACCTTGAACGTCATGTAGTTCACAATGGAGCCTGGCCTGCTTTCAACGACGAGGTGTGCGTCGCGCGACATGGTCGCCACCATGTCACCCGTCAGCGCGTTGGAGGCCGCATCCGCTGAACCGTTCCCCAGTTCGAGCGCACGTGTAATTGCATCCGGCACGACGGCGAAACGAACGCGCGAGATGGCGGGTGCTCCTGCCCAGTAGTTCGGGTTACGCTCGAGCACCACTTCAGCGTCCTGCGTTTCGCGCACAAAGCGAAATGGTCCGGTTCCGACCGGATGCTCTCCCATTTCTTTTCCCGCACTCTTTTCCACGATCGCGCTCAACTCATCACTCATGTTGAAGAGCAGGCTTGCGTCAGGACGTTTCAAATGCACAATGCAGGTGTGCGCGTCTGGTACTTCCACATGATCGACGCTGCTGAAGTTGCCGCTCTTGCCTGTGACAATGCTGCCGTTGTGCATACTGTCGATGGACCATGCCACATCTTCCGCGTCCAGCAGCTTGCCGTCATGAAAGTAGACACCCTGGCGAATGTGCAGGACCAGGGTCAGAGGATTAAGCCACTCCCATTCCGTTGCAATGGCCGGCTGCAGGTTATAGTGTTCGTCCTTGCGTACGACTGAGTCGAACAGGAGTGCGCCGATGTGTTCCGACTGCGCGTCGGAGCCGATGCGTATATCGAGATTCGTCGGGGAGCTTTCGATATCGATGACTACAATATCCCTGTCCGGTCGCTGATGGCAGGCACTCAGCGCCAGTGAACTGGCCAGTGTGAGCGCGGCACAAACACGTTTCATGGCAGTGTGATCCTGCCCAGAGGAACGGCTCTCGAAGCGCCCGTTGCAGAAGGGACGTTCCCCGGCAAGCCTTCCCAACGTAGCCATGCCAAGAGCGCAAACGCCATCGCTTCTTTTGCCTGTGCCGGTAAGCCGTGCTCGTCTGTAGTGCTGACCGAAACGCCCAGTGGCTCCAGTCCCTCGCGAAGTAGCCGCATCAGGGTTAGATTGTGTGCGCCGCCCCCTGCCACGATGTAATCGGTCGCAGATGCGAGCGGCGCACATTGCCCAAGGAAGGGCCATACGAAGGTGCGATAGGCGTGAAGAATGGTCTGTGAGGTGAGCGCGGTAGCAGTGGCGATGACGTCTGCGTCTCGGCCACCGGCCTTCTTGCAGGCGGCCAGAAATCGCGTGATGTATGCACCGCCGAACTCCTCGCGTCCGCAACTCTTAGGTAGCGGGGCAGAGAAGTATCGCGAACGCAACGCCTTCTCGAGCACTGGTCGGATCACTTGTCCGCGCCTGGCGATCGCGCCGTTCCTGTCGAAAGCCTTGCCGAAGAGTGCTTGCATACAGCCATCGATGACAACGGAAGCAGGCCCGGAGTCGAACGCAATCAGAGCATCAGAACCTGCCGGCAGTGCTGTCATGTTTGCAATGCCGCCGAGGTTCTGCAGGATGCGATTGCGCTTTGCATGCGAAAAGAACACCCGGTCGAACATGGGTACCAGGGGTGCAGCATGGCCGCCGACCGCCATGTCTGAAGGCCGAAAGTCACTGACGACCGGGATACCAGTGCGCATGGCGATTTCACTTGCTTCACCAATCTGCAACGTGCACCGCAGCGCCTTCCCGAGGTACTTGCCCGGCGTGCCCTGATGATAGACAGTCTGGCCGTGCACGCCTACGAGTGCAGGCCGCAAGCCAAGCTGATGCTGGGTCTGAGCAATGGCACCGGCATAAAACTCACCCAGTCTCCAGTGCAGGCGTGCAAGATCTGCTGTTCGGATCGCGTCGGCATTCATCGCTGCCTGCACCGCATCGCGCAGTGGTTTCGGATAGGAGAACGCGACATGCCCCAGCAGCTTAAGTCTCGGATGTGGCGTCGAGAGTGACTTGGCCGCTGAGATGCGAACGAGCGCCACATCGACGCCGTCGGCCGAGGTGCCGCTCATCACACCGGCAACAATGATCGGCTTTGCGGGTGTGCTGATCATTCAGCGATCTCGCGCTTGAGTTCGGCAAGCAGTTGAAGAGCTTCCAGGGGAGTCATGCGATCCACATCCAGTTCACGAACGCGCTCCACAACGCGCTGCGACAAAGGAGTGAAGATTGTCATCTGCAGCGGAGCAGGAGCAAGCTTCGCAGCTTCTGCTGCAGCTGCCGTGGAGGCGCTTTCCGCACGCTCGTGCAGCTTGAGCACGGCGCGTGCGCGGGCGATCACCTCCCGCGGCAATCCGGCCAGCCGCGCGACTTCGATGCCGTAGCTGCGGTCTGCCGCGCCGCTTTCCACCTGGTGCAGGAAGACAATGCCGCTGGCGCTTTCGCGGCAGGCGACGCGAAGGTTCTTCAGGTTGTGCAGCTTCTCATGCAGCAGCGTAAGCTCGTGATAATGCGTGGCAAAGAGCGTGCGCGCGCCGATGCGGTCGTGCAGGTGCTCCACCGCGGCCCAGGCTAAAGACAATCCATCGTACGTTGCTGTGCCCCGACCCATCTCGTCCAGCAGAACCAGCGAGCGTTCGGTAGCAGAGTTAAGGATGGCAGCGGTTTCTGTCATCTCGACCATGAAGGTGCTGCGCCCGCGGGCCACATTGTCGCTCGCGCCAATGCGTGTGAAGATGCGGTCCACCAGCCCTAGCTTCATCGACAGCGCGGGCACAAACGAACCACTCTGCGCCAGGATGACGAGCAGCGCAGCCATTCTTAAGTAAGTGGATTTGCCACCCATGTTCGGACCCGTGATCAGCGCAATGGATGGACCTTCGGTACCGTGCAGAAAGCCCGAGTTAGGCACAAAGCGGCCGGCTCCGCTCTCTTCCAATCGCAGCTCGACCACCGGATGCCGAGCCTCAGCGAACTCCAGGACCGTGCTGTCCGTCACAATGTCCGGTCTTGCCCAACCACGTAATGCTGCCGTGTGCGCGAAGCTGGCGAGCAGGTCAATTTCAGCAAGACGCCGGCCGGTCTCTCGGATGCGAGCGGCTGCTGAAAGAACCTCTCGCCGCAAAGCGGCAAAGATGCGCCGCTCAATCTCGCCGACGCGTTCCTGTGCAGACAGGATCTTGCGCTCGTACTCCTTCAACTCCGGCGTGGTGAATCGCTCCGCGTTCACCAGGGTCTGCTTGCGTTCATAATCGGACGGGACATTCCCCAGGTTGGCGCGCGTAATTTCCAGGTAGTAGCCAAACACGTTGTTGAAGCGGACTTTCAGACTTGCAATGCCGGTGCGGGTGCGCTCGCGATCTTCGATCGCGGCGATTGCAGCACGTCCGCTACGGCTGAGCCCGCGCAAATCATCAAGTTCCGCATCAACACCTTCTACGATTGCGTCGCCTTCACCAAGCTTCAGCGGCGGCTCCTCCACCAGCACCGCAGCTACGCGCGCGCACACGTCGGCGAGTGCATCAAAGCCGTCGCGCAGGTGCGACCAGCGGCCCTTGCCCAAGTCACCAAGAGCCTGCTCGACCAGTGGCAGAGCAGCCAGCGTTCGGCCAAGTGCTACCACCTCGCGCGGGCCTGCGGAGTCCAGCGCCAGCCTCGCCAGCAGCCGTTCTACGTCGAGCACACCTTCCAAGGATCTCCTGAGCCGCTCCCGTGCAGGCAAGCAGGCGGCCGCCTCCCCAACGGCATCGTGCCTGGCGGAGATCTCTTCCGCGTGGATGGACGGGCGTAGCAGCACAGCGCGCAAGAGGCGCTTGCCCATGGGTGTGCGACATGCGTCCAGCGCGTAGCACAACGTGGTTTGCGAGTTCTCACCAGAGAACAACGGCTCTACAAGCTCCAGGTTGCGAACCGTGACGTTGTCGAGTTCGAGTGCTACGGAACGCTCGTAGAAACGCGGCACATCCAGGTGCTCGAGCTCGGTGTGCTTGGTGGCGCGCAGGTAGTGCAGCAGGGCGCCTGCCGCACTGGCCGCAGCCGTGCGGTTCGCCAGGCCGAAACCCTCTAACGAGTGCGTGCGATAGTGGCCTTGCAGAAGGGGCAGCGCGTGATCCGGCGCAAAGGCCCAGTCGTCGATCGGAGTGCGCGTGCGGACAGCAGATAACAGATCATCGTCCGGCTCTGATCGGTCCAATTGTGGCTGCTCTCCACCAAGGTGCAGGCCGGAAGGCAGCAGGACTTCACGGGCGCGATGTCGGGTGATTTCGTCCCCTGCTTCGCGAACAGCGTGGGCTCCACGAAACTCGGTGGTGCGAAATTCGCCGGTGGACAGGTCGAGCAGCGCTACTCCTGCGGACCTGCGGTCGGCGAGCACGGACAGTGCGGCAAGAAAGGTGTTCTCACCCGCTCCGGCATTTGGGTCCAGTGCTGTGCCCGGCGTGAACACGCGAGTGACTTCCCGGCGAACCACGCCTTTGGCGAGCTTGGGGTCCTCCATCTGTTCGCAGATGGCAACGCGGAAGCCCCGCCGGAGCAGCCTCTGCAGATAGCCTTCCGCAGCGTGGTACGGCACCCCGCACATGGGTACAGCACGTTCGCGGTCCCTCGCCGTTAGGGTAAGCTGCAGTTCCCGGGAAGCGACGACGGCATCGTCAAAGAAAAGCTCATAAAAGTCGCCCATCCGAAAGAACAGAAGCGCATCGGGGTGTGCTGCCTTTGCCAGGGCGAACTGCTGCATCATCGGCGAGAGTTGGGTGGAGTTTTTCCCACCGCCTCTGCTGGCCTGTTCCGGGTTAGAAGCTTCTACCGCCATACGCAGTAACGCCAGCATACCGGTTCACGGTCTGCTGGCGTGGGCAAGTGAAGAAGGAGCTAAGCGCGGGTATCCGCGTCCGAGCCGTGTTGCTTCACCATTTTGTTGTAGAGCCCGAGGATGAGAAACGGTGCCACCCACTGGCCTACGAAGAGTGCTGCATGATCTTTCTTGACGGCTTTGAAAACCAGAGAAGCCGTGATGGAAGCAATGGCGGCAGAGAGAAAGAAGCCGCTCGGGACCTTTGAGGTATAGCTCTCGATGTATGCCGTGGTCGCGCCCTCTTTCGCTTCACCAGCGTGTACGCGCCTGTCACCTTCAAAGTCGAATGCCATGTTCGTTCTCCTTGCGTGGGCCTGCTGGCCACTCATTGCTGTGGGATGCACATGGTGAGGCCGAGTAAGCCGGGAGTGCGAACTTTTTCCATAGAACGGCATGGATCACACGCTGTTTGCCACCTCGTGCATGCGCCCGGCACACCGGTGCGAAATCGTATACTTAGCTACTGTGCCGACCTTTGGTTTGCACGTCCGCGTCAGGCATGTCCATCTTCTGGCTTAAAGTCGCAGTGTTGCTATACGGCCTGGCGTCTCTCGCTGTGTTGCCCGCGGTGCTGTACGACCGGCCGCGCTGGCGACTGCTGGCCGTGCCGGCGGCGGTTGCGGCGCTGCTGTTTCACTTTGTCTCAGTGGCTGAGATGCTCAATGCCGCGCACCATTTCCTGCCAGTGAGTGCGAGCGAAGTACAGGCTGTACTGGCTTTGCTGCTGGCGACGGCGTTTCTAGCTGTTTATTTGAAGTACCGGACGCTCACCGTTGGTGTGGTTTTGCTTCCTGCGGTGTTCCTGCTGGGACTGATGCCTGCCTTTGCGCCCGGGCATCGTCAGCTTGATGAACCCCTGCTGCATTCTGTGTGGCTGTGGCTGCACATCGGCCTGTTGCTGGCAGCCTATGCTGCACTGTGCGTTAGCGTGCTGGCAAGCGTCCTGTACCTGATCCAGGAAAACCGGCTCAAAGCACGTACTTCGGTTGGCTTGCTTTCACGGTTGCCCGCGCTGGAGGTGACGGACCAGATCGCCTTGAAATCGCTGCTTGTCGGTTTGCCCTGCATGACCGCAGGACTGCTGATCGGGTCAGCTTTGGCAGAGGTCACGTATGGTGCGGCGTACTTTCGCGACCCAAAAGTGCTGCTGTCATTCGCCATGTGGGTGGCGTACGTGGCCATGATCGCCATTCGGCGATCCAGCGGGCTGCGCGGGCGGCGCGCCGTATGGCTGTCGTCCTTTGTTTTTTTCATTATGCTGGCCGTTTGGTCAGCCGACCAGGTGTCGTCCGTGCACCAGTTTGCAGGGCGTCCGTGAGCCTTTCGCTGCTGGGCGTCAACCATAACAGCGCTCCGATCGAGGTGCGGGAGCGGCTGGCGATTCCGCAGGGCCGCCTGGCAGAGGCCACTCGCTCACTCGTGCACCACCCGGGGGTGCGCGAGGGGTTAATTCTTTCCACCTGCAATCGCGTGGAACTGCTTACAGAGCATGAACACGCCAGCGATCTGCGAAGCTTTTTGTCGAATTACTTCGCCGTACCTCCTGACACGCTGAGTCCGCACCTTTACGAGTATCAGGACAGAGAGGCGGTGCGGCACCTTTTCCGCGTAGCTTCCTCACTGGACAGCATGGTAGTTGGCGAACCGCAGATCCTGGGTCAGGTCAAGGAAAGTTACACAGTGGCCCGCGAGGTAGGCGGCGTTTCGGCTACGCTGGAACGTCTGCTGCAGTCAGCCTTCACTGTAGCGAAAAAGGTACGGACAGAAACAGAGATCGGCTCATCTACCGTGTCCATCGCGTCTGTGGCAGCGGATCTGGCCAAGCAGATATTCGGCTCTTTGAGAGGCAAGCAAGTATTGCTAGTAGGTGCGGGCAAGATGAGTGAACTCGCCGCCCGGCACCTCATCGCGCAGGGAGCGACCACGCTGCTGGTTGCAAATCGAACATCCGATCGTGCGCAGCGACTGGCAGAGCAATTCCATGGGCTGGCTGTCCCCTTTGCGGATCTGCAGCAGCACGCACCCAAGGCCGACATCATTGTGACGGGTACCGGTTCCCGCGAACACCTGTTCAAGGTTGCAGACGCGCAGGTGATCCTGCAGAAGCGGCGCGGACGCCCGGTCTTTTTCATCGACATCGCCGTTCCCCGCGATGTAGATCCGGCTGTCAACGGCGTCGATGGTGCCTTTGTATATTCCGTGGACGATCTGCAGCAGGTGGCCGTAAAAAACATGTCAGCCCGCGTAGAAGAAGCTGCGGCAGCCGAGCGCATCGTCTCCGCCGAGGTAGAGCTCTATCAGCAGAAGCTGCAATCGCTGGACGCGGTGCCTGGCATCCTTTTGTTGCAGCAGTATGCGGAACACCTGCGCCTTGCCGAGCTTGACCGTGCGCGCACACGCCTGACCGAACTCACGCCGCAGCAGAAGGAAGCCGTGGACGCGCTCACGCGATCGCTCATGAACAAATTTTTACATGCGCCGCTCACCGGCATGCGGCGAAGCGCGCACGATGGTGACGCTCAAACGCTTGAGGCTCTGCAACGGCTGTTCACACGCGGGCGACTATAGGGTTTAGCGAGGCACCGTGTTCGTCTGACTCAGCAACTTCTTCACGGTGGCGGTGAGTTCAGCTTTCAGTCGCACGTTTGCTTCACCGGTGGCGGGTCCGGAGAAGCCCGCGTGGATCTCCTTCACTAAGCCATCGCGGCCAACAAAGAACGAAGTGGGCCAGCTGTTCAGGTTTTGCCCCTGAGGCAGGCGGTCGTTCAGATCGTCCGGCGAGCCCATGAGTAGAACCGTGTACGGTATGCGGTACTTTGTCACAAACGCGCGGAGGCGCTCCGGGTCCTTCAACTGATCGCCCTCCTCAAACGAGAGATCCACCACCTCCAGCCCCCGGCTGTGAAATTTGTTGTAGAGCTCCACCAGGAAGGGAGCCTCGTCATGGCAGTTCGGGCACCAACTGCCGCCGATCGCCACGATCACTACCTTGTTGCGGAATTGTTCATCCGTGCTGCTGATCGTAGTTCCGGCTAAGTTGGGCCCTGAGAAGTGGAGCGGCTCCGCGGGGTTCTTCAGTGTCGTCTGTTCCGTGCTGGGCGTTGGCGGTGCTAACTGGGCCTTCCGAGCGTCTGCCGGACGCCGGGCCAAGTTGCTTTCCGCAGGATCGCGCAGATTGGTGACCAACAGTGTGCCGTTCGCGTTCGGCTTTAGCGCGTACGCCGTTGCGCCGGAATCTGCAAACCGGTAAACCCGGTACTCGCCCGCAACCTCGTCATATCGCCCATACAGGCCGCCGCTGTCTCCATCGACATGCTGGATGACGGCATGAATTTGGCCATTGCCGGCGTACGGGTTCACCTCCAGTGTCCAGGCGGACTCGCCTTTGGACGACTTGCCGGCGATTTCCCAGCGACCATTGATGGTTCCTGCTTCGCTGCCCTTTGCGGCGGCAAAGGTGGTGCGTGGTTTGCCATCGCGATCGCTATGCAGCATCATCGGCCACGCTTTCATGCGTGCTCCGCGAAACACCGCCTTCAAGGTGCTCCCCTCGATATCACCTTCCAATGTTCGTGCGAAAGAGGAGAAGTGGAGCACCAGGTGCGTGCCGGTCAGACTACCGTCACTCGAGGAGGCGCGCTCCCCGCCGTTGAGAAACGTGCCGGTGATGCTGCCATTCTTTGCAGGAGCGGACAGGTCTAGCTGCACCGGCACAGCGGCCGTCACCTTGGATGCGGAGGAGCTGTCGTTGTTGAGAACAGTCGCAGTGCCTGTCCAGTGACGAGCCGGGCGTTGAGCAACACCGTTCAGCGCCACGCAAAATCCGAGGAGGAGAGTTCCGATGAGGGTAGAGGTCATGGCGTCCCATGGAATAGATGCGCGGAAGGGGAAGCATGAATCAGGCTGAGGCACTGAGAAAGCAAGCTCCTGCAACGGAATGCTCGCTCCGCAGAGCGACGAAGAAAATCGATCAGGCGTTTTCCCACTGCTGGCGGACACAGCGGGTGCAGAATCTCAGTCAGTAGGTATGGACCAGCGCTTCTGCAATCGCGACGGGTGAGAACTTCAGCGGCTTGGCGGGAGAAGTGGACTCACGGCGAGCAGATTGCCAAGTGTTCCACGCTCATCATCGGAGAACTGCTGGCGGTAGGCCGGAGAGTTTAGCAAGGCATTCCTGTCTTGTGGAGACATGGAGCGGAGATCACGAAAGGATTTCGCCACCAGACGTCGCCTATCCTGCGGCAGCGCCCCGAGTTGACCCATGGCACCACGCACATCGCCACGTTGCTGCGGGGTCATACGCTCGATGGCTTCCGTTCGGGAGATCACACGCTCACGCTGCTGTGGCGCCATGTTGTTCAGCCGGTCGAGCCGCTGCATCATTCGCTGCTGTGTCTGTTGCGGCAACTGGTTGAAGCCTGGCTCATTCCGGAGGGCGTGTTGCTGCTGTTGCGGAGAAAGACTGCCGTGCTGCTGCATCCATTGGCCCAGGTGGGCTCCCCGAGGTGCTCCGTTTGGCTGCGCTTGGCTCTGCATGGGACGCGCAGAGCTTGGCGGTATCCGAACCACTGGAGCCGGACGATTGCTACCCGGAATCGCAGCTTGCGCGACGGCACCTGCCGGCACGCAAGAACTTACCGCCGCACAGATGCACGGAACGAATCTTCGAACTATGGCAGACGTCTTCATCGGCAGTCAGTCGGGCGAACGCCCACAACAAAACAGATCAGCAGAGGAACCTAAACAGAATAACTGCAGGGAAGCGCCCAGAGCCTAACTTTGGGGCGCGGAATCGTCATTGTCATCCAGCAACTGGCTCATCTGCTGCAGCGTCTGATCGTTACTATCGAGTTCCTGAAGATCATGAACTGTGGCAGACACCCCGGCCATTTGTCCAGCATGAGAGTGCTCCGCCTGCCAGTAGCCTCCGCCTCCGGCCACAATCAGCAGCGCCATCGCACCAGCCATCAATGGCTTCAAAGGCATGGCATCGGAGAACAACCACCGATCCCGGAGCTTCGCGAACAGGCCCTGCGGCGCACGCGCCTGCTCCTCCCGGAAACGAGCCATCATACGCGCATCAAACCATGGCGAAGGATCCGGAGATTTCCACTCCTCCAGCAGAAGCATTATCTGCTGCATCGCCTGTTCGTCTGTCACGGCGTCCGTCTTTTTCGAGCGGGAAAACATGACACGATCCTTTCTCTGAGACCTTAGACAAAATCTTTCAGCCGTTCGCGCAAGGTCTGGTAGGCACGAAACAGCAGGCTCTTCGTGGCCGACTCGCTCAACTTGAGTACAGAACCGATCGCCTTGTAGTCCATATCCTGATACTTGTGCATCAGTACGGCCACGCGCTGGCGCTCCGGCAAGGCCATTACATGCTGCTTGATAGCGCTCATCCGCTCCCGTCTGAGCAGGTCGGCTTCGATGTTTGGCGTGGCGTCCGCCACATCGTGCAGGCTTCCGGTATCCGGGTCGGGTTCGTCCAACTGTAACTTTGGCGCTAGCCGCTCATTCTTTGTGTCGCGCGCGTAGTTCACAGCGAGGTTGGTGGCGATGCGGTACAGCCAGGTGCTAAAGCGTGCCTCTGCGCGGTACGTCTCACGCGAGCGATACACGCGCAGGAAAACCTCCTGAGCCATTTCTTCTGCCACAGCCTGGTTGTGAACCATACGGAACATGAAGTGCACAATGGGCCGCCGGTACTTGTTCATCAGGTAGTCAAAGCATTGCAGATCGCCGGCCTTCAGCCTCAGCATGATCTCTGCGTCGCCTGTTTCAGAAGGCCGGTTCGCTGCGGCTTCAAAATCTACTGCAGGCTGATCCGCAACCGGTGCGTCACTCGCTTCGCCTACCATGCCCGGATAGTAAACCAGCGTGCCCATGGTATTTCCGACACCTTCTCCGGCAGAATGTTGCGGTAGAAGTGCAGCCTCTTCCCGGTCGACCGGATCCTCTGCCTCTTCGGTCTCTTGACCGGTAACCGTCTGCGAAGAAGAAGCTTCCGGAGAAATCGTCGGCTCGCCCTGAAAGGAGCGCTGCCGCCTGCCGGACTGCTTATCGCCCTGCGTCATGTCTTGATGTTAGATTGCCAGCCATCCGATCGGGATGGGTGGGCCGCAACAGCAACAGTGGTACGTCCAAGCAACTGCGCTCTTGGGAAGACACTCATCTCCTATGCCGGAAAAGCCAAGATGGATCGACACCCTCGACACCCGGATCGTGGTATCCTCTTCACGCAGGCGCACTCCGCGCGGGCGCATAACTCAGCGGTAGAGTGCCACCTTCACACGGTGGAAGTCGTAGGTTCGAATCCTGCTGTGCCCACCATAGAATGAACAACTTACAGACACAGGGTCCGAAAAGTTTGTGGCATTTTGTGGCAAATCCGCAGATGACTGTTTTTCCGTGTCCGCTTGCGGCTCTGTTTCGTTCCCTCCTTTCGTGAGCATCCGGTACACCGATCCGACCATCTGCTGAACGCTCGCAGGCAGGGCCTGCATGTACTCGTTCGCGGTGGTATCCGGGCGGGCGTGCCGCAGGTGCGCCTGAATGTCTTTGACCGATCCCATGTTCTGCGCCTGGGTGGCCATGGTGCGGCGCAGGATCTGGAAATTGAGCTTCTCGATCCCGAGCCGTTCGGCCAGGGGCTTCAGAACGCGGTTGCGGTAGTTGCTGACC
>CAXTBQ010000048.1:0-25382 GCA_964242065.1 uncultured Terriglobus sp. | reverse complement strand
GGCGGGCGGAAGGCCCGCGCTATGCAAGGATTGTGGGCGGCAAACAATTTACGCCGCCCCACTCCTGCTGTTCGACGTCCTAAACTCGCGGCTGCTTCGCAATAACGCGGGCCTACAGCCCGCAGCGTGACCTGCGGATGGTTCCTGGGGCTGCGCCCCAGGCTATTACAGCGCGGGCCTTCAGCCCGCTGAGAAGTCCGGCACACCTGCCCGCTCACTGTCACGATCTTCCCTGCCCACCCCACAGGGCGGCCTGGTTCTCCGCCAGGGCGTTGGAGGCGGGCGACCAGATTTTCCAGAGCGGTCCGCTGGTAAACAGGAAGCGGTACAGCCCGGCCACCGCGGCGGCATTCAACAGCAGCAGGGCGCTCGCGGGCCCCAGCACCCGGTGCAGTACGGGGATGCGCACGCGCAGCGCCAGCAGCGCCATGAGCCAGAAGGCCGCCTGCAGCAGCGCGATCGCACCCCACAGCGGGCTCGCTGCGGTGAGCGCAGCAGGCGCGAGCACCATCAGCAGCAGGGCGAACGGTACAGCGAGCCGCAAAAGTTTATGCGACACAAGCTGGAAGCGCACCCGGTTTTCACCGGACAGCAGCCATGGTGCCTGCTGCAGCAATTGGAAGTTGCCGGCCAGGGTGCGAACCTTGCGCTGGAACTCGCCCTTTTTGCTGGCGGGCCAGGTGTCAACGACCACGGCGGTGCGATCCAGCACGTTGCGATAACCCTGCCGGATCACCGACAGCGGCTGGAACATATCGTCCAGGATCAGCCCCGGCGGAAACGGCGTGGCCAGGCTGCGGCGCACCGCATAGAAGCCGCCGTACACGCCTACAGGGGAATCCCACAGCGCCTCGGCCGTGCGGATGCCCTGCTCATACCGCCAGTAGGCTCCGCCCATGGCGTTGCCGGTGGCGTCATGCTGCGCGCCCGTGCGGACTACAAGCTCGCCCGCCACGCAGCCGACGGCCGGGTCGGCAAAGTTGCTGAGAAGGTGCTCGAGTGCGGTCTCGTCCAGCCGCGGCCGCACGTCGATGAACAGCAGCACGTCACCGGTGGCTGCGCGCATGCCGTGGTTGAGCGCCTCCGCCTTGCCCACCTGTTGCGGCAGCGCCAGCAGGCGCAGGCGGCTGTTGTCATAGGTGGCCAGCAGCTCGGCCGTGCCGTCTACCGAACCGTCAGAGATCACCACGATTTCGCGCACGATGTCGGCGTGCAGATCGAACAGGTGCTGCATCTTTGCGGGGATGATGTCAGCGGCGTTGTGCACCGGCATGATCACGCTCACCGATAGATTCACAGGTCCACGCTGCCACGGTCTGCGCCGGTACTTTGCCGTGGCGGCTGCGATCAGTGGATAGCCGGCATAGGTATAGAGCACCAGCACGAGCGAACCGAAGAACAGCAACAGCAGCAGCGTGTGCGCCCCGGCCTTCACTGCGCGCCTTTGCGGTGCAGGATGATCTTGATGGTTTCAAACATGATGAGCAGGTCCAGCCCAAGCGAGGCGTGCTTCACGTAGTAGAGGTCGTACGAGAGCTTTTCGCGCGCCTCTTCCAGCGTGGCACCGTAGCCGTAGCGCACCTGCGCCCAGCCCGTCAGGCCCGGGCGGATGATGTGCCGCAGATCGTAAAACGGCAACTGCTCGGTGAGCCATGGCACAAACTCCGGCCGCTCCGGGCGCGGTCCCACAAAGCCCATGTCGCCACGCAAGACGTTCCAGAGCTGCGGAATCTCGTCGATGCGCGTCTTGCGCATGAACAGGCCCACGCGGGTGGTGCGCGGATCATTCTTGGTGGCCCACTTGGCACCGCTGGCTTCCGCGTCCTGCCGCATGGTGCGGAACTTGTACACGCCGAAGTGTTTGCCGCCCACGCCCACCCGCACCTGCTTGAAAAAGATGGGTCCAGGGGAAGACAGCCGAACCGCCAGCATGACCAGCGGCGCAAACGGCAGAAACAGCAAGAGGCCAAGGCCGGCGGCAAACATGGAAAGCACGCGCCGCGTGAACTGCTGCGAGCTCTTGACGCGGAAGCCCTCGCCGTACAGGAACGTGCTGGGCCGTAGACCGTCCAGCTGGATCTTGCCGTTCAGCCGTTCCATCAACTGGGTGTCTTCTTCCACGGTGATGCCGCTCAGCTTCAGGCCCAGGAGGTCAGTCATGGGCAGGCCGCCGCGGCGGTCTTCCACCGCGATCACAATGTGGTGTACCGGCTCCTTCATGGCAGACAGGTTGCGCACGGTCGCCATGGCATCGGCCAGCTGTACGCCGTCCACGCTGTAGTTGCAGCTCACCACGTCCATGCCCAGGTCTTTGCGGCGGGTAATGGTTTCTGCCATAAAGTGCGCGCGCGGTCCATTGCCCAGCACGCATACGCGCTCGCGAAAGACACTGCGGGCCGCGACCCATGCGTAGAAGCGCCGCCACGCGCACAGCACCAGCCCCAGCAAGAGCAGCGCCAGCGGAAACACGGCGCGCTCAATGCTGAACTCCGGGTACACCCACACCACCAGCGCCACCAGCAGGCACACGCAGCCCAGCGCCAGAACGATGCGGAAGTAGATTTCGCGCCGGTCGAAGAGCAGGTCGGGCTCGTACAGATCGAAGTAGTACGCCACCATCATGGTGGCGGCGGTCAAGGCCACGACTTTGGCCAGGCCGTACTCATAATTCAGCACCAGGTAGGTGTCGCTGCCCAGCACCATCCACATGGCAGCAAACAGGCAGCTGCTGATGATCAGCGTTTCTGACAGGAGCAGAAACACTGTTCGGGTGGGATAGTACACGTTGAGCAGACGAATCATGCGTCGGCACCAACCGGGCCGTAGCCATAGTAGGAGGGTGCCGGGCGGTCGACGACCGCATTCAGCACCACGCCGATCAGGTTGGCGGCCTGCAGCTCCGCCTGCGCCTTCTGTGCCTGCTTGTAGTCGGTCACGCCAGAGCGCACCACCAGCATGACACCGTCGCAATGCCGCGCCAGGTTGACCGCGTCTGAGACCAGGGTGACCGGTGAGGAGTCCACCACGATCCAATCAAACTGCGGCTTGGCGTAATCGATCAGCCTGCCGAAGCGCGAATCTTCTGACAGGTCGGCCACATGCTCCACCATGCCGCCGCCCGGGATCAGGCACAGGTGCGACAGGCTGGGAAATCGCTGGATCGTCTCCGTGTCCGGCCGCTGCATGATCTCGTCCGGCCCCGCGGTGCCGCCCAGGTAATCCGCCAGGCCCGGCTTGTGGGGCGAGCCGAAGTACCGCTGCAGGCTATACCGCCGCATGTCGCCGTCAATCAGGAGCACGCGCGTGTTGCGGTGCTGGTTCAGGCTTACGGCCAGGTTGGCGGCGATAAAGCTCTTGCCTTCCTGGGGCAGAGCGCTGCTCAGCAGCACCGTCTGCAGCGGCTGCTGCGAACGGTGTTCCAGCAGGCGCGACCGCAGCCGACGGAACTGTTCCGCCGCGGAAGTGCGCGGCTGCAGCGAAGGCAGGTCCTCCGGCACAGGATCCCACACCGTCACCTTGCCAGGCATTTCCTCGCCGCGGACGAGTTCGGCGGTTCGGCTTGCGCTGTTCGCGCTGGCGGTACCGGTGGTGTCTCCCATGGTGGCGGCAGCAGCGGATGCGGTGCCCTCCGCAGTCTCCGAACCATCAAGCGCGGCGCGCAGCAGTTCCTGGTGAGTCCTGTTCATTCGCAGCTTCCTGTCACTGGCTAGTTTATCCGGCTCGCACGCCTAGAAATGCAGAGAGCGATATCGCAGCTCCGCGTTTCCGCGCACCACTGTTGCCTGAAACCCGCAGCCCCACTTGCTGTTTCGGTCCTGCCGGGCGTCTCTTTAGAAGAAATCGTTGGAGCGGGAGATCAATGCTGGTCCGCCGTCTTGATCACGCCGCCCGGGCCCGCTGCCGGGGAGACGATCTCTGCCGCCGGTTCGCGGCGCTTGCCCACGGTCTCCTCCGGATGGTCAGAGGCAGAGCGCATGGGACGGTTGCCCACGCGCTCCACCGCGATCAGCGTGTTCAGGTGCAAGAACGCGTACACGTCTTCTTCGCTGCGGATGGCGGTGTTGCGGTACTCCAGCAACGCACTCACAGCGGCACCCAGCGCCAGGCCCAGCAGAAAGCCGCCGATGCCGAACAGCGGACGCTTGGGCCACGACGGCGCATCCGGCAGGTTGGCCGCGTCCATCAGGCTGAACTGC
Organism: uncultured Terriglobus sp.; assembly: GCA_964242065.1. Taxonomy (GTDB): domain Bacteria; phylum Acidobacteriota; class Terriglobia; order Terriglobales; family Acidobacteriaceae; genus Terriglobus. The sequence goes on along the minus strand of CAXTBQ010000048.1, from coordinate 21,186 downwards.
TCGCCCTGCTGGCGGCGCTGCAGGCTGGTCGCCATCTTGCTCTGGTTCATCTTGGCCAGGAGGTCGTCGTAGTTCTTCTGAACCGTCTGGTAGTCGCGGGTGAGCGCCTTGTATTCCTCTTCCACCAGCGGCGAGGACGAAATGCGCTCCTGGTACATGCGCACGTTGCCCTGAATCTGAGCGATCTCGGCCTGCTTGGCCTTGATGCCGGTATCCGACGCCTGCATGGAGGCACGCAACTGCTGCAGGCCGATGGACTCGCCGGACTTGCCGGTGACCGAAGTGGCGACGGCGGGCTTGGTTGCGATCTGCTTCTTCAGGTCGGCAATCTGACGGCGGGTGGTGACCACGTCCGGATAGTCCGGCGTGTAGCGTGACACCAGGTCGGCTTCCTGCGCCTGCAGTGCCTGCAGTTGCGTCTGCCGCTCATCCACCACGGCAGGCGTGGCCGCTGCGTTGGCGGAACCCGCCGTATCGCGCGCGCTCTGCACCTGCGACAGGAGCGATTGCTGGTACGAGCGGTTCTGCTCCATCTGCGCCAGTTGCTGGGTGGCCGCCTGCAACTGGGTGTTCAGGCTGGTGAGCATGTCCATGTTCGGGGCCTGCTGGCCTGGCAGCTTGCCCACGTATTTCCGCTGGAAATCGGCCAGCTTCTGGTCCTGGGTGTCCAGGGCGCTCTTGGCTTCGGCAAGTTGCGACTCCAGAAAGTCCGTGGTGCCCTGCGCGGACTGTTCGCGCGACTTCAGGTCCTCGCCCACAAACAGGCTGGTGATTTCGCTGCACACCTGCTGCGCGGTGCGCGGGTCCGACGCGGTGAACAGGATGAAAAAGCCCGGCAGGCCGTTGGCGCGGCTGATCTCGGAACGGATGGGCTTGATGTCGATGTTCTTGCGTGTCTCGTCCACGCGCTCATCCATCTTTTCGCCGGGGTACAGGTTGAATCGCTCGATGATCGGCTGAATGCGCGACCGGCTCAGAATCTGTTCCTTCATGGAGGCGAGCCGTGCATCCAGGTCTGCCGCAATAACCGGCTTTACGTAGTCTTCTGAGATTTTCTGCTGCTCGATCAGCACCAGCGTCTGCGAGATGTAACGCGGCGCGATCAGAAAGCTGACCGCCAGGGCAGCCACGCAGCAGACGACCGCGGGCAGAATCAGGTAGAGGGCGCGGCGCTTAAGAATGCCGAAATAATCGGTAGCCGTGAGGGGACGGTGACCTAACACAGGGAATTACCTCCGGCCCAGGTGAATGGGCCGCGGTGAGTACGTGATGCCGGCGCTGATGATGTGTGCCGTGCCGTTGAATGCGTTGTTGTTGAGAAGCACCTGTGCCGCAAGCTGGTGTTGCACGGCATAGCTGGCAAATGCGGAAAAGCTGTTGGAGATTCTGCGCGAAGCCTGCAGCCCCGCCGTGAAGGCACTCACGTTGGCAGAGAGCAGCGGGTTGGTCGCCAGGGTGCTGGAGTGGCTGTAACTCACGTAAGCACCACCGCTCCAGTTCCGGTCAAACCGGCGCTGGGCACCCAGGCTCACGTAGTCGGACACGGCACCCAGCAGCACGCCTGAACCGGGGTTGGTGCCCCGCGAGTAGCTCAGGTAGTAGTTGTTCAGCCCCGCCAGGTAGTTCACGCTCAGGCTGGCGGCCACGCTCAGGCGGTTGGGAAACAGCGCCGTGCCCGTGCTGCTGGTCCACTGCGGACCGATGGAGCCGTTCATGGAGGTGCGGCCGTTGAACGTGTGCTGAAAGATGCCGGAAACACCGTGCGACACAAATCCGTAGTTCAGCCCGGGATAGGTCGCGGAGGTGTAGGTATAGCCTCCACCTACCAGCGTGGTGGCGGACAGGTTACGGGCAAGCTGCCCGCCCACGGACAGGAAATTGCTGTTGAGGCCCAGGTCGCCAAAGAAGTACTGCTTGGTGTACGAGGCAAAGGCACTCCCCGTGGTGCGGCTTGAGAACCGGTGGTCGGCGGAGCCGGTGGTGGTGTTGGTCACGCGCTGGCCGTAGTTGGTCAGCACGGCGTCCGTGGCACCCTGCGTCCCCGCGCCGATGGGCAGGCTGCCGGTGTCGCCCACGCCAGGTACGCCGGCCAGGCCGAAGCGGGGCGTTGCGGGCAGGTAGCTCACCACGTCGCTGAGCAGAAAAGTCCACTGCCGTGTGTTCAGCACCTGCGAGATGCCCAGGTTCTGGAACGACGTGTTGGGCTGGCCGTTGCTCCCGAACAGGTAGCCGCCGGAATAGATAAAGCTTGTGGGGTGCCGCTCGCTGCTCGACACAAAGCCCGCATTGCCGGCCAGGTTCACGCTGTTCGCCACGCCGTCGCCGCCGTTGTAGCCGACAATGGCGGAGTCGGAAAGCGAGATGCTGTAGTTGAGCTGTCCGGCCGGAGCCATGGCGCTGAGACCGCCCACGCCCGGCGCACCCACGGTGGATGGCGCGCTGAGCACCGAAGGTGCGCTCTGCGCGGCGGCAAAGGCAGCGGGGCCGAGCAGCAGCAGCGCCGGCAAGCGTCTCGCGAGAGGCAGCGTCATCATGGCACCACAACCGTATCGCCGGTTTGCAGCACAATGTTCTGGCCGGCCTGGCCCTTTAGCGCTTTCCGGTAATCAAAGGGAATCTTCTTCTGCTGGCCGGCTGCTCCGCGCAGGACGTAGCAGTTCTTTCCGCTGGCGAAGTTGGCCAGCCCGCCCGCGGACGAGATTGCCTCCAGCGGAGTCATCCCCGGCGAGAGATCGATTGCACCCACATGTCCTACCTGGCCCACCACGTACACCTTCTGACTGTTAACCGCTGTAACTGTAACGGTTACCAGCGGGTCCTGGATGTACTTTTTCAGCGACTCGGTGATGTTTGCGCCCAGTTCCATGGGGGTCTTTCCCGCGGCGGGAACGTCTCCCAACAAAACCAGTGAAATCATGCCATCGGGCCGCACCGGAAAGGCGCCGGAGAGCTGCAGCTCTTTCCACACGGTCACCTGCAGCGTGTCGTAGGCACCGATGCGGTACTCCGGTGAGAGCGCCAGCGAGGCACCGTTCTTGCCGGCAGCGGCGGATGAGGGAGCGGAAGGAGACGGAGCCGCCTGTGGCGCCGCGCTCAAAACGGGCCGCGGAGCGATCTGTGCCATCGCTTTTAGGGAACACGAGGGCAAAATCACCAAAAACAGTGGCAGTATGGATTGTCGAAGCTTCATGCTTGGGGGCCTGCCTGAAGTTGAGGGCTGGTTAGTCCTGTGCCAGAGACTTCGACTGGCAAAGCGGCACACTGGAGAGCCCTGCTGCTGCCAGTGTTGCATTCCGGATGTGAAAATGGAAGCTGTTTCATCTCGCCTAACCCTCGTTCCCTCATCGGCAGTGCCGATGAAGCAAAGAGAGCGGCGCCCTGCTGCGGAGATAAACGTATCATGCCACCACAGACCCTGAGCGCGACCGCGATATCCCGTACCGCGGGGAGGGGAGCCGCGGCTGATGCCGCTCTGCCCGCGTGGGCCTCCGGCACCCTGTTGCTCCTGCTGGCCGTGCTTTACTTCCAGGTCTGCACCAAGCTCGTGCTCGACTGGTACAGCTTTCCCGACTATGCGCACGGCTTTCTGATCCCGTTCTTTTGCGCTTACGTCGTTTGGGAAAAGCGCGTGGAAGTGCAGAACACACCGCTGGCACCCAGTTGGACGGGCACCCTGCTGGTTGCCCTTGGCCTGTTCACTTACATTGCCGGCGTGTACGGTGCGGAGCTGTTCCTGGCGCGCATCTCCGGTCTCATGTTGCTGGCCGGCCTCGTGTGGACGTTTGCCGGCCTCCCCATGCTGCGCGTGCTCAAGTTTCCGCTCCTGGTCATGCTCCTGGCCATTCCGTTCCCCGCGGTCCTGTTCAACCAGATCACGTTCCCGCTCCAGTTGTTCGCGTCGCGTATTGCTTCGGACATCCTGCCGGTGTTCAACGTGCCCGTCCTGCGCGAGGGCAACGTGATCGAGCTGCCCATGATGCGGCTGGAAGTGGCAGAGGCATGCAGCGGCATCCGCTCGCTCATGAGCCTGTTCACCGTTGCGGTGATCTATGGCTACCTCCTGGAACCTTCCACGTTGCGCCGCACGCTGCTGGCGCTGGCCAGCATCCCCATTGCCGTGGCGGCCAACGTCCTGCGCATTGTGGGAACGGGGCTGTGCGTGCAGTACTGGGATCCGGAAAAGGCCATGGGCTTCTTTCACGAGTTCTCCGGCTGGCTCATGTTTCTGTTTTCGCTGGGCCTCGTCTATCTGCTGCAGAAGGGCATGCAGATGGTGGCGCATTCCCGGAGAGCAGCCGCATGAACCTGTCCCGCTTTGTGCTCGTCGCTGGCATGATGGCCGGCACCGCATCCATGCTGTTCCTGCGCAGCGCCACGGACCAGGTGCCGGACAGCACGCCGCTGGAACTGCTGCCGATGGAGATCCGGGATCGCCACGCGGTGGATATCACCATTGCGCCGGAAACGCTGGCGGTGCTGGGCAAGGGCCGCTTTCTGAACCGCGTCTACTCCGGCCGGGCGGATGCGGGCGCGGCAGACACCAATCCCACAAACGCCATCCGGCACGCACGGACGGAAGCCGACATACCGGTCAGCTTGTTTATCGGGTACTTTCCCACGCAGCGGACGGGCCAGGCCATCCACTCGCCCCAGAACTGCCTGCCCGGCGCGGGCTGGACGTTTGAAAAGGCCGGCGTCACCACCGTGCCCTCGACCGACGGCCGCCAGTACCAGGTGGGCGAGTACGTGATCACCGACGGCACGCAAAAGCAGGAGGTCCTGTACTGGTACCGTGCCCACGGACGCAGCATCGCCAGCGACTACCAGGCAAAGCTTTACATGCTGATTGATGCCATTCGCTACAACCGCACGGATGGTGCGCTGGTTCGTGTCATAACGCCTATGATTGCGGGCGAGGCCGATGGCGCGGCGCATGCGCGGGCTGTGACCTTTGCAGGACAGGTGGCTGGAATGCTGCCTGCCTACATCCCCGACTAGACTCAATACTTCCGGCACTGTGCCCCTGCGCACCGCGCCTTTTCTGAGGAAACTTCCCGCCATGTCGATGCACCGCCAAAGCACGCTACGCCTTGCCACCGCTGCCACCCTGCTGCCGCTCTTGCTGGCCGGCTGCAATCGCGACCCCAATGTCCGCAAGCAGAAGTACCTGGAAAGCGGCCAGCGTTACTACAACGAGGGCAAGTACAAGGAAGCCACGCTGCAGTACTACAACGCGCTCAAGGCCGACAAGAACTTCGCCATGGCGCACTATGAGCTGGGCCGTTCGTTCCTTAAGCTGCACATGATCACGCAGGCCTACCCGGAGTTGCAGACCGCCGTGATCCTGTCGCCCACCAACATTCCGGCGCGCGTGGCCCTGGGCAATCTCCTGCTGGAAGGCCGCCTGCCCGACCGCGCGGAAGAGCAGGCCAACGCCATCCTGAAGCAGGATCCCAAGAACCCGGACGGCCTGGCCATGCAGGCCAATATCGCGGCGGAACGGGGCAAGCCGGAAGACGCTCTGAACTCCATCAACGCGGCGCTGGCCGTTGCACCCAACCGCTCTGACCTCCACGCCATGCTGGGCGTGTTCCGCGGAGAGGGCGGCAAGGATCTGCCGGCCGCGCGGCAGGAGCTCGAAAAAGCCGTGCAGCTCGACGGCAAAAACATACAGGCGCACATGATGCTGGCCGCCCTGCTCAACCAGCAAAAGGACAACGCCGGCGCCGAGGCGCAGTTGAAGGCAGCCATTGCGGCCGATCCGACCGTGCTGCAGCCGCGCGCCGCGCTGGCCGCGCTGTACATCAGCGAGAACAATATGAGTGCCACGGAAGCCACCGTGCGGCAGACCTCCGACGACTTCCCGGAAGACCCGGACGGTGCCGCCATGGTGGAGCGCTACTACGGCCGCACCGGGCAGATCGCCAAGGCCGAACCCATCCTGGCGGACCTGACAGCGAAGCACCCCAAGAGCTTTTACCTCCAGATGTCGTACGCCCGCGTCCTGGCGCTGCGCGGCAACTTCAGCAAGGCCAGCGAGATTGTCAGCAAACAGGCGGAATCGCACGATGCCGAAGTGCAGTACGCGCAGGTCAAGGCCGGTCTGCTGCTGCACGACGGCAAGAACGACGAGGCTTTCGCCCTGATCCAGAAAGCCGTACACAACAATCCGGAAAGTGTCGACCTGAAGCTGCTGCTGGCCGTTGTGGCGCGCGACCGCGGCGACATGAACACTGCCACCAGTAACTTTCAGGCCGCGCTGCAAAAGTCTCCCACCAACATGACGGCGGCGGCCGGCGTGGCGGAAATGGCCAATCGCCGCGGCGACCAGGCCGGCCTGCGCCAGGTGGCGGAGCAGATGATTAAGACGTACCCGAACGCGCCCGGACCGTACCTGTGGCGCGGCACGGCCAATGCCAACGAGGGCCACCTGGACCAGGCGCTGGACGACCTGCAGAAGGCGCTCAAGATGGACCCCAAGAGCTCGCTGGCACTGGCGGAAATTGGGCAGATCCGCATCAAGCAGGGCAAGGCGGCAGAAGGCAAGGCCATGCTGGAGCAGTCCCTGGCAGCCGACCCGAACTCTCCCGCGCTTGCCATGCTGGTGCAGCTTGATCTGCAGGCAAACCCGGCAGCCGCTGTAGCGCGGATGCAGGCACAGGTGCAGCGCAACCCCAACAGCGTACCCGCACTGGTCTCGCTGGCCGGCGTGCAAATGGCGGCACGCGACGCCAAGGGGGCCGCGGCCACCGCGCAGAAGGCCATGAGCCTCAGCCCGGACAGCCTTCCTGCCATGCGCGCTTACACTGAGGCCAGCCTCGCCTCCAATGACCTGAACGGCCCCAACGCGCTGTGGACCAAGTGGGCGGGCAGCCATCCGCAGGATGCGCAGGCCCAGTCATACCTCGGCATGATCGCGGAGGCCGCGGGTGACCAGCCCAAAGCCATTGCCGCCTACCAGAAGTCGCTGCAGATTCAGCCGGAGCAGCCGGTTGTCGAGAACAACCTGGCCTATCTGATGGCGGAGAGCGGTGGCAACCTGGACGTGGCGCTGACCCTGGCGCAGGCCGCACAGCGCGCCCTGCCCAACTCACCGGATACCGCCGATACGCTGGCCTGGGTCTACTACAAGAAGGGCGTGTACAGCTCGGCCATGGACCTTTGGCAAAACTCCGCCAAGACCTCTCCCAACAACGCAAGCGTTCAGTACCACATGGGCCTGGCGTACATCCGGCTGAACAACAAGACCGCGGCAGCCGCCAGCCTGAAGAAAGCCGTGGAACTGGGGAACGGAACGGACGTGGCCAAGAAGGCCCAGGCGGAACTTGACCACCTCGGCTAGGGGCGAGTCGGCGAGACAGTCGCGTTCCGGCGGGCAGCTCGCCGGGGGGACAGGAACAGTGTGAACACCCGAACCATTCTTCGCAACACCCTGTGGTTCGCGCTTGAAAACCTGATCAGCTTTGGTGCGTCGCTGATCTCCTCCTTCCTCATCGCGCGGGCGCTTGGGCCCGTGCGCATGGGCTATGTGGTGTACGTGCAGTGGATCGTCAACATCTGCAGTTCGCTGGGCGGCATCGGCATCCCCGCCACCACGCGCAAGTACATGGCAGAGTTCCTGGGCGCGGGGGAAGAGGTGTCCGCGCGCTATGTCTACCGGCTCACGCTGATCGCGCAGATCGGCATGGCTACCGTTGCCACCCTGGGCGCTGTGCTTTGGGTGCTGCACGACGTACAGCCGGAGTACCGCACCGCGTCCATCCTGCTTGTGCTCAGCATCTGGCCGTCCATGGTCAACTCCATCTCGGCCTTTGCCAACGTGGCGTCGGAAAACCTTTCCGCCAATGTGCCGGCTTCCGCCGCGTCCACGGTGACTTTCTTCGTCATCACGCTGCTCACGGTGATCTTTCACTGGGGGGTGATCGGGGTTGCCGTTTCCATGCTGGCCATGCGCATGGTGGACTTTTCCGTGCGCTTTCTGCCTACCTTTTTGCGCATTCAACGGTGGGACGCCGGCAGCCTGCCCGTGCCGGCCGATCTGCGGCACCGCATGGGCAGCTTCGCCGTGCAAAGCCTTGCGGGCATGCTGCTGACGCTGGTGGTGTGGGACCGGTCTGAAGTGCTGCTGCTCAAGCACTTCTCCACGGATATCCGGCAGATCGCCTTTTACTCCGTCGCGTTCAGCCTGGCGGAGCGGCTCCTGGTCTTTCCCACCGTGTTTGCCTCGGCTACGGGCGCCAGTATGTTTGCGCAGTACGGGCGTGACCGCTCCCGGTTGCCCGCGCTCACCGCAGCCTCTGCCCGCTACCTGGGACTCACGTCCATCCCGCTGCACATCATTGCCACATCGCTTGCAGGTGCCGCGCTGCTCACCATGTACGGGCAAAAATACGCCGGTGCCGTGGTCGTAGCCATGGCAGCTCCTTTGCTGTGCGCGGCCAAAGCCTTCCTTACGCCGGTGCAGACCATGTTCGAAACGCTGGAGCGGCAGAGCTACTTTATCGCCGCGACGCTGATCGCCTCTGTGATCGATGTGGCGGTGGCGGTCGCGCTCATCCCGCACTACGGCGCTCTGGGCGCGGCCATCGGCAGCGGCGTGGCGCAAATGATTTGCGTGGCTGGGCTGTGGTTCCTGGCCATCCGGCAGTTCGACGTCCGGCTGCCCTGGCAGTTCTTTGGCAGGGTCACTCTTATCAGCACGGTCGCGTCGCTGGTGGGCTACCTGTGCGTGGTGCGGACACCGCCGGTGGTCGGCCTCATCCTGGGCGGTGTGCTCTCCACGGTCACCTTCCTGCTGCTGGCGGGCATCACCGGTGTGTTTGAAGAGCAGGACCTGGGCCGCTTCCTCGTCCTGGTGGAATCCTGCCCGGCGGCGCTGGCCGCTCCTGTAAACCTGACGTACTCCTGGCTCAGCCGGCGCGTCACACCGGTCCAGACGGAAGAACTGCTCTAAGCGTATCTTCTTCTGCGGCCGGTGCCCCCAGGTTGTCCTGAGTTCTCCGAAGGGTGTCGCTTTTGAGACGTGAGGCCTTCGCAGGCAGCAGGATGTTCAGAATCCCATGTCTCTCACGAGATCTGCGGCGGGTGCCCCCTGCCTGCCCTGAGTTCATCGAAGGGTCTCGCTCTTGAGACGTGGGACCTCGCAGACAGCAGCGTTCGGAATCCCATGTCTCTCACGAGACATGGGGTAGCCTGCACCCTGCAGACGAGGAGCGCAGCGAGGAGGAAGCAGTGGCTGCTAGGCAGGCGCAGCAAGGAAGCAGTGGCCTTTAGGCCACTGAACCACCGCAGAGAAAGATTGGGGCTTTAGCCCCGGCATGGTTTGCGCGTCAGGACAGACGCCGCTTGATCAACGGCACGGCTCCCAGGGCACCCGTCAGCAGCAGCACCAGCGAACTCGGCTCCGGCACGGGAGAGGGCACATTCACCACGGGAACGGTGGGTCCGCTCGGGATGACCGGGGTACCGCCAGAGCTGGTGACCTGTGTGGGCGTGGTCGGGATTACGGGCGGTGCCGGCTGCGGCGTAAACGGCACCGGATTCGCGATGTCCGTGACGGGCGCCGCATCCGGAAACGCCACCGGCGGCAACAGCATGGCCTCCAGGTTGGTGGGCACAAAGGACACGTCCACGGGCTCTGACGGCAGGTCATCTCCGCAGAGCACGCGGAAGCGTTTGAGCATCTCCTGCGGGCTGAGCTTTACCGGCCGCAGGTGGGCCAGCGGCTTCTGTTTGCGCGCGGGGCGCGGAATGTACAGCGCGGCATGTACCACGTGTTTCTTGGCAATGGCGGCGCGCTTGGCCAGGCCCTGCTGGTACTCCCGCACCCAGCGGGCGCAGTCGGGGCTGGCCGCCAGCGTCTTCACACTGCCGGCACTTGCGGCGATCAGAAACACAGAATAAGCAAACACTCGAATTCGCATAGGACCCTTGGGGGAAGCGGGAACTTCAGTTACCTCGGCGCAAAATCAAGCCTAATGCAGCGAAAACATTTCCACAATGATTCCCTGGCAGGAAAGTCTGCTCTAATCTGCGCCAGTTTCAACCTAGAACGGAGGATTCATCGGCAACATCACCGGAAACATCAGGGAGGAAAACCGATGCATCGCGGTGTCTTACTAACGGACGGAGAGATTGGGAATTTGGATTGAATCCCGCCTCCTCGTTGCCGAAAAAGTGGGTAGCACCGATTGGAGTACCCACAGAAATGCGTTTTCCCCTTTCGCTCTCCCTTGCTCTTCTTGGCGCGACCCTGCCGGCCGTTGCTCAAACTCACTTCTGCATCGGCGGCGACCTGGACCACCTGTCCGCCCAGCAGGTCTCTCTGTGCCAGAGCAAAATGTCTCACGTGCGGGAAACAGTCCGCCGTCGCGGCGCCCCGGACGGCTGGCACTTCGTCGTGGTCTGTGATGAGACCGGCTGGAATGACCTCGCCTCCTTTTCCGGCAAGGCGCAAGGCGCGCTGCGCACGGTGGACTACAGCACCGACCAGGAGCTCCACTGGACATTCTTGCGCGGCAGCCGCCTTTCCGGCGAAGAGGCTGACAGCACCGGCAGCATGGTCGCCGCGGCGCTCAAGGGTGTTCCGGGCGGCCGCATCGAAAACGGCCCCGTGCCCATGCCGAACCCGCGCCGCACCGTGCCGCAGCCCACGTTGCAGATGGCCGACGTACATGAGCTGGCGGCCAACGAAGAAGTAGTGGGTCAGTAGTCCGCTATCGACAGGGGTGCCCCATGTCTCGCAGAGACATGGATCTGAGTGCCGGTGCCCCATGCGTCCCACGTCTCAAAATCGAGACCCCTGACGAACTCAGGGCAGGCAGTGGGGCACCGCCTGGCTCTCATAGTGGGGAGAAAGCAGTGGCCTTTAGGCCACTGTATCACCGAACCGCTTCCACCAAGGCTTTAGCCGCGGGGCCGGGGCTGTTGATAGGCGTCACCGGCCGATCAATCCATCTTCAACGTGAGCAGATCGATCGCCTGCCAGTCACCCTTGACGATGCCGGCGCGGATTTCCGCCGGTGTCTTGCCCAGCTGGGTCTGCTGATAGGCGTAGGCGGCCTCTCGCATGCACACCGCGCAGGTGGCGCCGTGGCTGTTCTCAAAGCACGAGTGCAGGCTCTTGTGACCCATCGCCTTGCTGCACCAGCAATAGCACGGTTGCTGATAGATCACATCCGGCACCGCGTCCGCCATGCTGTAGGCGGTCTTCTGGTAGCGATGCACGAAATAGATTCCTTCGCGCTCGCTCTCCGGCAGGAGCGGCGGCGCCTTGAGCGGGGCTGCTGTGTGAAAGGCGGGCACATCGCCCGGCGCGGGATGCCACTGCGCAGACGCGGCCACGGTCAGGGCCGCCAGCAGCAGCACGCCGGCAAAGCGACGGGTGGGCTTCTGTTCCTTCACACCTACCATGCTACGCCCGCGATCCCGATTTGCCACGAGATGGATACTACCGCGCAGCTTTCGCCGTGACAGGGCGCTTCCAGCGTGGGAATAATGGGGCATGGCCACCATGCTTTCGGGGGGCAGAGCTTCAGCCCTGCCATCCACCGCACGTATGCATGGGAGCTTTGGCCCGGAGAAACTCTTCACGTTGGCTGCCTTCCCTCAGCGGCTAAAGCCGCTCCATTACCGGCACCTCCATGCCATGGCGAAAGCCATGGCCTTCCGAAAACACACACTTCCTGCTGCATGCTTTCGGAGGGGCAGGGCTTCAGCCCTGCCATCCACGCCGCCCGTAGCGAAAGGGGCTTTAGCCCTCGAAGGGATTGTTGACCAAGCTTGCATAGGTGCCTCTTGTGACTGACACCTCCGCGCAGACCGTTGCGCCTGTCCGCCGCCGTGCGTGGCTCCTGTTCGCGCTGGCGCTCTTTCTTTTGCAGGTGCTGCCCTACCTTTCACACCGCTGGGTCACAGACGAGAGCTGGTACGCCGGCCCCGGCGTCACGTTTTCGCAGGGCCATGGCCTGAACGATCCGGGCATCGGCCCCAATGACGCGGAGCACACGCTGGACGTGCGACCGCCCGGCACGGCCATGGTCATGGCGGGCTTCTTCAAGGTGTTCGGGATCAGTGTGGTCACCGCACGCGCCGGGTCCGTGCTGGCCGGCTTCCTCATCATCCTGCTGCTGTACCTGATCGCGCGCGACCTGTTCGGCGAAACGCAGGGCATCCTGTGCGCCCTGTTGGCGGCCACCGATAACTTCCTGGTGACCACTTCACGCACGGCACGGCCTGAGGCGTTGACGGCGGCTTGCATTGTGCTGGGCCTGTTTCTTGTGCGGCGTTATTGGCTCACCCGTTCGCTTGCCTGCGCGGTGGGCTGCGGGCTGGCCATGGCGTTGGGCACCATGTTCCACATCACGCTCCTGGGATATATCTGCTCGTTCGGCCTGTTCTTCCTCGTGCTGGACCACCGCTCCGGCCGCTTTCCGCTGCGTGGCGTGCTGCCCTACTGCGGCGGGTACTTCGCGGGATTGTTGCCGTATGCCATCTGGGTGATGGGTAAGCCAAACGGCGAAGGCCGCAACGACTTTCGGCTTGAGTTCCTGAACCGCGCCGTCGAAAAGCCGTTACTGAGCAAACTCTATGATGAGATGGCTCGCTACAACGACTACTTCGGCTTCGGCATGCTGCACAGTCACGGCCTGCACTGGGTGCCCGTGCGGCTGTTCATCCCGCTGGTGTTCCTGCTGGCCACGGCGCTGCTGTGGCGTTACCGGCGCAACTGGTTTTACGTGGAGTTGCTGCTGCTCCTGCCGTCCATGCTGTGGCTGATTGATACGGCGAACAAGTCGTCACGCTACCTGGCCATTCTGGCGCCCGTCACAGTGCTGGTGCTGGGCGGAGCCGTGGCGGCGGTGGCGCTGCGGCCAAAGCTGCAGCGGGTCGCGTTCGCGCTGGCGGCGCTGGTGGTGGTCGCGCAGTTCGGAGCCAACCTGCTCCTGCTGAACGGCGCGCGCAAGGCAAACTACAGCAAGGTCACGGCAGAACTCGAAAGCGTCATCCCGCCGGGCGCACCGGCCTATGGCACCATCACCTTCTGGTTCGGTCTGCGCAACCACCCGTTCATCTCCGACGAGCGCACCGACCCCATCGTGGCGGCGCGTGACTTCGGGTCGAAGTACTTCATTTCCGGCGACCGCATGATGACGGAAGGCGCCGGCACCGACCCCGGCTTCTACACGCCCTTGCGCGAACACCTCCATCAAGTGCAATCCAACGGCACACAGGTGGGCGAGTTCAACGACACCTATTACGGCGACCTGAAGGTGTACCGCATCCCGTAGGTCAACATCCTCTTCCTGGAGCGAACAGGCTTACCAAGGGTGCCCCATGTCTCGCAGAGACATGGGACTTAGAAGTTGTGCGGAGCATTTGTATCCCACGTCTCAGAAGCGAGACCCTTCGGTGAACTCAGGGCAGGCTGTGGGGCACCCACCAACATCGCTACGCCACCGTTGCAGACACGGGCGTGTCACCGGATGCGCCGGGCGTTCGCTCCGGGTTTCTGCGACGGCCGAACCGGCGAAGAATGGCTACCCGCAGCGGCTCTTCCACGTACCGGAAGCAAAGCAGGCCCGATGCCGCAGAGGCGAACACCACGGTCACAAGCAGGGAGCCGCGCGACCATAGTGTGTTCGGCAGGTGCGCGCGTTGCACCGCCTGCTTGACGCCGATCAGCACGAAGTTCTGCAAGAGGTAAATCGAGTAGGACGCGTCACCCAGCAGCACAGCAGGGCGGCTGCCGAAAACGCGATCTGAAACCGGTCCTCCGGCATGGAGACCAGCCAACAGCACCATGACCGCAGGCACCAGCAGCCACAGACTGCCGCCCGGCAGGTAGCACACGCTCAGCAGCAGCAGCAGGCCGAGTACCGTAAGCGCATCGCCCGGCAACTTTTTGCCACGGACCAGCCGGTACAGCAGATAACCACACAGGAACTCCGGCAGGATGCGCAGCGCGCCGCGTGTGTCCAGGCTCGTCCACGCCTGACCCAGCATCGGCGTGGCGGCAGCCATCGCGGCCAGCAAAGCGACCGCAAACGCAGCAAACCAGCACAGTCCGCACCCGGCGCAGCAGAAAGATCATCGGCGTAAACAGCACGGAGTAGGCGAACCACTCTGCGCTCACGGACCACGAGGGCACGTTCCAGCTCAGCTCGCTCGTCAGTCCCCAGGCATGCAACATCAGCGCCGAACATACTGCAGTCCACAATGTGTTCTCAGCGCCGGCGGTGAAGTTGTAGTGCAGGTGCGCCGCCGCACGGATCATGGCAACTGTCAGCAGCAGCGTGAGCAGATGCAGAGGATAGATCTTCGCTACTCGCCGCACGAGAAACTCGCGGTAGCTCCCCCAGGTAAACCGCTCCGGCACGCGACCCGTGTACACCAGCGACAGCACAAAGCCGCTCAGCACAAAGAACAGGTCTACGCCGTGCAGCCCGTGCTCCACCACGCGGCCGAGCCTGCCGCGCAGCGGCGTCCCCAACCGGTTCAGGTGAAACAGCACCACCCAAAGCGCGGCAACTGCGCGAATGCCAGTGAGATTGTTGATGCGGCGAACGGTTTGATCCATGCTTGTAGCCACATCTCTCTAGCAGGCGGAAGCAGCCAAGGCAGATGCTGTCCAGTGGCACAATGAGGCTAATCCAAATGCGCTGCAGCGTGTGTCCACATCATACTGACCGGTGCAGGCGGAGGTCAGCTTATGAAGGTGCGTGAAGAAGAGAATGGCAGCTTTACCCTTCGTGATTCCTTGCAGGTGCAGGCGCCGGTAGACCGCTGCTTTCAGCTTTCTTGCTCGCTCGAGCTGGTGCACGAGGAACTCGGCATGAGCGCCGTGAGCGGCAAGACGCGCGGCCTGGTGACCGGCGGCGACATCATCCGGTGGGAAGGCTGGCAGCTTGGCTTGAAGCACTTCCACGTCTCGCATATTTCGGCATACAACCGGCCTGTCTTCCTGCAGGACACCATGGTGGAGGGCCGCTTCAAGGCCTTTCAACACGACCACCACTTCCGCGAACTGCCGGGCAGCACACCCGGCACGCTGCTTGAAGATGAACTGCGGTTCTCGCTGCCGTTTGGCGCGCTGGGCAAGCTGGTGGCGCGGTACATCATGGTGCCGCACATTCAGCGGCTGATGAGCGATCGCTTTGCGCGCATCAAGGGGCTGGCCGAAGGCGACGGATGGCGTCGCTACCTGCCCACCGCTGCATAGTCGCGTCCCACGGGGACCGGGCCGCATCTCAAAACGCGAGGTGATGACATGAAGGCAGTTCGCCTGCACGAGTATGGCCCCGCGAAAAACCTGAAGTACGAAGAAAACGTTCCCGATCCCGAGATTGCCGAGGACGAAATTTTGGTGGCGGCCGCTGCCGCAAGCATCAACCCGGTCGACTGGAAGATTCGATCCGGCGCTGCGAAGGACCGTTTCCCCTTTGCCTTTCCTGGCATTCTCGGGATGGACGTCAGCGGCCTGGTGCGAGCCGTTGGATCGAACGTGCGCGGCGTCAACGTGGGCGACCGCGTGGTCGCCATGGCGCAGGCTACCTATGCCGAGCTGGTGGTAGTGAAAGCCGCTGCTTTGACCCACGTTCCGGACGGCGTCAGCATTACCGATGTCGCCGCGCTGCCGGTCGTGGTGTTGACGGGCGACCAGCTGATCCGTGAAGCCTGCGCTCTGCAGCCGGGCCAGTCCGTACTCGTAACCGGTGCCCTGGGCGGTGTGGGCCGTGCCGCGGTGCACGCCGCAAAGAAGCTGGGCGCGCGCGTCATTGCGGGCGTGCGCAAGTCCAGCCTGGAGCAGGCCAAAGACTTGGGTGTGGATGCCATCGCGTTGGATGATAAAGACGCATTGGAGAAGCTGGGCAAGGTCGATGCCATTGCCGACACGCTGGGTGACAAGGCTACGACGCCGCTGCTGAATCACGTCCGCGAAGGCGGCATCTGCGGCACCGTGGTTACGCCGCCGCCAGACACCTCGTTGCATCCGGAGCTCAAGCTCGTCCGCATGCGCGCCCACCCTGACCCTGCAAAGCTGCGCGAGTTTGCCGACGACTTTCGCGATGGCAAGTTCGTCCTGCCCATAGCGCAACGCTTTCCCCTGCATGAAGCCGCGGAAGCGCAGGCGTTCGCCGAGAAAGGCGGGTCCGGCGGCAAGGTGCTGCTGTTGATGCTGTAGAGCCACACCTTCTTCTCAGCGCCCCGACCGGGAGCCGAGCGCAGTGGTGGGCTGCGGGTGCCCCATGTCTCTCGGAGACATGGGATTCCACACCTCGTCAACCCACGTCTCAGAAGCGAGACGTGGGGCACCCATCATCTACCCTGTTGGCAAAGCACTCGTCGCTTTGTCGTACAGTATGCTGCCACCGCGCGGTGTACCGCCGTGGGTGGGCCTTCATCGTAGTCAAAAAAATATCCCTCATCGAAGAGGTCTTTGTCTTCGCCTATCTCGGCACGATGACACGCAGTACCCAGGCCGTCCACTCCTGTTCGGAAACTTCAGCACCTGCTGCTTTGAGCACCATGGCGGTCTCCTCGGCTTCGCTGCACAGCAGCTTGTGCTCGTTCAGTTCCGCCGACATGACAAGAACTGCAAGCGCAATGCGCTTATTGCCATCCGCAAAGGGATGATTTCGCAGCAGCGCCCAAGCGAGTGAAGCGGCAAGCACCGCGATCTTCTCTTCGCCCGTGTAGTTGTGCAACTGCTGAGGAAGGGCCACCGCAGACTGGAGGCCATCGTCGCTGCGTACACCCGGTAAACCGCCGTACGTCCGTATCAGGTGCGCGTGAACAAATCGCAGCACATCGCTACGGAGGAACGAAGGACTCATTTCGCCAGTTCGCGATAGCTGCGCCGGTGCTGCCGCTCTGTGCGCAGAAAGACTTCGACCTGCCGCGAAAACTCTGGGTCCACAGGTGTCATCCGGAGGACGCCATCCTGGCTCTCCGCCTTGAGCAGAGAGCCTTCGTGCACCGCCATGTCTTCCATCAGGGCCTTGGGGAAGATGACCCCGTACCCATTTCCGACTTTGCGTACCTTGAGTTCCACGCAGCGATTATAACCACGTTATAACTCCCGATGCGGATTACCGGATCCATGATGGTATGTCCGTTACGAGAGCGTTGCGGTGTCCGGTTGAGCGCCTTCTCCGCGCGTGGCGCGGTGCGTGCCGCCGCGCAGACCGGCGAGTATCTGCTGCAGGAAGTCGTTTGCCGCGCCGGGATTGTTCGGCAGGAACAGCGTGTTGGTGCCGCTGCGCACACCGATGTCCTTGAGCGTGTCGAAGTACTGGGTCAGCAGGACCAGCGCCATCACGTCCTCCGCGGTGGCACCGGGTACTGCCTCGCGAAAGTGCTCTATGCTGGCGCGCAGACCGTCGATGATCGCCTGCCGCTCTGCCGCGATGCCTTTTCCCTGCAGCGCCTTGCTTTCTGCTTCGGCCTCAGCCTGCTTGACCTTCAGGATTTTGTCGGCCTCGCCCTTTGCCATGGCCGCTACTTGCGAGCGCTGCGCCGCGTTGATGTCGTTCATGGCAGCCTTCACCTTGGCATCGGGGATGATGTCGGTGACCAGCGCGGTCAGGATGTTGAAGCCGAACTCGCGCATGGTCGCGTCCAGCTCAACCTTTACGGCAATGGAGATGCCGCTCATCTGCTCGAAGGTCTCATCGAGCGTCAGCTTGGGCACGTGGCCCAGGATCGAGTTGAAGACGAAGCTTTCAATCTGCTTCTGCGGGCGCGACAGGCGATAGAATGCGTCGAAGATTTTGTCGTCCAGCACCTGGTACTGCACGCTGACAGGGATCTGCACAAAGACATTGTCGTGCGTCTTGGTCTCAACGATGAACTGCGCCTGTTGCACCTGCAGATCGACAAAGAAGACGCGCTCCGCGTATGGGATCAGCAGGTGAAGGCCGGGCCGCACAATGCGGTTGAACTTGCCAAAGCGCTCCACCACGCCGGCCTGCGAGGTGCGCACGGTGTACAGCGTTTTGAGCAGCGTAACCAGGACAATGACGACAACAATCAGCAGGGCAATGCCTGCGGCAGGACCGAACGACGAATCCATACAGAGTGGCCCCTCCGGGCCGTTTGTCACGCGATTTGGCGCTGCAGAAAGCATAGACCTTCGCGCTAGACAGTGCCTTTGTAGCTGTTACTGCAGGGGCAGTGTTACCGTCGAGATGACCTGCACCGGCGCGCCATGGTCAAGCCGTGGCTTGAAGCGCCACTGCAGCACCGCTGCCTCAGCCGCGGGCTGTGCGGCGGGGTCGTCGCTGTAGAAGTCATCCACGGACCGCACCTGCCCAGTGCGATCGACCACGATCCGCATCACAATGGCTCCCGGCTTTATCGGTGCGGGCCACTGCGGCTTCACCTGTGCCAGCACTTGCTTTCGGAGGTCTGCTTCCTTCACCACCTGCACGCGCAGTTGTTGCCGCAACGGTGTGGGCCTGCTCACGTGAAACGTTTCGGCCGCAGGTGTGCCAAGGTCTTCCAGCAGCGTGACGTGCGCAGTCAGCGTGGGCCCGCGGCCTGCCTGCGCGGTCAGCCTTCGTGCAATCTGCTTGCCATTGAAGCCAAGGAAGTCATGCAGCGCCACGTCCCAGTCCAGATCGCCGCCGTAGGTGAACAAACCGGTCTGCCGCGACACAGCGATTGAAGCTTGAATCGCCTTTGTGACGCCATCGTAGCTGCCTGGGATCTCCCACTTGGCCACAATCTGCCCGGGCGCGCCGTCCGGCTGGGGCACGGTCTGGTGCAGCGCCGCAAGCTGGTCGTAGCGCGGCACCGTGGTGACAAGCTCTGTCGTCAGGTTGCGCAACAGTTCGGGAAACACCGGACCGTCGTCGTGCTCCTCCATCTCGCGGCCGTTCACGATCAGCGTCTGTGAGAACCCTGGGCTCTGGAACTCGCGCCGGTACACGGTGGGTGACTGCCACCACTCCTCCATCGTCGCTGTCCACCGCGGATCGTTCGCCTTCTCGTCGGCGATGGTGGCCTTCAGATGAAACGGCGCATTACCCGGCGCGGCCAGCGTGCTCTTCTCAGCTGCGGCACGCACGACCTGCTCCAGCGGCAACTGTGCCGAAGTTGCGCTCTGTTGCGCGTACATCGAAAGAACAGTCAGCAAAAGGGGCAGGGCAAAACACTTCAGCAGCGTGTGCATGGATGTCATCATCCTACGTTCAGCAAAGGACAACACATAGCTTCCATGCCAACTCACTTCTCACCCGCAGGCATCCGCTTCCTCAAGCAGCTGGAGACGCACAATGACCGTGACTGGTTCAACGAGCGCAAGCCTGCCTTTGAGCAGGAAGTGCAGGCACCGTGGCTTGCCCTGCTGGAAGAGATCAACGAAGCTTTTGCGGATTTTGCACCGGATTACGTGAAGCCCGCGCGCAAGGCCGCGTTGCGCATCTACCGTGACATTCGCTTCTCGAAGAACAAGCAGCCCTACAAGACACACATGAGCGCATGGTGGTCCACCACAACGCAGGTCCGCACCAGCGGCGGCGGCTTCTACGCGCATGTGTCAGCGGATGAGTTGATCGTGGCCGCGGGCGTCTACATGCCGCAACCGGACCAGCTGCTGGCCGTGCGCCGCTACCTGCAGCAGCACCACGCGGAACTCCGAGCTCTGCTGGCTGATAAACAACGACGCAAGCTGCTGCCAGACCTGGACAACCATCCGCTCACACGCATGCCCAAGGGCTTCGCGCAGGACGATCCTGGGGCAGAGTTATTACTGTGCCGGCAGTGGGCGCTCTCCGCGCGCTTGCCGGGGGAGCTTGCCACCACGCCCAAGCTGCTGCCGGAGATCGTGAAGCGCTTCCGCTCCGCTGCGCCGGTGGTTGCGCTGCTGAACACACCGCTACTCGCGGCCAAGAAGCCGCGCAAATCGCTGTTCTAGTGCATGGCGTTGTCTGGCGATCCTTCGTCATCCTGAGAGAAGCACACAGTACGTAGCCGAAGGACCTGCTCTTCTTTCGGCTGCTACTCTGCGCATCGTTCAGGATGACGAACAGGCATTTGCTTTGCCACGGGAAAGCTCGCTCAAGCTGCGCGTCTACTACTGCTGCGGAGGCGGTCCGCCGCCCGGCCGGCCCATCGGCATGGAAGCGACGTAGGAGTCGTACTTCGGCTTCTGGTCGTCGGTCAGCATGGCTTTGATTTTCTCGTTCTCATCCTTGCGCATGTCCATCATCTTGCTGCGCATGTCGGGGTCCTGCGCATCGCGCAGCGCCTGCATCTTCTTCTGGTCTTCGTCCAGCAGCGACTTGATCTTGCCCTTCTGGTCGGCGGTGAGCGTCACCGCCTTGTCAATGGCATCCACCCGCTGATCCGGGCTCATGCGGCCGCCCTGCGCCACCAGCGTTCCCGTAAACAGCGCGGCACTACAAAGAGCCACTGCGCCCAGGCGCATGGCGTGTTTCCTGATCGAGCTCATCGGTTCGTCCCCCAGATCCGTTGCGTCCTGAATACGGCGCAACGGCTTGGCTAAGTGACGCAGCAGCCACTCAAATTGTTTAGAAAACAGCAGAGGCCGCAACAAATCAGGTGTTCTCTTCGCCAAAACGTACCTTTCGAGGCACCTTTCCACATCCAAATGGCCCAAAACGCTGGGAAATCCGGCTTCCGTGCATTGACAAGCGAGAGCAGAGGGTCCACTGTGATATGCGGAACGGTTGCGGGAACCCGCATGAACACTGGGGATTCGCAGGCAGACAGCGTCTGACCGACCCCGTGAGCATGTGCCCCACCCGCCCCCCGAAAGAACGAAAAGGAGCAACACAGAATGGCAAAAGGGCTGACAAAAACCGCACTCATCCGCACCATGGCCGAGCAGATGGAACTGCCCACCAAGCAGGTGACGCAGTTCTTCGACGTGATGGCGCAGACCGCCGTCAAGGAAACCAAGAAGAACGGCGAGTTCACCATCCCCGGCCTGGGCAAGCTGGTGAAGGCAGAGCGCAAGGCACGCACCGGCCGCAATCCCCAGACCGGCGAAGCCATCAAGATCAAGGCAAAGACCGTGGTTAAGTTCCGCGTGGCCAAGGCCGCCAAGGACGGCGCCGGCGATGGCGTAGAGCTCGTAAGCGATGCCGACCTGCTGGCTCATTTGCCCGATGTAAGCGGCGAAGCAGACGCCCGCAACGCCGGCGAGGAACGCGCTGATGA
>CAXTBQ010000047.1:13747-25552 GCA_964242065.1 uncultured Terriglobus sp. | reverse complement strand
GGGGGGTGTTGAAATCGCGTGGGCGGTAGGCCCAGGTAGCCACCGCGCAGAATATGCGGGCTGAAGGCCCGCGTTATTGCTCTGCATTCGACAGTAGACGAAGGAAGGAGGTGTAAAAGGGTGTTATCGCGACCATAACGCGGGCCTACAGCCCGCCAACAGGCCGCACACTCGTACCTGGGGCGTTGCCCCAGGCTATTACAACGCGGGCCTTCAGCCCGCTGAATTAGGTCTTAGGGTCCGAGGGTGACGCGTCATCCTTTGGCTTGTTCTGTTCCCCTTCTTCTATGTCTGCGGGCGCAAACGGGTGCGGAGCACTTGGCCCCTCGCCCAGCTTTTCGCCGGCATCGTTCATCGTCTGGCCGGTCAAAGCAGAGGAAACCGCGGAATCCATCATCAGCTCGGCAAAGCGGTGCGTGCGCTTATCGAGTTCGTCGATGCCGCGCCGGATCAGCTTGTAGTCGCCGCCTTTGACGCTCGCGTCCAGCTCCGCAACGGCGGCGTGGATGTGCTCGATCTCATCGCCCGTGAGCTTCTGCCACGCGGGATGCTTTTGCCCCTTTTCGACAGCCTCCAGTATGGTGCGCGCCTCGTTTTTTGCCTCGATCAGCTGGCGCTGGTTCAGGTCGTCTTCGGCATGGTCGAACGAAGCCAGGATCATGTCCTCCACCTGGGCGTCGGTCAGGCCGTAGCTCGGCTTGACTTCCACCTCGGCGGCCTGGCCGCTACGCTGCTCGCGTGCGCTTACCTGCAGAATACCGTTGGCGTCAATCAGGAACTTGACCTCGATACGCGGCATACCCGCAGTCATGGGCGGGATGTTTTTGAGATCGAAGCGGGCCAGCGCGCGGCAGTCCTTTCCAAATACGCGTCCGCCCTGCACCACGTGGATGGCCACGTTGGTCTGGCCGTCCACGCCGGTGGTGAAGTGCTCCGTCGCGCTAGCCGGGATGGTCGAGTTGCGCTGGATGATCTTGGCGACCACGCCGCCCAGCGCCTCAATGCCAAGCGACAGTGGCGTCACATCCAGCAACAACAGTTCGTTCGTCGCTTCCGAGCCGCCCGCCAGAATGTCGGCCTGCACCGCCGCGCCTAGAGCAACCACTTCATCCGGGTTCAGCTCCGTGTGCGCCTGCTTGCCGCGTGCAGAGAGGCCGAATACCTCGTCCACCAGCTTGCGCACCGCGGGGATGCGGGTCGACCCGCCGACCAGCACGACTTCATCGATAGTTTCGGGCGCGATGCCCGCATCCTTGATTGCCTGCTTCGCCGGTCCGGCGGTGCGCGCGATCACTCGTGCAATCAACTGCTCAAACTGCTCCCGCGTAATCTCCCGCTGGTAGCGCTTATCCTCGGGCAGCAGTAGGTCGAACTTCGCAGAATCCGCAGAGGACAGCGCGATTTTTACGTCGATCACGGCTTTGCGCACGGCCTGCACGATCTCCGGCGTAGCCTGCAGGCCAAGTTCGTTGCGGATCTCGTCCAGCGCAATGTGCATGAGCAGGTTGTCGATGTCGTCGCCGCCCAGGTGGGTGTCGCCGTTGGTGGCAATGACCTCAAAGATGCCGTCGTGCAGCTTCAGAATCGACACATCAAACGTGCCTCCTCCAAAGTCGTACACAGCGACCGTGCCTTCCTTCTTGCGATCCAGGCCGTACGCAAGCGCGGCCGCAGTGGGCTCGTTCACCAGCCGAAGCACCTCCAGTCCGGCGATGCGGCCCGCGTCCTTGGTGGCCTGGCGCTGCGCATCGTTGAAGTACGCGGGAACAGTAATGACGGCACGCGTCACCGGATGGCCGAAGTAGCGTTCCGCATTGCGCTTGAGCTGGCTCAGCACCAGCGCGGAGATTTCAGGCGGCGTCAGCACCCTGTCCCCAACCCGCAGGCGCAGCACCTCGTCGGTTTTCTGGTCGTCGGCAATCTGGAAGGGAAACAGCGCCAGCTCGTCGCGCACATCGTCAATGCCGCGCCCCATCAGCCGCTTGGCGCTGTACACCGCATTGCCTGGCTGGGCCAGCAGCGTGGTTCGCGCGCCATTGCCTACCGTTGTCTGCCCGCCCGCTACGGCAACCACGGACGGCACCAGAGATGAGCCGTCCTCCCCGGGGATAACTACGGGAATGCCATCCTGCAGGAACGCGACTAAGGAGTTGGTGGTTCCAAGATCAATGCCGACGACGCGGTTCTGCTCTGCCATACCCTGTCGGATGCGCGGGCGCATGGATGCGACGCACACCCCGGATGAGAACTGCACGATACCCGGGAGCGGACTATCCTGTGGTGAGGCGTGTTCGTGCCTGAGCGCTGGATCCCTTTTAAATGTTTGAGAAGGAGCAAGGAACATGCCTGCAATCGCAAATCCTGAAGAAAAGTCCGCGCTGAGCGGCGAAGGGAAGCAAACTGTTCACCGCCTCGAGCACATGCTCATGGCTCCGTGCTGCTACACGCAGACCATTGACTTGCACAACAGCGACATTGCGAACACCATGCGGCATGAGGTGGTTGCGATGGTGGCCGCGGGCAAGCGGGCGGAAGAGATTTTCAGCCACTACAAGGCAATCTATGGCGAGCAGATTCTGGCCGTGCCGGATGGCCTGCTGGGCCAGGCTGCCTACGCCGTGCCTGCCTCGGTGGCAGCGATGGCCACAAGCGCGCTCGGGCTGGTGCTTTGGAGGTTTCACCAGCGCAAAGTCGCCGTGCTACAAACCGCGACTGGCTTGCCGCTCACACCGGCTGCGGAGAGCCTGCGCGCGTCCATCCGCCGCGACACGGAGTGGTAGGTTCGCGCGACTTAGCTCGAAAGTCGCCGGTTTGCCGTAGGATGGTGCGCATGAACCTACCCGGGCAAGCCGTCACTGTCATTCCCAGCGTCCTCTATGGGGATGCGAACGCTGGAATCGATTGGCTAAAGCAGGTGCTGGGCTTTACCGAACATGCCGTATACCGCGACGCACAAGGCGTGGTGGAACACGCGGAACTGCTGCTTGGCAACGGCATGCTGATGCTGGGCACCGCGGGCCGCAACAAGGAAACAGCCGGACACAACGTGCTGCCGAATGAGATTGGCGGCAGAAATACCGCAGGCGTGTACCTGATTGTGCCCGATTGCTCCCCGGTCTGGGAGCGCGCGCAGGCATCCGGTGCCGCGGTGGTGATGCCGCTGCGACGCATGGATTATGGCGGGCAGGCATTCGCCGTGCGCGACATGGACGGCCACATCTGGTCTCTGGGCGAGTACAGCCCGTGGTCCGTACCCATCGCCGAGTGAGTTAGTGCTTGTTCGCCGCGCGGTCGCGGATGCGGGTCTCGTTTAGCCTATTGTAGAACGCGTCAAAGTCGCCCTGTGCGGCAAAGCGCAGCGGCTTCACACGGCCCACCAATACCTCCGCTGCGTCCGGCTCATTCTGCAGGATGCTGAAGGTCTCGCGGATGTAGTCTTCGAGCGGCATGGCGGTGGGATCGGTTTTCTGCTGCGCGCCGGTCAGTTCCGTTTGCACGTAGGGCGGCACAATCTCAATCACCTGCACCTTTGTGTCCTTCAACTGGTAACGCAGCGATTGCGTGTACGAGTGAATGGCCGCCTTGGTGGCGCAGTACGTGGGCGTGAGCGACAGGGGCACATACGCGAGGCCGCTGGTGACCGTGAGCACCGTGGCCTTAGGCTGCTGCAGCAGGTGAGGCAGCAAGGCGCTATTCAGGCGAATGGGACCAAGCAGATTGGTGGCGATGGTGGCTTCGGCCGTCGCTGGGTCGCCCGCCTTCAGTTCCTCGTCGCGCATGATGCCGGCATTGTGCAGTACGGCGTCAAGGCCGGGATACTTTGTGATCAGGGCAGCAGCAAACGTCTTGATGGATTCAGCATCGTCCACGTCAAAGGTTTCTGCGGCCATGCCGGGATTCGCTGCGACGACCTCGTCCAGTAACTGCCGCCGCCTGCCCGCAATGATCACCGTGCTACCCGCCCTGTGGAACTGCTCCGCCAGGCCGCGGCCAATACCGGAACCGCCGCCGGTGATGAGAATGGTGCTTTCTGCGATGTTCATGCGTGTTCTCCTTGCAGTGTTCTTAGAGCGTGAAACGCCATCGCCGCTACTCCAGTGCGGCATTCACGTCGCGGACCAAGTTGCGCAGATAGGACCTGCGATTGAGCAGCGCCACCATCTCGTCCTTGGCCGCGTCTTTCGCGCCATCGTCGCCGCTGTTCACGGCAGCGTCCCAACTGGTCCACTCCGCCTCCAGCTGCTTTTGCGAGGCGTCCAGCAGGCCGGTGAAGTTTGCCTTCGCGGCCGCCAGGTCCTTGCGCAACTGCGGGTCGTCATCGCCGCCCGCCTTGGCCATCTTCATCTCTTCCAACTGCATGTTTAGCTCAAAGGCCTCTTCCAGCAAATCGGGCGGCACAATCTGCTTCTTCTCCGTGCCTGACGAACGTGCAGATTCGGTCGCTTTGACCGACTGCTCTTCCAACTCGATGCCCTCTGTTTCCAGCAGGTACTCCGTGCGTCGGATGGGGTCGCGCAGGGTGCGGTAGGCATCGTTCAGCAGGGAGGACTTCTCGGTTGCAGCAGCCTGCTCCTCAGCGGATTTGGAGGCAAACCGGTCTGGATGGAACTCACGCGAGAGCCGGTAAAAACTCTTTTCCAGAGCAGCCGTGTCGAGGCCCAGCTTCGGCGGCAGCGAGAAGACTTCGAAGTAGGTCATGCGTGTTTGGATGCGATCCAAGCGTCAGCCGCACCTGCAGGCTTGTTCCGCGGGCTTGCCGCGCAGCAGCCTTGCCAGCAGCATTGCGAGGAAGAGAAGTGCTGCCAGCGTTAGCGTCAGCTGGTATGTCGTGTGGCCAAGGGTGATGCTCGGACCCGCATCGCCGCCGGTACCGGCAGCCCAGAAAAGCGCAAGCAAGGCCGCCGCAGCCGCGCTCTGCGCACCCACGCGTGCACGTCCGCTTGGCTGGCGCGCACTCATCACCGCAGCCGCAAACAGGCTCAGAGTGCATAGCAGGAAGATGAAAGATGAGAGGGAGTGGTGTCCGGCGTACAGGAGCGTAGCCGCACACACCTCCATGGTGGAGAGCAGGACCAGCAGTGATGACAACATGACTCGCAGGACACGTCTGTGCGACGCCTCAACCGCTGCGCACGATGCCCATTGCTCTTCCAATGTTTACGCGCTGAACGATGAGCCGCAGCCGCAGCTCCTGGTGCTGTGCGGGTTGATGAAGTTGAAGCCTTGGCGCATCAGGGTCTCTTCGAAATCGAGTGTCATGCCGCTCAGGTAAAGAAAGCTCTTGGGATCGACGAAGATCTGTACCTTGTCACCGTCCTGCTGGTAGACGTACACGCGGTCGCGCTCGCGGGGCTGTGAATCAAAGCGGATGTTATAGCTCAGGCCGCTGCAGCCGCCACCGGTGATGCCCACACGTAGGCCGCCCTGTTCGCCGTTGACGTTTTCCTTCGCCATGGCGGAGCGGATGCGCTTCAGCGCTTTCTCCGTCACCTGGATGTTCTGCGCCTTGGCATTGGCCTCCGGTTGTGAAACCGGCGTGGCAATGGGGCTGGAGTAGACGGGCGCTGCCCCGGCCTGGGGCGCAGGCGCGCTCATCTCATTGCTTGTTGTTGTGCTAATGCCGACGACGGCCATGCATTTCCTCAGAGTTGATGATGCCCGTATGCTTAGGTCGCATTCAGGGCGTCCAACGAGCCATGGAGGCACCCCACTACTCGGCGGATGAATTTCCAGGCGATCTTCTATCGGCAATGCGTTCAGGATTCCTTGCCGCACTGGTAGCAGGTGCCGTGAGCTGGTTGGGCGGCCAATGGTACTTACTCAAAATCTATCCTGGCCACCGTGAGCTTCTGCCCTTTGCCGCCACACTTGGACTGATCGACGGTCTGCTGATTGGCGGCTTGGCAGCCATCATCAGCTTCGCCGTACGCCTGTGGAGGCGGGAACGCCTCCAGCGCCTGCGGAGCGATGAACTGCTTCGGCAGGAACTGGACAGCGCTTCAGGCCAAACACCCAGAAGCGATTAGTGTGCTGCGCCAGCTAGCGCAGGCTCTGCCACGTTGTTCTTCTTCTTCCAGTCACCGATGGCGGCGCGGATGGCGTCCTCTGCCAGCACCGAGCAGTGAATCTTGACTGGCGGCAGCGCGAGTTCCTTGACGATCTCGGTGTTGGAGATCGAGAGAGCCTCGGCAACGGTCTTGCCCTTGACCCACTCCGTCGCAAGCGACGAGCTGGCAATGGCCGAGCCGCAGCCGAAGGTCTTGAACTTCGCGTCCTCGATGACCTGCGTTTCAGGGTTTACCTTGATCTGCAGGCGCATCACATCGCCGCACTCCGGCGCGCCCACCAGCCCCGTGCCCACCTCGGTACTGCTCTTGTCGAGTGTGCCCACGTTGCGGGGATTCTCGTAATGATCGACTACCTTGTCGCTGTATGCCATGTTCCTGTCTCCTGTCCGCCCTTGTATAGATGCTACTCCGCACCACCGGGAAGTAGGCGGTTCATTCCGGTGGCGCTTCCATGCCCAACTCCGCCGCCCACGCATTGATCTGCTGCTTCAAGACCGGGAGGTTCAGTGTGGCGGCTGCGTGAACAATCTCTGTGTCCACTTCATCGTAATCGTGGACAATTGTATTTCGCATACCTGCAATCTGCCGTATGTTGCTGACCTGTAGCCTGACCTCTGGAGAAACCTGCTCCAACCGCTTCAGTACCTCGGCGATCAGGATGAACTGCATCTCTACCGCGCGAAGATGGAGTTCGTCCCGCTCGAGTTCCTCAAGAGACCGGCCACCCAAGAATTGCTCCAATTGCGCAATGAAGCGCCGCATGTCCCGAAGCAGCTTACGAACATCATGCGGCATAAACCTCCACTTGGTCCTGCTCGATAGCTCGTCGGAGATAGTCGTTCCTGATCTTCTTCGCGCTGAGCAGGTCTACCTTGCGGTTAAACAAGGAGACCAGTGCGTCCTGAAACGCGAACGCATTGTTCGCGTAATTGGCGATCTTCTCACTTTCGAAGATCACTCGCACATCCACATCGCTGGTTTCGGTATCGAAGTCATCTCGCACAGCCGAGCCAAAGATCGACAGGCGCTGCACATGATGACTGCGGCAGAGCGCCTCGATCTCCGGCAAGCGGTCCGTGATGAATTGCTGCATCATTCTGTTCCCGACGGGTACATTCTATGAGGTCTCGACATACATTGATTACAGCAGAGGACGCAAAACATGCACGAACAAGATTTCGACAGCGAGCAGCGTGGTAATTGTCCCAGGTGCGCAGGAAGAGGTTGGTTATCACCTCGCAGCAAACTTCCTGACAATGGAATTTGCTACCTTTGCAGGGGCAGTAAGAATCACCCGAGCGGAAAGAACCAAGCTGTTCCTACTGCATCCACATCCCCCAGTCACCCTCAAGAGCCAAGTCTCCTCGCCAAAGCCGCAGGTGGTGCAATCATGGCGGCTTTTAGCTTTGGTAGAGCCGTGGTCAAAAGTCTGAAGGATGACAGACACTGCTACAGATGATTTGAGAACAGCAGCAATGTTTGCAGTCGTTGCACTCCCCCTCAGTAATGAGACAAGGGATAAAGCCGTGGGACTTCTTGAGAAGAAACCCCACGACGACAGGTAGGTCGGTCCTAATGGGCGGTCCACTCGATCTTGGTCAGGTCAATGCCTTCCTTGACCATCTCGTACAGCGGGCTCAGTTCGCGGAGCTTGAGCACGGTGTCGATCATCTTATCGGCCACGTAATCCACCTCTTCCTTCGTGTTGAAGCGGCCCAGGCCGAAGCGGATGGAGCTGTGCGCCACGTCGTCACCCAGGCCCAGCGCCTTCAGGACGTAACTGGGTTCGAGGGTGGCCGATGTGCAGGCCGAGCCGGAGGAGACCGCGATGTCGTTGATGCCCATTAGCAGGCTTTCGCCCTCGACGTATACAAAGCTCATGTTCAGGTTGCCGGGCAGGTGGTGGTCCATATTGCCGTTCACGGCAACGTAGTCCAGCGCATTCTCCAGCTTGGCCCGCAGGTGGTCACGCAGACCGGTCAGCCGAGCGGTTTCAGCAGCCATCTCGTTCATGGCCAGCTCGCAGGCTTCGCCCAGACCGACGATGCCGGGGACGTTCAGCGTGCCGGAGCGCATGCCACGCTCGTGGCCGCCACCATCGATCTGCGCATTCAGCTGCACGCGCGGATTGCGGCGGCGCACATATAGCGCGCCCACGCCCTTGGGACCGTAGATCTTGTGGCCGGAGAGCGAGAGCAGGTCGATGCCGTCCTTCTGAACGTCCACGGGAATCTTGCCGCAGGCCTGCACGGCGTCCGTGTGGAACAGCACGCCCTTCGCCTTGCACAACTTGCCGATCTCAGCGACCGGGTTGACCGTGCCGATCTCATTATTTGCATACATGATGGTGACGAGGATGGTCTCCGGCGTCATCGCGGCTTCAATATCGACGACGGACACCAGGCCGTCTGCCTGCACCGGCAGGTAGGTGACGCGGTAGCCGTTCTTTTCCAGGCGCTTGCAGGTATCCAGCACGGCCTTGTGCTCGGTCACCTGGGTAATGATGTGGTTGCCCTTTTCGCGGTACATCTCCGCAACGCCCTTGATGGCGAGATTGTTGCCCTCGGTAGCGCCGCTGGTGAAGATGATCTCCTTGGGAGTCGCGTTGATCAGCTTGGCAATCTGCTCACGCGCCTTTTCGACGCCCTGCTCGGCTTCCCAGCCAAAGGCATGGTTGCGGCTGGCGGCGTTGCCGTAGATTTTTGTCATGTAGGGCAGCATCGCTTCCAGCACGCGAGGGTCCAGCGCTGTGGTGGCGTGGTTGTCCATGTAGATGGGCAGCTGCACGCCGGTGTGGGCGGGCGTGGTTTCCAGCAATTCGATTTCAGCGGCGAGGCTCATGTTCTCTGTTCTCCCAGGTACGGTGCGAGCGAAAGTGGTGCAAGTGTCTGTATCGAAAGCTAAAGCGCGATCGAGACCAGGCCTCCGGCAACGGGCGCGGCATATGGATCGGGCGGTTCCACCAGGTCGGAAATTACAATGCCGCTCAGCAGGTCTTTGATACTGTCGTTGACCTTGCGAAGCGGTTCTTTGATGGTGCAGTGACCCGCCAGGTCGCAAGTGCCGTGAATCGTGATGCAACTTGTGATAAAGAGTGGGCCGTCAATCGCGCGGATCACGTCAAACGCGTTAATCTCAGTGGCGGGCCGGGCCAGTGCATAGCCGCCGTTGGTGCCTGCGTGAGAGGCAAGGATGCCTTGCCGGGTCAGCGTCTGCAGAATCTTTGCCAGCAACTGCGGAGGAATGTGGTACGCGTCGGCGATGTCTTTGGCGCTCTGGGCGCTGGCAGCACCGGTTTTGCCCGTCTCCACGGCCCGCTCCGCCAGGTACTTGAGCGCCATCAGGCCGTAATCCGCTTTTTTTGTGAGCCGCAGCATAGGATTCGCGGACACCCGCCTTCTAAGTGTAGGCCGGGCAGGGTTGGCTTGCAACGGCAAAACTCTCTTCTTCGATAACTTTTATTGTTCAGCGGGTATGTTCAGCGTTGACAGAACTATGCAGCGATCCCAGCCGTGCTGCTTGGTCGCCTTCCAGCACGGAGAACACCCCGGCGCACAGCACGGCCAGGCAGCCTACATGCGCCAGGTGGTGTCGTGACCCACTCTCGAAAACGCTGTCAATCCCCCATTGATAAAGAAACGGCAGAAACGCCACGGCAAACCAGACCGGCCAGTCTGCCGCTCGAAACAGCGTCCGGCAGCAGCAGAGCAAACCCAGCCAAAGCAGGAACCAGTAAAGCGACGTAAAGCTCTTTAGCCCGGCATAGAGCACCGTGGAAGGATGCCGGTTGCGCTTCAGCCCTTCGTACACTCCGTCGCCGTCGTCACCTAAGAACACCACCTGCTTGCGAATCGCGAGCGCCGCAAAAGCAAGCGGATGGTGCGTAATCCACTCCTTCGCCATGGCGTAGCCCTCGCGGTCTGCTGCAATGGTGTCCTTGGGCAGCACCACCTCGCCCTCGCTCGAGTACGAGGCGTTGGCGTTGGGATTGTTCGCCCGATAAAACACACTGCCGCCATTGCTGGAGATGGCAACCACCCGGCCGGTTGCAACATAGTTCCGTACGGTCCAAGGCAGAATTGTGACCACCATGGCGACGCCAGCGACAAGCGTGCGCAGCAATGCCGCGGAGAAGCGGCGCGTCAGGATCCACTCCGCAAGAAAGATCACCGACGGGAACAGCATGGTTCCGGGCTGGGTGAGTGCTGCCATGCCGGCCAGAATGCCCGTGCCTGCCATCGCCAGCCAGAGCCGCCGCCCGGTCCAGGTCCGGGTACAGTAAAGCAGGCCGGTCACCCCTGTCATCAACACGGCAATCATCGCTTCCTTGCAGTTGATGCCGACCACTGTGATGTGGCCCGGCCAGAGCGATACGACCCAGCCGGCTACGGCCGCCGCACGGCGCGACGCCGTGACCTGCAAGGCCACCAACCGCGTCAGCAGTATTGTTGTCGCAAACAGCAGGAAACCCACCAGCACGGCGACATAGAAGTGTGCGCCCAGCAAGCTGAGAAAGGGCGTAAGAAACAGCGGGAAGCCGGGTGGCCAGAACGTGCCCTCGTAAAAGTGCCCCTTGGCCAGATGCGTGGCCTCAGTGAAGTAGCCCGCTCCGTCTGACGCCAGAGGCGGATGAAACAGGAATACCCAAAGCAGCCGGAGCGCGGCACCGGCTGCCAGCGTTGCCCATGGCGAAAGCCAGATGGGGGGCAGCCTGTCACCAAGTCCCGCAAGCGCAGCCCATGTTGCCCTTCTTCGGCGATAGAACCACGCAACAAACAGCAGGCCGAGTAGCGCTGCAATCCACGATTTGCCAGCAGCATGCGTTGCCAGGTGCACAGTGCGATAGGGCACGGAGAACAGAGTCTCAAAACAAACGGCAACGAAGACCCCTGCGAACCACGGTGATCCTGCCAAGATCCCGGCCTGGACGCGGGTGGCTCCCGTTTGCTCTGTGTGCATGCCTGTCAGTGCGTCCATGTGGGTCAGAAGTCACGGTACCATGCACCGCCAGCCTGGTGATGTCACCGGTGAAGGTAATCGACTTGCGACAGGAGCCGATTCAGGCAATCTCCAGCGGATCATTGCTGATGCGCTGGGTCACCACCCAGGCGTATTGCGCGGCTGAGAGCGGCGCCAGCCATGCGATGAGCATTAGCAGCCAGTGCCGCAGCGCGGTGAGTTCCGGTGTCGTCCGCACTGCTGTTACCAGCACCAGCAGCATGGTGAACACCTGCACCAGCGTGTTCAGCTTGCCCACAACGCTGGGCTTGAAGTCGCGCATGGTGTGCGTCACGTACAGCAGCGTGCTGATGAGCAGGATGCCCAGATCCCGCGCAAACACCAGTACGGTCACATACAGCGGCACCAGCCCGACGTGCGTGACGGTCAGAAACAGCGTGGAAAGCATGAGCTTATCGGCTATCGGGTCCAGGTATTGGCCCAAACGCGTGCTCTGGTTCAGGTGTCGCGCCAGCCGGCCATCCACCGCGTCTGTCGCACCGGCCACGACGAAGATCAGCAGCGCCACCTCCTCATGCCGGTCCAGCAGCGCGATCACCAGGAACGGGATGGCAAAGAGGCGCAGCAGCGTTAACAGATTAGGCAGTGCTCGAAATTGGCGGAGAAGGGTCATGGATGCCGTGCAAGTACCGAACAGGGCGGTGAGGCCATTGTATGCAGCCAGGGTGTATCGACCGATTCAAGAGGTACGAAACTTGGAGGGAGCCGTGGGGGTGAC
>CAXTBQ010000047.1:0-13649 GCA_964242065.1 uncultured Terriglobus sp. | reverse complement strand
TGCAGACGCCAAGTTCCGCGGGCTAGAGCCCGCTGCTTCTCCAAATCCAGATAAGCGCATACGTCGATGCAGCCAGGCACACCCAACGGCCGCAAAGTGCAGCCCGCGCACAGCCGGTTGCCGCTCAGCGCCGCGACAAGTACACTCATACTGTGCCGTGCGGAGTCCTTCGCCGGCCGTCCCTGCGCAGGCGCGTAGCTCAGTTGGTTAGAGCGCTACCTTGACACGGTAGAGGTCTCCGGTTCGAATCCGGACGTGCCTACCACACCTCTCAAACTAGTCCATCACACTCGCGCAGTGCAGCGCGGGAACCGCGATGCTGGATTCTCGGCAGACAAGCTCCGGCAGGAGGTACTCCGTCTCAGGAACCTGCCGGCCCGCAAGCTTCTGCAGCAGCAGCGATGCGGCAGCCTGGCCCATCTGCAGCAGCGGCTGACGAATGGTCGTGAGCCGCGGCGTCTGGAAGGCTGCCGTAGGGATGTCGTCAAAGCCAAGCACGGAACAATCCTGCGGCACGCGAATGCCGGCGTCTGCCAGCGCGCGAATAGTGCCGATGGCGGAGATGTCGTTGAAGCAGAGTACGGCAGTGAACTTGCTGCGACGCGCGAGCAGAAGCGTCATCTCCGGATAACCGAGTTCCGGTGTGTTCGTGTTTTGTTCCAGGTGGATGGTCAGTTCACGCCGGACGCGAAGGCCCCGCTTGCGAGCAGCTTCCATGGTCGCGTTCCACCGCGTTTCAGAGTCCGAGCTGATGCTTTGCCCGCGCATATACGCGATCTCGCGATGCCCAAGTTCAAACAGGTGGCCCACGGCCAAGTCCGCCGCGCAATCGTGATCGAGAATGATGTTCGACACTCCCGGTAAGACGTTGTGGGCGGCTACTGCTACCGTAGGCAGCGTGGGAGCCACCTCCAGGTGGGTGTCAATGGTAAGCAGCGCTTCTGCGCCGCGGGCGTGCAGCAGCGCGGGGTACTTTTCCACCAGATCTTTGCGGTGACGGTGATGCGCTGTGAAGAAGAAGTAGCCTTCGCGCATCAGCACATCGGCCACTCCATTGAGCACTTGCGAGTGGTATCCATCGCCAAGCTCCGGCAGCATCACACCGATGGTTTGCGTCCGCTTGCTACGCAGCGAGCGTGCAATATGGCTGGGCTGATAACCGAACTGCCTTGCCGCTGCCCGTACACGTTCGCGCGTCGCCTCTGGAATGGAACGGTTCGGCGAGTCGTTCAGCACATAGGAAACTGTGCTTGGATTCAGGCCGAGATATCTGGCGAGCGATTTGAGGCTCGCGGGCCCGCTGACAGATTTGTCTGTACTCTCGCCTCTCTCCATGATCAAGTGCAGTGTAGCTGAACGTCTTCTGTCAATGACGAAGGAAAGGCCGCAGTGGGATGTGGCGGGCCGCCACTACAAAGCAGGCACCGACGAAGCGGCGTCAGGCGGTGAAAGGCGGTCATAGGCGAGGTGCGCCGCAGCCTGCTGCGCCGCCTTTTTGCTTGTGCCTTCACCGGCGGCCAGCACCTTGTCATGCAGCAACACCTCCACGTGGAAGCGCTTGGCGTGATCGTTGCCCAGTTCCTCGACCGTCCGGTACTGAGGCTGCCCGGCACCGCGCGCCTGCAGCAATTCCTGCAAGGCCGACTTCCAATCGCCTACCAGACCGCCGAAGCGCGCGCCCTGTCTCGCAGCCGTTTGCAACTCTGGAAGGTGCGGCTGGAACAATTCGCGTTCTACGAAAACGCGCGCCGGCCGAAGACCGGTTGCGCCTCCATCCAGGTAGATGGCCGCGACCAGCGCCTCCACCGCATCGGCAAGGATGGCCGTTTTAGTGCGGCCGCCGCTGGCTTCCTCACCGCGCCCCAGGAGCAGTTCCCCTCCAAGCTGAAGCCGCACCGCCGCCTCGCTCATGCGCCGCCCGCTGACCAGCAGCGCGCGCAAACGTGTCAGGTCGCCCTCGCGGCTTTCAGGGAAGTGGCGGCAAAGCAGCTCCGTGATAATGAGGCCGACGACTGCATCACCCAGGAACTCCAATTGCTCATTGTCTTCGGAGGTTCGATTGGGCTCGTTGCGCGCCGCGTCTCGCCGTTCAAAGGCCAACGAACTGTGAGTAAGCGCAAGTTGCAGCAGCGCCGGATCACGGAATGTGTAGCGAATCCGCTCTTCAAGCGGAGAGGCCGTGTCGGCTGCCTGAGTCTGCCCTGCGCTTCTTCCCGGGTTCACTGCGCTTTGCCGCTTTGCCATGCGTGTGGATAGTATCGCCGACGGCAGGCGAAACCGCAGGCCCTGCGCGTGGTGGAATGCTCGGCTAGTGGGCCATCGTCTCACTGGAAGCAGGCGCGGGCTTGCGCACCATCCACACCAGCGGCACCATGATCATGCAGAACACCGACAGTACCGCGATGATGTCGAGATACGCCAGCATCTGCGACTGTCCGTGCAGCATGTTGTAGATGTTGCCCTGCGCCGCGGCCAGCGCGTCTGCGTGGTTGCCGCCGCCGGGTCCGCTGCGGCCCTGAAAGTAGCTCGTCAGCGAGTTCAACTGATTGGTGTAACCGACGCTGCCGGTGTCCATGTCGCGCACCCTATTCTGTTGGTGGGCCTGCGAACGCCGTGCCAGCATGGTAGCAACGAACGCCGTGCCAACCGATCCACCAACATTTCTGGCCAGGTTTGACAGGCCTGAAACGTCGTTGTTCTGAGCGCGTGGCACCCCGTTGTAGCTGATGGTGTTGATGGGGATAAACAGAAACGCGAGGGACGCACCCTGCCACACGCGCAACCACATGACCGTCTTAAAGCTTGAGTTCAAGGCCAGCATCTGGTGCATGGCAATGAGCGAAGTCGCCAGCAGAATGAATCCAAAGCTGATCATGGCGCGCGGGTCCACACGCGTAATCAGGACGCCAACCACGGGCATCATGAGCATGATGATGAAGCCGCCGGGCGACATGACCAGGCCCGCTAGTTCGGCGGTGTAACCCAGCAGCGTCTGCACCAGTTGCGGGATGAGCACCGTGGAAGCGTAAAGCGCAAAGCCCAGGATGAACAGCAAGGCGAAGGCAATGGCAAAGGAGCGTCGCTTGAACAGCGTCAGGTTAAGGATAGGCCGATGACCACGGTTGGCCTGGTAAACGGACCAAACAATGAGTGAGACCAGCGAGATGGCGCACACGATGATGAAAAACGTAATCACGTGCGACCCGAACCAGTCGTCCTCCTGGCCCTTGTCTAGCACAAACTCCAGCGATCCAAAGCCCAGCGCCAGCAGCGCAAAGCCGGTGTAATCGAGGTTCAGCCCCTTGCGCTTACTTTCCGCAACTTCCGCAACGATGTGCGGCGGGTCCTCGACCATGCGCGTGGTGAGAATCAGCGATAGGATCGCGACCGGCACGTTGATAAAGAAAATCCATCGCCAGTCGTAGTTGTCCGTAATCCAGCCGCCCAGCGTGGGTCCGATGGCCGGGGCCGCAACAACGGCCAGGCCGTACAACGCGAATGCCTGCCCGCGTTCCTTGGGTTCAAAGGTGTCCGCAAGAATCGCCTGCTCGCTTGGCCCCAATCCGCCGCCACCCGCGCCCTGCAGCAGCCGAAACAGGATCAGGATGGGCAGCGATGGTGCCAGGCCGCACATCATGGACGAAATGCCGAAGATGACCACGCACGACATGTAGAACTTCTTGCGGCCAATGAACGTGGTCAGGTATGCCGAAGCCGGCAGAATAATCGCGTTGGCCACCAGATAGCTGGTGATGACCCACGTGGCCTCGTCCTGCGACGCGCCCAGGCTGCCCGCCATGTGCGGCAGAGCCACGTTCGCGATGGAGGTGTCCAGCACCTCCATAAACGTTGCCAGCGTCACCGTCAGAGCGATGAGCCACTTGTTATGCTTGGGCGCCCACGGGACCTGCGCTGCCGCCTGCACCTCGGCCGATTGCCCGGTTTCCTGTGTGGAGCTAGCCATGTGCCTGTTCAGATTCAGGCCGGCAAGACACGGATGCAGAGAAGTTACCGGCCGGCTCCCCAAACTCCATGCCTGAGTTCCGGGTGCGCGCAAGGCGGTGTACGCTGCCCTGCATGAGCAATTTCAAGCAGGTGACGCCCTTTCTGCACGTGCCGGATGTTGAAGAAGCTGTGCGTTTCTTCGTGGATGTGCTGGGCTTTCACGCGTGGGTGCATGTGAACGATTACGCGTATGTGCATCGGGAGACCGCCGGCATCCGCCTTGGGCAGCGCTCGAACGAACTCGGTCCGCTGCCGGGGCCGCAAGATCCCAGATACCACGAGTACAGCTGTTACATCGACATTGAAACCATGGAGGATCTGCTGGCGGAGCTGCGGCCCAAACTCGCCGACCTGCCGTCCGCCGACGTTGCAGGTCCGGTGGACCAGCCGTGGGGTCAGCGCGAATTGCTGTTGAGGACGCCAGGAGGCCACCTCTTGGTGTTTGGGCAGGCAATCGCACAGGTTCACCCCGTCAACCGGCCAGCTTGAGGCCGGAGAGCGGCAGGCCGTGCTAGGGTCAGAAGGATGGCGCGCATTGCGGTCGACATGGACGAGGTCATGGCGGACACAGTAGCCGAGCACATCCGTCGTTACAACCAGGATTTCGGTGCAACGCTGCGGCCTGAAGATCTGGATGGCAAATGGCTGTGGCAGTGCGTGCCGGAAGAACACCAGGAACCGCTAACGGCGTACTTGGACGACCCGGATTTCTTTGCGGACCTGCCCGTAATGCCAAACGCACAGCGTGTACTGGAGCGTATGCAACGCGACCACGACATCTATGTGGCCTCCGCTGCCATGGAAGTACCGAAGAGCTTCATGGCAAAGTTCCGCTGGATGGGCGAACATTTCCCTTTCATTCGCCCCTCGCACATGGTGTTCTGCGGCGAGAAATCCATCCTGAACACGGACTACCTCATTGACGACAACCCGCGCCAGCTGCGCGCGTTCCGGGGCAAAGGGCTCTTGTTCTCTGCGCCGCACAACCGGTACGCCACGGAATGGCGGCGCATGGAAAACTGGGCCGCGATAGAGCGTTTTTTCTACCCGCAGGGCTGAACCGCCGCGCTGATCGCATGAGGCGGGCAGCGTTTCTCCACGGCGATCTCTTGTGAAACGGGTTCCTACCGCGTCACTACCGTTAAGAAACCTGCCGTTGACAGCCCTTTGCGCGTCAGCCTATTGTTCGCCTTGCACTGTGCGACGTCTGCGTCCACATGCATTTTGTGGAGGCAACAATGAATTTCAGGATGCTCCGGGCTGCGAGCCTGGCAGCTGCATGCGTTACCCTGCCCGTGGCGGCACTGGCCCAAGCTGTGAGTGGAACGCTGCTGGGAACGGTGACAGACGCCAGTGGCGCGGCGGTACCGAACGCACAGATCACTATCACCGCGACACAGACCGGACAGGTGCAGAAGTTCACCACCAATGAGAGTGGAAACTATCTTGTCCCTGGTTTGCAGCCGGGTCAATACACCGTAACGGTGGAGGCCAGCGGCTTCAAGCGCGAGACTCACTCCAACATCGACCTGACCAGCAATAGTTCCACCCGCATCGACGCGACGCTGGTGTTGGGTTCAACTTCTGAGGAAGTCACCATCTCCACCGCGCCGCCGGTTCTGCAAACGGACCGCGCCGACATCAGCACGAAGATCGAACGCCAGGCCGTCGCTGACCTGCCGCTAGGCACGAACCGCAACTTCCAATCGCTGTTAAACCTGGTTCCAGGCACCCAGCCCGCAACCTTTGAGCATTCGCAGTTCTTCAATGCCCAGGGAGCGATCCAAACCCGCGCCAACGGCATTCCACGCATGGGCAATCTCTACCAGATTGAAGGCATTGACGATGACGAGCGCACGGGGCTGCTGCAGATCATCATCCCGCCTGCGGAAGCGATCCAGTCTGTCGACGTGTCCACCAACAACTTCGATGCGGAGTTGGGCCGGGCGATTGGTGCCGTCACCAATGTGACCCTGCGCTCCGGCACCAATGCGGTGCATGGTTCGGCCTTCGAGTTCATCCAGAACAACGCAACCAACGCGCGTTCCTATTTCGGTGGGCCGCTAGGCCATCTGGCTTACAACTACTTTGGCGGCAGCCTTGGCGGAGCCCTGATCAAGGACAGGCTCTTCCTGTTTGGCGATTACCTGCGCACCACGGACCGGGAGGCCATCTCCAACACCTTCACCGTGGTACCGCAGCAGTGGTACACCGACAATGGCAACGGCTTCATCGATATCAGCGGCCCGCTCCGCACGGTAAACGGTGTCGTGCAGGGCCAGATTTATGACCCCGCGACAGGCGCCGCCTCGGGCGCAGGACGCACTCCCTTTGCGAACAACCAAATTCCGATCAGCCGGGTGAATCCTGTTTCGCTTGCGCTGCTTCGCGCCCTGCCAAAGCCCAACGCGAACGTTACCAATCTACTGGCACCGACAAACAACTACCTTGTCAATTTGCCGTTCAGTAAGAACACCAATAGCTATGACATTAAGGCCGATTACACCGTCACGCAGAAGGACCACCTGAGCGGCCGCTTCTCATGGCAACGTGTGAATACCTTCCAGGCTCCCGCGTTTGGTTCGTTCCTCGGCGGACCCGCGGGTGGCGGGTTTCAGGGTGTCGGTGTGCAAACGGCTTACAGCACCGGTGCCAACCTTGAACACAGCTTCAGCAACACCCTGTTTACAGAAGTTCGCGTCGGTGTCGCTCACCTCCGTAACAATGCCCAGCCAAGTGACTACGGCTCAAACGACGCAACAACCGCAGGCATTCCGGGCGTCAACATTGGCGGTAACCAAACAACAACCGGCCAGGTCGGCATCACCATCAACGGCGGCTTCTCAAACCCGCAGTTCGGCTATTCCGCATCGGTTCCCTGGATTCGAGGCGAAGCAAACATCGATTTTGTAAACAACTGGACAAAAACGCTCAAGAACCACAGCATCAAGTTCGGCGCGGACGTTCGCCGGGTTCGCGATGACTTGTTGCAATTCCAGACCTACAGCCCACGCGGTGCCTACACCTTTGACACGGCGCAGACATCGGTACCGGGCGCAACCAACAACGTGGC
Organism: uncultured Terriglobus sp.; assembly: GCA_964242065.1. GTDB lineage: Bacteria > Acidobacteriota > Terriglobia > Terriglobales > Acidobacteriaceae > Terriglobus. The sequence goes on along the minus strand of CAXTBQ010000047.1, from coordinate 6,571 downwards.
GAACAATATTGCCAGCTTCCTCTTGGATGTTCCCAGCGTTGCGGGCCGCGATCTTGGTACGTTCTTTCCGGCCTACCGGCAGACGTGGGTCTTCGGCTTCGTGTCGGACAAGTGGCAGGTCAACCAGCGGCTCACCCTGGATCTTGGCGTGCGCTGGGAGTTTTATCCTCCCGCTGTGCCGCGTGTGGCTGGTGGCTTCTCCAATTACGACCCCACGACCAATCAACTGGTGCTTGCCGGAGTTGGCAATAACCCAAGCAACCTGGGCCTGACCACTCGCTACGGCTACTTTGCACCACGCACAGGCCTTTCCTTTCGCGCAACCGATAACACGGTGGTGCGTGCCGGCTTCGGCATGAGCTACCTGCCCTATCCGGATAACACCTACGCCTACAACTATCCGGTAAGGGCAAACAATAGCTACCAGCCGGCGAACAGCACCGGCGGAGCGGCTCTGCTGTCTGACGGAACCGTGGCAACCTTCCAGAAAGGTTTTCCAGCGCCTATTCCAGTCAACATTCCGAGCACCGGAATCATCCAGATCGAAAACCAGACCGTGACCGGCAAACAGCTGACTTCACAGTCCTACACGATCATCCCCAAAAACTTTTACAACCCCTATGTCATGAGTTGGAACGTCGCCGTGCAGCAGGCACTGCCTTATGACCTGACGTTTCAATTGGCGTATGTCGCAAATCATGGCGTTCACCAGCCGGTGGCTCAGAACATCAACCTTCCTACCTTTTTGGGCGGGGACACTGCCAGTGAGCCGCTAAACATCGCGTACGGTAGGACTGCAGCAGCAACCGCACAGTTCCTTGGTTTCTCATCGAACTACCAGTCGCTGCAGGCGCAACTAAATAAGCGCTTTTCTCACGGGTTCGGCTTCACCACGGCCTTCACATGGGATCGCGCACTCAACTACCAGTCGGGTGATGACGGTGGCTTGCTCTTTTATGCGCAGCCGCGACGCAACTATGCTCGCGCTGATTTCGACCGCAATCTGAACTTTGAAAACAGCTTCACGTATGAGCTGCCGGTAGGCCGCGGACACCGGTACTTGAGCTCCGGCGTAAGCCAGTACGTGCTTGGCGGCTGGAAGCTTTCCGGCATCCTCTCCGTTGTTTCTGGTTTGCCATTTACCGTTACGGCCAGCGGCACCGCTCTTAGAACACCGGGCGTGACGCAAACTGCGAACCTTGTCGCGCCGTTCCGAAAAGTTCCGGGGCACAGCGCCCTTGGTATCGCTTACTTCGATCCAGCTTCGTTCGCCCAACCAACCGGCGCGGGCGTACCGGGCAACACGCAGCGGAACCAGTTCACCGGCCCGGGTTACATCCAGGACAACCTGACTATCTTCAAACAGTTTCCTGTGTTCCGCGAGGCAAACCTGGAAACCCGTTTCGAGGCGTTCCAACTAAGCAATACGCCGCAGTTCGCCTTGCCAAACACCGGCTCTGGCGGCAGCACATTTGGCAACATCACCGGTACGCTCGGATCAGGTCAGGGCTCGGTCAACGGTGTGGGTGGCGGACGCAGCCTGCAGGCTTCAGTCAAGCTGCAGTTCTAACCCGCTGCTTTACGCACGCGGCATTGCTGAACATGCAGCCGGTGACTTCGACTTCACCGGCTGCTTTCTTTTTGACCTGTGCCCCTGAGCACGCCACCTGAGGAGCGAGACATGACCACCCGCCGCAGTTTCCTTGAGGGCACCGCCGCTACCGCGGCTGCCTTTGCCGTAAGCAGCGCCAAGAGCTATGCGCGCATCCTGGGCGCGAACGGGCGCGTTAACTTTGCCGTGATCGGCGTTCGCAGCCGCGGCTACGCGCACCTTGCCGCGATCCACGCCAACAAGGAAAACGCACAGATCGTCGCTGTCGCCGACGTGGATAGCCGCTACCTCGACAAATTTTGCACCGAAGCGACCGCGAAGATGGGTACTTCTCCCAAGGGCGAGAAGGACTTCCGCAATGTGCTCGCGAACAAAGACGTAGACGCCATCACGATTGCGACGCCCGACCACTGGCATGCGCCCATGGGCATCCTGGGCATGCAGGCCGGCAAGCACGTCTACGTGGAAAAGCCCTGCGCCTACAATCCGCAGGAAGGCATCTGGCTTGTGGAGACGCAGAAGAAGACGGGCAAGCTCTGCCAGATGGGATCGCAGCGCCGGTCTTCCAAGCCGGTGATGGAGGCCATCGAGAAGCTGCGTTCCGGCGTGATCGGCAAGCCGTACTGGGCGGAAACCTGGTACGCAACGGCCCGCCAGCCCATCGGCGTGGGCAAGCCGATCCCGGTACCGGCCACGCTGGACTGGGACCTGTGGCAGGGCCCGGCACCACGCCAGGCATACACGGACAACGTGCACCCGTACAACTGGCACTGGTTCCGCAAGTGGGGTACCGGCGAGACGCTGAACAACGGTACGCACGAGGTGGACGTGGCCGTGTGGGCGCTGGGCGTGGGCCTGCCGCGCCGCGTGACGGCAGTCGGTGGCCGTTACCAGGCCAAGGACGACTGGCAGTTCTACGACAACCTGGATGTTGGCTTTGAGTACCCGGACGCCATGATTACCTGGAAGGGTTCCTGCATCAGCGGCAAGAAGACCTATGGCCGCGACCGCGGCGTTGCGATTCACGGCACCAAGGGCACCATGGTCATCGACATCGGCGAATGGGAGGTCTATGACGAGAAGGACCACATGCTCGAGTCGTCGCCCAAGGTCGTCAAGTCCACCGCCGCACCGTCGTCCGACCGCGCCGGCATTGATGTTCACACGGACCAGCATTTCGGCAACTTCATCGCGGCGATCCGCGACGGCGAGGCGCTGCACCAGCCGGTGGCGCAGGGCAACATCTCCGTCACTGCCCTGCACTTCGCGAACATTGCCTATTTTACCAAGCGGTCGCTGAACATCGACGCAAACGGGGCGATCGTGGGCGACAAGGAAGCCCAGGCGATGACCAAACGGGTTGAGTACGCCAAAGGCTTCGAGCCGAAGGTATAAGCAGCCCTGGGCCGCCTGCCAGCCTGTGGAAGGGCGGCCCGCTCAACAGCTTTGCGAATGGATGGAGATGCGATGCAACTGAATCGACGTGAGTTTCTCTACAGCACTGCGGCTACTTCCGCAGCCGCTATCACTCTTCCGGGAACGCTTCAGGCGCAGGTGAAGCAGATTGCTGCTTCCTGCCCATTCCATCTCTCGGTGATCAACGATGAGATCTCGCCGGACCTGGACCACGCAGCGCACATCGTCGCCAACGAATTTGGGTTGCACTATATCGAACTGCGCAACATCAACGGCAAGGGCCTGCACACCATGTCACAGGACGAGCTTGGCGAGGCAAAAAAGATTCTCGCCAAGTACCAGCTCAAGGTCACGGACATCGGCAGCCCGCTATTCAAGAGCGACCTGCCCGGAGCGCCCCTTTCCAAGGAAAGCCCCAAGCGGCGGAACCCTGCCGCACCGGAAGTCGATCAGGACGCGCTGCTGGACCGCTGCATCGAAGTCGCAAAGTTCTTTGGCACAGACCGCATTCGCTGTTTCGATTTCTGGCGTCTTGACGACCCCGCACCGTACCGCAAGGAGATCAATCACAAGCTGGACGAAGCTGCGACAAAGTGCAGCAAGCAGGGCCTGGTGCTGGTGCTTGAAAACGAAATGGCCTGCAATACCGGCAGCGGTGCAGAGGCTCTAGCCACGCTGCAAGCCGTGCCCAATCGCGCGCTGATGCTCAACTGGGATCCGGGCAACTCCGGCACCTTCGCCACAGACGTTCCATTCCCTGACGACTACGAGCGGCTGCCCAAGGAACGCATCGGCCACATTCACGCGAAGAACGTGAGGCTGGCTCTCGGAACCAAGAGCGGATGGGAGTGGCAGCCCGTGGACATCGGCAAGATTGACTGGGCTGCGCAATTCAAAGCGCTCAAGCGTGATGGCTACTCACACGCAGTCAGCCTCGAAACACACTGGCACGGCGGCGGAACAGCCGAGCAGTCAACCCGGCGGAGCATGCAAGGCTTGATGGCCTGCATGGACAAGGCCGGATTGCTGCAGGCATGAACGCCTCAGGCCGCTCCTGCTAGAAGGGAACGGCCTGTGCCTGCAAATCCAGCGCCGCCCAGTCGGTGATGGTGAGCGTCAGGTCGTTGGCAGTTGGCAGGGGCACGCCGGCCACGCTCTTATCTGTCGGTGCACCGCCCTTGACCACAGCAAACGCGCTCACGTTGACATTGCGGTCCACTGCCCGGTTTCCAATCCGAACCATGCTCATTTCAGGCGCGATGGTGATGTCGACTGCGGTAGCAGGACCTCCGCCTAAGCCTGTAACCGCCAGCGCCCGCGACTGGCCGTCCACAATGCGGGCCACAGTGAGCGAAAACGTTTTATCCGCCGCGGGCGTGAAACGAATCTGTGTGGCGTCCGCGCTGATCGAGAGCACGTCGCGATGTCCAGCCTGCGTGCTCACACCCTGCAGCAGGACCGACGTTCCGTCGGGCGTAATCGAGTGAAAGTCGTACGTGCCGGAGCCACTTCCCACGATCGTTCGTGACAGCGCAGTGGCTGCGGGCAGGAGGTAAAGACCCTTCATGAGGTAAGCGGGGTGGCTGTCCGGTATTTCTGACAGGAGCTTTCCGGCGAAGTTGCCCGTTCGCAGGCCGTTCGCGTCGGTCACCTCAAGGTCCGCGGGAGAGAGCAGGAACTCAAGCACGAACGAGGTGAGCCCGAAGGGGCCGCTGAAGGGCAGATCGTGGTCGGCCAGCATGTAATCGCCATGCCGCATCATCCCCAGGGTGATACCCCCTTCAGAGCGGAACTGGGGCGAACTGCTGTCAGGCAGGTAGTCAAAGCCGATGACACCGTTGGTGCGGCGGAAATGGACCTTGCAGTTAGGCGATGCCGGGTGGTTGCAGTCCCAGCAGTACAGGTCCACGCCATCCGGATCCGTCAGGGTAGAAGTGGAGTCGGCGGTAAGCTGCGGAGCGGCATGGCCGATTGGGTACACGAACCGGTAAGGCATGACGCAGTGCGAATCCGATAGCTTGTCCGTGTAACCGGAATCCCAAACCTCGCCCGCCGGGATGAAGAACAGCAGCGGAGCGTTCTGCCGGTCAGTGCCCCGCAGGAACGTGGCTTCGATTTCCCGGTAGGTCTCTTCCACGCGGCTGATGCCCTCGCGTCCCTGCGCGTGAAAGGTGAGCAGGCTCTGGCGGCTCAGGAGCTTGCCGTGTACGCCGGTGAGCATCTTGATCACATCAGCCAGTTGCACTGTAGGCGTGTTGGTCAGGCCCTGCCAGAACCGGTCTGCGACAAGGCTGGCGAGTGACGTGCAAAATCCCGTGGCCAGGCCGCCATTGCCTGTGCCCTTCAGGAAGTACTTGTAGAACTCGTAATAGGCAGCAGTAAGAATTGGATGGCCGAAGAGCGGATCGAGCAGTTCGTGCATCACCTCGACTGCGCCAAAGGTGTCCTCGTAAGTTCCCCAGTCAGGTACGCCCTTGTTGGTATTTGGAAAGCTCAGATTGTGTTGGCCGTAGCGGAACGGCACCTCCAGGACTCGCGGCTGCATCGCCTGCCGGGCGTTGCTCACGCGCCCGTCAGGATTGCGAACCTGCAGGCCAACGCTGCCGCCTGCGCTGCCTGTACCGCCTGTACCCGGCGTGGTAAACGTGAGGCTCGTAGGTGACGCCACCGTGGCGGGTATGGAGTCGCCGTTGAATAGCACGGAAGCACCGACCAGGAAAGAGTGGCCGGCCAATGTGATCTGTGTTGCCTGGCTGAGCGGGCTATTGAAAGCATCGAGTTGGGGCTTGATACCGAGGTTGACCCGATTGCTTTCAATGCCATCTGCCCTGCGGACAAAAACACTTTGCTCGCCTCCGCCCAGCGAAGCGGGCAACGCCACTGAGGCAGACTGGTCGGCGTTGATGGTCAGCGCGAGCGTTTGGGTGCCCACAACCGCATGATCCGCAGCGGTAAAGCGACTGCCGTGGATGGTGAGGGTATCGCCCGCAAACGCCTCCGGCGGGTTGATAGCCGTAATCCATGGGCGAGTCATCAGGTCGTCCCAGGCGGCTTCCGTGAACTCAAAGAAGGTGGTGGTGGCATCGTTGCCGTTGAGGAAACCCGTGGGGCCTTGGGCACCGGGCTGCCCCTGCGCACCGTTGTGACCGTTCTTTGCGCTGGTGCAGGTTTCACCGTTGCCGCTGCGGCCGCCTACTCCCCCAGCGCCACCCTGGCCGCCGGAACCGCCTGACGCGGGACGGCCTCCCTGGTTCTTGATCTTGAAGCTCTTATTCGCGACTGTTCCGGCCAGCGTTCCGCTGAGTACCCCGATGCTGATCGATCCCGCGTTGCCTCCGCTGCCGCCACGGCCACCATCGCCGCCACGGCCGCCGTCACCGCCATCCCCTCCGTCACCCGGGTCAGAAGTGCAGTGCCAACCGAAGAACCAGATGCGCTTGCCGCCAGACCCACTGCCACCGTTGCCGCCGCGGCCGCCACGCTGGCCTGTTCCACCCGCAATGCCGTCTTCGCCATTGAAGTCGAGGTTCGGCAGGCCTGTCA
>CAXTBQ010000046.1:0-25950 GCA_964242065.1 uncultured Terriglobus sp. | reverse complement strand
GGCCCACGCTGTAGTAGGTCAGGCCCGCCTTGGCCACCGTGGCCGGCTCGAACATGTTGCGACCGTCCACGAGGATGGGGTAGCGCAGCGCGGTCCGCAGTCGATGGAGGTCAAGCGAGGAGAACTGCGGCCAGTCGGTCAGGATCAGCAGCGCATCGGCATCTTCCGCGGCGGCGTACTCGTCGGCCACATACCGCAGCTTGTCACCCGCCGGCAGCGTCGCCTGGCTGCGCTCCATGCCTGCCGGATCAAAGGCGCGGATGGAGCAGCCCTCGCCCAACAGCATCTTCACCATTTCGATGGCGGGGCTGTCACGGATATCATCCGTATCGCCTTTAAACGCGAGCCCAAGCACGCCAAGCCGCTTGCCGCGCAGCGTCCACAGGGCAGAGCGAACCTTCGAGAGAAATCTTTTTTTCTGCGTTGCGTTGATCTTTTCCACTTCAGTGAGCAGGGTGAAGTCAACGCCCATCTGGTCGGCCACCGAGCGGAACGCAGCCACATCCTTGGGGAAGCAGGAGCCGCCATAGCCGATACCCGGCCGCAAAAACTTGGGGCCGATGCGGCTATCCAGTCCCATGCCTTGCGCTACTTGCTGCACGTTCGCATCCGTGGCCTCGCACAGGTTGGCGACCGCATTGATGAAGGAGATTTTGAGAGCAAGGAACGCATTGGAGGCATGCTTGATGATCTCTGCGCTCTTGGTGGAGGTCAGCAGCAGCGGCGGCGGTTCTGCACGGGTGAAGCGGCCCGGGATGATGTTCTGCTGGTCGTAGTACGAACCATCGGTGAGCGGTGCATAGATGGCCTGCAGCACTTCCGCGGCGCGCTCACTGTCCGCGCCCACCACGATGCGGTCCGGGTGCAGGAAGTCAGACACAGCAGAGCCTTCGCGCAGAAACTCGGGGTTTGACACTACATCGAACATTCTGCGATCCACGCCGTTACGCTCAATGGAGCGGCGAATCCACTCGTTGGTGTAGACCGGGACCGTGCTCTTCTCTACGATGACTTTGTAGCTGTCGAGATGCCGCGCGATCTCGCAGGCCACGGCTTCCACGTAGGAAAGATCCGCATCGCCGGTCTCGGACTGCGGCGTACCCACGGCAATGAAGATGGCTGCCGCCTTTGCGGTTGCCGTGCCCAGGTCCGTGGTGAACGTAACTTTGGTATTACGATACCGCTGCAGCAACTCGGGCAGGTGCTCTTCGTGAATGAGCGAATCACCGCCCTGCAGTGCCGCGACCTTGCGCGGATCGTTGTCCACGCACGTAACCTGATGGCCCATCTCCGCAAAGCAAACAGCCGCAACAAGACCCACATAGCCGGAGCCGACTACAGCAATTTCAACACTCTTGCTCATAGGGAAAGAGTAAACCAGCGGTCTCCGCGGTGCATGGCGCAAATCGCTGCAGGACACCAAGCTTCGCTGCTCACTTCCCTCTGCGGAACAGGATGATATCCATTTGTGTGACCGGCCTGTCAGTTACACTTTGACAAAGATGCAGCCTGAAGACGACAAGATACAGCCGGGCAACTTAGCGACCAATGAATTTGCGCCTGGTGCCAGCGGGGATGACAGTCCGCTGCTTGAAGCCATTGCAGTTCTTCGCAAGCGCTTGTGGATCCTGATTGTCTGCGTTTTGCTTGGGCTGCTCTATGGCATTTACAAGTCGTCCACACAGCCGATTCTCTACACGGCCGTGGGTCGTATCCTGGTGCGGAACTCCAGTACCGCCAGTGAATACAGTGTAAACGCTGTGGTCTCGGGCCAGCAGGATAATCAACTGGAAACTTCTGTGCTCGTGATCACGAGCGATTCTGTCTTGCTCAGTGTCGCTCGCGAAATGAACCTCCAGAACAATCCTGATTTCATGGGGTTCGATCCGCGCGCGCCGCGACGCTTTTTAGACCTGAACGATCCTGCGGTGCGCTTTGGCGTGCTGGGCCGCATGAACGCGGCGGTAAGTGTCTCCCTGGTGCCGCGCACGCAGATTATTCGCATCACCTGCGTCACCGCAAAGGCGCAGTTAGCCGCGGACATTGTGAACCACATCATCAACGCGTTTCAGCAGCGCTCCTACGAGTCGCGATTCCAGTCCACGCAGCGAGTGTCGCAGTGGCTGCAGAGTCAGCTGGACGACCTGAAGCAGCAGGTGGAAAGCTCCCAGGAGCAGTTGATCGATCTGCAGAAGCGCCTCGGCGTTCTGGGCCTGAGCTTTGAAGGCACGAAGCCCACCACAGAGAGCGCAGCGTCAGTGGATGCGCTGGTCTCCGCGGCAGGCAAGGCCAAGGTGGACCGCATCCTGGCAGAGTCACGCTATCGCGTCCTGAGCAACTCTGATCCGAACCTGCTTGAGAGCAACCTGGACGTAGCCGGCGGCCAGTCACAGCTTTCGCGTCTACGGAACGATGCTGCCACCACACGCGCGACCATTGCGCAGGACAGTGTGACACTGGGCCCGAAGAACCCGGAGATCCTGGCGCTGCAGGCGCACCTGCGTGAAACAGAGCACGAGCTGCAGACAGAGCAAACCAGGCTCCTGACAGAATCTAAACAGGCTCTGGTCGCCGCGCAGGCCAACGAGCGGCAGACAAGCAGCGCACTTGTCGAACAGAAGAACGACGCCTTCAAGCTGCGCAACGACCTGGTGGAGTACACCCTGCGCCAGCGGGACTATGAAGCCAATCGCACGCTGTATGAGAGCCTGCTTTCGCGGCTTCGGGCGGCCAGCGTGCAGGCAGGGTTGGACTCGCTGGAAATTGATGTGGTGGACCCGGCATACCGGCCGGCCAGCATTACCACGGCCTCACGGTCAAGCATCCTGATCAAGACGGTAGCGGTGGGCCTGATTGCGGGCCTGATCCTCGCGTTCCTGCTGGAAAGCCTCGATACCGGCATCCGCAGCATTGCCGAGCTTGAGCGCATTACACAACTGCCTTCGCTCTCCATCATTCCGCGCGTGCGCCGGGCAGGCGTCGAAGAGGGTGCCGCTGTCAGCGTCGCCCGCAGCAATCTTGGCGTGCTGGCCACCTCAAAATCGCAATTCTCTGAGGCGTTTCGTTCGCTACGGACTTCTCTGCTGCTGGCGCGCACCGGTAAGTCGCCGAAGCTGATCGTGCTGACAAGTTCCACTCCAACAGAAGGCAAGACGACGGTTTCCACCAATCTTGCAGTCATCCTTGCGCAGAGCGCGGCCCGGGTGTTGCTGATCGACGGCGATCTGCGCCGTCCGAACGTGCATCACCGCTTCGGCCTGAACGGCCGCATCGGTCTTTCGACCGTGCTCTCAGGCGGCAGCACGCTGCTAGAGGCTGTTCGCACGATCCCGGAGGTGCCGAACCTCGACGTGCTCTGCAGCGGCCCGGTACCGCCGTTCCCCACGGAAATGCTGTCTTCTGAGGTGATGCAGAACCTGCTCAAGCAGTGCGAAGGCATGTACACGCACATCATTATAGACACGCCGCCCATCCTGTCGGTCACGGACGGCATCATCCTGGCGCGATACGCTGACTCGGTGGTGCTGGTTGTCCGCTTTGGCAAGAGCAGCCGTAACGTGGTGCGCCGCGCGCGCGAACTGCTGGGCCGCTCGGGCGCGCCGCTTACCGGTGTGGTTCTCAACTCGGTGGACATCACGGCGCCGGAATACTACGGCTATTACGGCTACTCGGGTTATAGCTACTCCAACATCGACTCCGAAACTTGGGAAAGTGAATCGGGCAACGCGGGAGACCGCAGCGGAAAGGGACACGTATGAGGTCCACACGTCGCTTTTTGTGTGTCGCTCTGCTGTTTGTTTTCTGCGTCTGCCGGGGAGTAGAGGCACAGTTTACCGGTACCGCACCCGTGGCGGCGCCCGGCCTGAATGTGCGTCAGCCGCTGACCACCGATCCTGCGATCCTCTTTCCGCCCGACCGTGAGATGCGTCTCATGGCGGGCGACCTCTTGCGGGTCAACGTGTATGGGGTGCTGCCCCCGTACAACGACACAGAGCGCGTTTCGCTGGACGGTTCCATTCGTCTGAACCTGGCAGGCATCATCCAGGTGCAGGGCCTTTCGCTCAAAGAGGCTGAAGCAGCCATCGCCGCGCGCTTTGAACAGGAACAGACCTTTCATAATGCGCAGGTCGAGGTGGAAGTGACGGAAGCACCCGGTCACGTTGCTACCATCATCGGTGCGGTGAAGGGGTCGGTCGCGGTTGTTGGACACATGCGGCTCTACGACGTTCTTTCCAGGGTGGGCGGCCTGCCTGCGACCGCAAGTACGGTGCTGAACATTCAACGTCCCGGCCTGGGCGAGCCCATCGTGGTGGATGTGGGCAACGATCCCGCACACAACAGCGCAGGCAACATCCCGATTTTTGCCGGAGACACCATCGTGGTGGGCCAGGTGGGCTTTTTCTACGTGGTGGGCGCGGTGAATAAACCGGGGCCCACGCAGCTGAGTGGATCGGTGCCAACGACTGTGCTGCAGGCGCTGAGCTCCGCCGGCGGCACAAATTTTGCGGCAAAGCCGAACGATTCGCAACTGATCCGCTTTACCGCAGGCAAGCGCACGGCAATGAACATCCCATTGAAGAAGATCATGGACGGCAAGGCAGAGGATATCCCTCTGCAGACCGATGACATTCTGCTGGTACCCACCAGTGCTCTCAAGAGTGCCATTCGCAATGGCGGCATCTCAACCGCGATCGCGCTCGCGCTGGCTTACGTCAGCGTTACGTCTACGCGATAGATCCTCTGCGGAGCAGGAGAGCCCTTGAGCAGCATGCAGATCGATGGAACTGCGCGAAAGTTCCGGCTGGCGTATGTGGTCAGCCATCCCATTCAGTACCAGGCAGGAATGCTCCGGCTGCTGGCGGCACAGCCTGACATTGACCTGCTGGTTCTGTTCTGCTCAGACTTTTCCGCGCGGGGGTACCAGGATGCCGGGTTTGGTACAGCGGTGCACTGGGACGTCCCGCTGATGGAGGGCTACCGCTCGGTTGTACTGCCCCGCGTTCGCGAGACCAGCAGTCCCAGCCCGACGCGACCCGTGTCCCATGGCTTCTTTCGGCATCTGAGCCGCGGCTTGAACGGCAAGCCCTTTGACGCGGTTTGGATCCACGGCTACAACTCCGTGAACACGCTACACGCCATGCTGGCCGCCAAGGCGCTTGGTTTGCCGGTGCTGCTGCGTGCCGAATCATGGTTGCAGGATCGCAACCGCTCCCGTGCAACGCTGCTGCTGAAGAAAATTTTCTTCGGGTTGCTGAAGTGGTTTGTCAGTGCCGTGCTGCCGATCGGCACACGCAACCGCGAGTACTGGGCCCACTATTTCGGCAGAAGCTTTCCGGCCTTTCCCGTGCCGTACACCGTGGACAACGACTACTTCGGGCGGCGCAGTTCGCTTGCGCAGGGCGCGCGCGCGGAGCTGCAACGTGAACTCGGCATCGAGCCCGGCAGACCCGTGATCCTGTTCGCTTCCAAGCTGCAGCAGCGCAAGCATTGCGACCACCTGCTCGAAGCATTTCTGCAGTTGCCGCGCAGCACAGACTCGCCCGAAGCGTACCTGCTGATCGTGGGCGACGGCGAGATGCGTGCCTCATTGGAGCAGCGCGCGGCTGAAAGCGGCAATCGCAGCATTGTGTTTGCGGGCTTTCGCAACCAGAGCGAACTGCCTCGCCTCTTCGATCTGAGTACCGTGTTCGTGCTGCCATCGCGGCATGAAGCCTGGGGCCTGATTACCAATGAAGCCATGGCGTGCGGCCTGCCCGTGATTGTCACGCACGATGCCGGATGCGCGGTGGACCTGCTACGCAACGGCGAGAACGGCTTTGTCTACGATGCAGGCGATGTTTCCGCACTCCGCGATGCGCTTACGGCTGTGCTAGTGCCGGGACGCGCAGCCGCCATGGGCGCGGTGAGCCGAGAGATTATCGCCGGGTGGAGCTACCGCGAGGACGTGATGGGCATCCGCACGGCGCTGCACTTTGTCTCCGGCAACGCAGAGGGTACTTCCGCGACGGTGAGCCGTTAGCGTATGCACATTCTGCACATCATCAGCACGCTGGATCCCGCGGCGGGCGGCCCGGCGGAAGGCGTGCGCCTGCTGCTGTCGCAGACCGGGCAGGGCCTTACGGGTGAGGTGGTGACGCTGGATGCGCCCGACGCGCCCTGCCTGCAGAACCTGCCGTTCGTTGCGCACGGCATCGGTCCTATCAGCAGCGTGTACGGCTTTCATCGCAACCTGTACCAATGGTTGCGCACTCACCGGAAGCGCTTCCACGGGTTTCTGCTGAACGGCATGTGGCAGTACTGCGGCCTTGCCACCATGCTTGCGGCTGGCCGCACAACACCATACATGGTGTTTGCACACGGCATGCTCGACCCCTACTTCAAGCGGCGATTTCCTTTGAAACACCTGAAAAAGGTGCTGTACTGGTACCCCATCGAGTTCTGGGTGTTGCGGAGGGCATACCGGGTGCTGTTCACCACGGAGACCGAGCGCGAACTCGCCAAGCAAAGCTTTGCGTTCTCGTCGTGGAAGTCTGCGATCGTGCCGTACGGTATCCAGCTCCCCGCTGAGAGCCGGGACACTCTGGTCGCGCAGTTTCATGAGGCGGTGCCTGCGCTGCGCGGCAAGCGCTTTCTCCTGTTCCTGGGCCGTATCGACCCAAAGAAGGGCTGCGACCTGTTAGTGCAGGCCTTCTGTGCAGTCGCTGAAGAAGACGGGGACTTGCACTTGCTCATGGCCGGCCCGGATCGTGACGCCTGGGGCACGGAGTTGCAGGCGCTGGCGCAGCGCAAGGGGCTCGCGGAACGAATCCACTGGCCGGGCATCCTGCGGGGAGCGCCGAAGTGGGGGGCCTTTTACGCGTCGGAAGCATTCGTTTTGCCATCGCACCAGGAGAACTTCGGCATTGCCGTGGCAGAGGCGCTGGCCTGCGGCCGTCCTGTACTGCTTTCAGACCAAGTGAACCTTTCGGCCACAATCTCGGAAGATGGCTGCGCACTGATCGAGAACGACACCCTTGCAGGCACTGAGCGAATGCTGCGCCGCTGGCTCTCTCTGCCGGGAGATCGGCGCGAGGCCATGGGCGCTGCCGCTCTCAGCAGCTTTCAACGCCACTTCAATCTTGCGCAAAGTGCCCGCACCATCGATGCGCTGTTTGCGGATGCTTTGCTCGGCAAGGAGTCGCGCTAATGGCGCGGACGGCGGGGTACGACTCCTCCGCGCAGGGGTTGGCCGAGGATGTCGCCGATCCATACCTCAGGCCTTCTTTCTCTGTTGGGAACAGGCTCTCCCGGTTGCTGTGGCAGGTGGTCCACCTGCTGCTCTACAGGACCTCGCCGGTGCCGCTGCATGCGTGGAGAAGCTTTCTGCTGCGGTGCTTTGGTGCCCGGTTGGGCCGCTCGTGCCACTTCTATCCTGGCTCAAAGATTTGGGCGCCGTGGAACCTGCGATGTGCCGACCAGGTCACCGCCGCAAATGGCGCGGAGATCTATAATCCCGCGCCCATGCACTTTGAATCGCATGCGATCGTGTCGCAGAACGCCTATCTCTGCGGTGCCACGCACGACTACAACCGGTCTGACTTTCCGCTGCTGGCGTACGAGATGCGCTTTGGAGCTTTTTGCTGGATTTGCGCTCGCGCTTCGGTTGGGCCGGGTGTGAATGTGGGCGAAGGCGCGGTTCTCGGGTTAGGGGCAGTCGCGACGAAATCACTGGATGCCTGGACGGTGTATGGTGGCAACCCGGCCGTCGCCATCCGGCCGCGCAGGCGTGCACATGATGACGTGCCGGAGGAGGAGCGAACGGCGTGATCTCCGTTGTCATCCTCACCAGGAACGAAGCCTCTGACATCCGCGGCGCGATCGAGAGCGTGGCGTTTTCCGATGATGTGCACGTGTTCGATTCCTTCAGCACGGACGGAACCCAGGGAATCGCATCCGCGATGGGCGCGAAGGTACAGGAACGAGCCTTTGACAACTATGCCGCACAACGAAACGCTTCGCTGACACAGCCGGCGTTCCGCCATGCCTGGCTGCTGATCCTGGATGCGGACGAACGGCCCACGCCAGAACTCGCGGCGGAGATGCAGCACGCGGTCGAAACCGCCGGTCCGGAAGTGGCGGCGTTCCGGCTGCGGCGCCATGACTACCTGTGGGGAACATGGCTGAAGCACGCCCAGATTACCCCGTACTACACACGACTGGTGCGGCGGGGCCGGGCGCGGTATGTTCGGGAGGTGAATGAGGTGTTGGAAGTGGACGGCTCCATCGTGGAGTTGCGCGCCCCGCTGAACCACTTCCCCTTTTCCAAGGGGATGACACATTGGGTGGCCAAGCACAATGTGTACTCCACCATGGAGGCGCGTATGGTCAGCAGCGGCGCCGCGGTGGAGCAGGCGTCCGTCAGGAACGCACTGGTGCATGGGGACCGTGCCGTTCGTCGAGCGGCACAGAAAGCGATCTTCTTTCGGCTGCCGCTGCGCCCTTTGCTCAAGTGGTGCTACATGATGTTTGTGCGCGGCGCCGTGCTCGATGGCTATGCCGGCCTGACCTACGCCACGCTGCAGAGCTTCTACGAGTACCTGATCGTGATCAAAACGCGCGAGCTGCGGCAGATCGCGCAAGAGCAGAGAGAGCCATAGCCTGGGACAGCCGGCGAGACCGGAGCTTTCTAGCTGCGGAGCTTGGCCAGGAGATCCGTGGGGTGCACGGGCTTGGCAAGAATTTCAAATTCATGACCTTGTGCGCGAGCCTTTTCCAGCAGATCGGCCGTTGCAGCCTGGCCGCTGAACAGCAGGATCTTGCAATCCGGGAGCTTGGCACGGACCTTAATGGCAGCTTCGATGCCGGTCATCCCGGTCATAATCACGTCAGAGATCAGCATGTTGGGCTTGAACTCATCCAGGCTTTCCACCGCGTTCTCACCGGAGTACACAGCGCGTGCTTCAAAACCCGCCTGATTCAAAATTATGGCAAGTGTATTTGCAATCACCTGCTCATCGTCCGCGACCAGGACGCGGGGCTTGGTTGAGTTCGTTGTCATATCTCTCACTGTTCTATCGCAGCCGCTTACCCCTGTGCAAGTAAAGCAGGGGCATTTACGAGGCGTATGGCGTGAGATGATACGCTGCTCGTACCCGCGGCCTGCCGCAGTGCAGCCGCACCCTCTGCCACGCAACATCTTGCATCGCGATCGGGAAAAGGCATGCCCCAGGCAATCATTCGCGCAGAGCGCGTCGAGAAGTACTACGCGCAGCCGAGCGAGAACCGCATCCAGGTCATCTCGCCCACGGACCTGTCGATTGTGCCGGGCGAAATTGTTGCACTGCTGGGGCCCTCCGGCTCCGGCAAGTCGACGCTTCTGCGGATGCTGACCGGGCTCTCCCTACCGTCTGACGGTCAGGTGTTTTGGCATGAGCAGCCCATTGGCAGCGCGGACATCAACGTCTCCATTGTGTTCCAGAGCTTTGCGCTGTTCCCCTGGCTCACCGTGCTGGAGAACGTGGAAGCACCGCTGCAGGCGCGCGGCGTGGAAGCGGCGGAGCGCCGCCGCCGCGCCATGAAAATGCTGGATACGGTGGGCCTGGACGGCTTCCAGCAGGCCTACCCAAAGGAACTCTCGGGCGGCATGCGGCAACGTGTCGGCTTCGCGCGGGCCCTGGTCGTGGAGCCGGAAGTGCTTTTTATGGATGAGCCGTTTTCCGCGCTGGACGTACTCACGGCGGAGAATCTGCGGTCCGAGTTGCTGGAGTTGTGGCAGAACAAGACCATGCCCACGCGATCCATTTTCATCGTGACACACAACATTGAAGAAGCGGTGCTGCTGGCGGACCGCATCATCGTGCTGGGCCGCAACCCCGGTCACGTGCGCACCGATTTTCGCGTGGCGCTCAAGCACCCGCGAGACCGCAAGGCCGGCGCGTTTACCCAGTTGGTGGACTACATCTACAAGGTGCTGACCCAGCCGGACGCGCAGCCGCCCGCGCTGCCGCGCACCGCCGGCGGCAAGCTCGTTCGCGATCAGCGGCTCATGCGTTACCAGATGCTGCCGCACGCGCGTCCGGGCGGCATTGCCGGCCTGCTGGAACTGATGCTGGACCACAGCGGCAAAGCAGACATCTACCGGCTGGCGGACGACCTTGCCTTCGAAATCGATGATCTGCTGCCCATTGTGGACGCGGCTTCCCTGCTCGGCTTTCTCTCCGTGACCGAAGGGGACGCGGCACTTACGCCGACCGGGGCGGAATATGCAAACGCTGAGATCCTCCGGCAGAAGGAGGTTTTCCGCGAAGCCGCCGTGGAGAACGTGCTGCTCCTGCGCCAGATTATGCGCGCGCTGGAATCCAAGAGCGACGGCAGCGTGCCCGAGGAGTTCTTCCACGACATGCTGGACGAGCAATTCAGCGAAGAGGAAACTCTGCGCCAGTTGGAGACCGCTGTGAACTGGGGCCGCTATGCGGAGCTGTTCGATTTTGACGCCGCACGCAGGCGATTCATTCTGCCGACCCACCGCACGGCGGAACTGCTGACGGAGCAGACGGGATGAGCCGCAACCTGCGGGAGGCTGCCCGATGAAGATGCTGCCGGACCGCTTCAGCGCATTTCGTTCCCGCGGCGAACTTGGCGTGCCGCAGACGTTTGCCCGCAGCCAGGTGCTTCGCCGCTCGTGGCCCGTCGTGCTCGACCTTGTGGTCGCATGCATGGGGCTGGCAGCGTTCTATGGCATCGTGCAGGTTGCCCGGCTTTGGCTGGGGCAGCCCCAGCCCAACGTCGTACTTTCGCTCTCACCATGGTCGTTGCCGCGCTATGCGCTGTACTCCGCGGTGCGGATGGGGCTCGCGTACCTGCTGAGCCTGGTTTTCGCGGTGGGCTACGGCTACGTGGCCGCATACAGCCGCCGGCTGGAAGGGCTGATGATTGCCGCGCTGGACATCCTGCAGTCCATCCCGGTCCTGAGCTTTTTGCCCGGGGTCATGTTGGCGATGACAGCCGTGTTCAAAGCGCACCAGCTGGGCCTGGAGCTTGGCGCCATTGTGCTGATCTTTACCGGTCAGGTGTGGAACATGGCGTTCTCGTTCTACTCGTCGCTGAAGAGCCTGCCGCGTGAACTGACGGAAGCCAGCACCATCTATGGCTTTTCCCGTGCGCAGCGACTGTTTCAGTTGGAACTGCCCTATGCAGCCATCGGGTTGATTTGGAACTCCATGGTGTCCGTGGCAGGCGGCTGGTTCTTTCTGATGGCTTGCGAAATGTTTGTGCTGGGCCCGCGCGACTTTCGCCTGCCCGGGCTGGGCAGTTACCTGCAGACCGCCGCCAGCGAGGGCAACACCAGCGCAATCCTCTGGGGATTGTTTGTGATGATTGCCATTATCGTGGCCACCGATCAACTGGTCTGGCGGCCGGTCATCGCGTGGAGCGACCGCTTCAAGTTCGAGCAGGTGGAGAGCGATAAGCGTATACGCTCGCCGCTGCTGCACATGGTGCGGCAGTCTTCCGCAGCGCGCTTGCTTGGTCGCGTGACCTTTGCACCGCTTGCGGAACGGCTGTACCGCCGTGGTGCGGCGCACCACTCGACACACCCGGAGTATGACGAGGCCCGCCGCAAATCACCCTCTCGCGTGCTGCGCGGAACAGTGTATGCTGCCGTGCTTGCCGTCGTGGCCTATGCGGCGCTGGAGGCCCTGCACCTGCTGCGCACCCTGGATGCTCACGCACTGCTGCGGATTCTTCAAGGAGCGGGCGCAACGTTGCTGCGGGTCGCCGCCGCTCTGCTGCTTGCCACCGCGTGGACCGTGCCGGTTGGCGTTGCCATCGGATCGCACCCGCGGCTGGCCCGCTTTGCTCAACCGCTGGCGCAGGTTGCAGCCAGCGTGCCTGCCACGGCACTGTTCCCGGTGCTGCTGTTGCTGTTGCTGCAGAGCGGCGCGGGTATGGGCACTGCCGCCATTCTTCTTATGCTGCTGGGCACGCAGTGGTACGTTCTGTTCAACGTCATCGCAGGTGCCATGGCGATACCGTCAGACATGAAGGAGGTGGCCCGCCTCTTCCGCTTCGGTACCGTGCAGCGCTGGCGCACCATCATCCTGCCGGGCATTTTTCCTTTCCTGCTGACCGGACTGATCACGGCATCCGGTGGCGCTTGGAATGCGAGCATCATTGCGGAGTATTTTCGTCTGAAAGGCCGCACGATGACCACGTTTGGCCTTGGCGAACAGATCAGCGCGGCCACTGACTCCGGCCAGTTTGCCGTGCTCTTGCTGGCCACCATCGTCATGGCGCTGATGGTGGTCACCATCAACCGGCTGTTGTGGCGGCCGCTGTTCCGGTTGGCAGAGTCGAAGTACAAGCTGGGCGGGTAGAAATACAGTTGCTAAGTCGCCGAACTTGAGGTTCTTCGTTGCGGTGCACAACCTTCTATGTGTCGCGCCTTCAGCACTCGTGCTTTCATTTCCCCTACCTGGGCCTTCGGCCCAGGCTGTTATGTCTCGGGCCTTTGGCGCTGTGCCGCATGTTGGCCCCGGGTCATAAAGGCGCATGCACGTAGCAATTCGGATTAGCTTGAGCCGCATACAAGCCTACCTGGGCCTTCGGCCAGGCGCGTGCCTCTCAGAGCAACCTATCGAGCACTTCCATGGGACCAGGGCTGTTTATCTGGAGCCTTGGCCCTGAACTGACAGGCTGCAGGCATCCGCCTGTGAGGGCCGAAGACCCGTCATATGACAGCCTAGGCCGAAGGCCTGGTTGTCTGGGTACATCCGGATCAAGCGCTGAAGGCGCGACGCAAGAGGCCGCGCCACACCTCAGTAAAATGCTCTTGAAAGGGCGGCAAGCGATTCGGGAACAATGCGGGAACGACCTGGGTCTAGAGACTACTTCTTTCCCCGGTTCGATCTCCGCCGCCTCGATCGGTCCTCTTCGTGATCGCAAATACAACCGCAAGCAGCGGAGGTGCAAGCAACGCGCCCCAAGGCGGCAGCAGGATGCCACCTACGATCGGACCGAGCAGCGCGGCCCACCACGGCACCAGGGTCTGCCGCTTGAGCAGCAGCGGCTGGATGAGCAGGCCGTCCGCAACTGCGATCAAGGCGTACAGGCCGAGCGTCCACCACAGCTTGTCATAACCCGTGTCGATGCTCGCAAAGAATGCGGCGATAGCAGGACCGCACACTGACAACGCCGTGCCGATGCCCGGCACGAACTGACACACAGCACCGATCAGGGCCCACAGCGGTGCCCACGGCACGTGGATGAAGTACAAGCCGACAAACCACATCGCACCCACGGCGAGCGCGTCCAGCGTCGTGGCCCGCCACCATCCCATCAAGGCTTCGCCTGCTGTTTGTAAGTGCTCTCTCATGCGTGTCCGCTCCACAAACCGCGCCTTTGTTCGATGCGTCTCCGGCGCTTTTGCAACATAAGCGAATACGGGCTCGCCTTCCATGACTGACCACGGTTCGCGGTACCCTGTAGCTATGAAGATCGGCGTGCTCGTCTTTCCGGGCTCCAACTGCGACCACGACACCTACAACGTAGTAGACAGGGTTGCGCGGCAACCCGTCACGTTCCTGTGGCACGCCTCGGAAGACCTGCAGGGCTGCGATGCCATCCTGGTGCCGGGCGGCTTTGCCTATGGCGATTACCTGCGAACGGGCGCGCTGGCGCGCTTTGCGCCGGTGATGACCTCTGTGAAGAAGTTTGCCGCAGCCGGAGGCCCTGTCATGGGCATCTGCAACGGCTTCCAGATCCTGTGCGAGGCAGGGCTGCTGCCGGGCGCGCTGATGCGCAACGCGGGTCTGCGTTACATCTGCAAACAGGTTCACCTGCGCACGGAAACGATCGACTCACCCTTTACGCATGGACTGGCGCCGGGGCAGGTGCTGCGGATGCCCATCGGCCACATGGAGGGCAACTACTTCTGCGATGCGGACACACTGGCGGAGTTGAACCGCGCCCATCGCGTCGCTTTCCGCTACTGCACACCCGCAGGTGAGATCACCGCAGAGGCCAACCCCAATGGCTCGCTGGAGAACATCGCCGGCGTGCTCAGCGTAGGCCGCAATGTTCTCGGCATGATGCCGCATCCGGACCGCTCCAGCGAGGCGCTACTCGGATCCGCTGACGGCCTCCTGCTATTCCAGGGACTCATCCAGGCTTTCGCCGTCGCATGATCGATATTCACCACCACCTGCTCCCCGGCATCGACGACGGCTCCCGCAGCCTGGAAGCGTCAGTCGCCATGGTCCAAATGGCGGTCGACGACGGTATCACGCACATTGTGGCAACTCCCCACGCGAACCACACCTACGCTTACGACCGCGACGGGAACGAACATCTGCTCGACGGTATCCGCGCGGCGCTGCCACCGTCCACCGCGGAACGCATCACGCTGGGCTTGGGGTGTGACTTCCATTTGAACTTCGAGAACGTGGAAGACGCAAAGGTGCATCAGGACCGTTACACCATCAACCGCTCGGAATACCTCCTGGTCGAACTGCCGGACCTGAACATTCCCACGCGGCTGGACGAGGTGTTTTATGAGCTGCGGATCGCTGGCCTCACGCCCATTCTGACGCACCCAGAGCGCAACACCACCCTGCAGCGCACCCCAAACCGGCTGGCGGCCTGGGTGGAGAACGGCTTGCTGCTGCAGGTAACCGCCGGCTCTGTGACTGGCGCATTCGGCAGCAAGGCGAAAGACATGGCCTGGCGGCTGCTCAACTCCGGCTCAGTTCATTTCATCGCCACGGACGCCCATGACACGCAACGCCGCCCTCCAAAGATGGCAGAAGCCCGCCTGCTGCTGGAGAAGAAGCTTGGCAGGGCGCTTGCCGCCCGCATCTGCGTAGAGAACCCGCTGGCGGTGTTTGAGGGCCGGCCATTGGCACCGCAAGACGACGCTCTCGAGACCCGTGACGATGCTGACGAGCCCACTTCCTTCCTCCGTCGCCTTTTCCGCCGCTCCTGGAGCCGGATTGCGGACTGAATGCGTCCGATATGCGCTACCATGACACAGTGGGTTCTTTGCCCATCTTGCGTCTGGGGTGAGTCGTGCATCTGGCTGAGTTGGAGCGGGGCAAACGCGCTGTGGTGACAGGGGTTGCCAGCAGCGAAGCGTACTGCCAGTTGTGCTCGCTGGGGCTCAACTCCGGTGCGGAGGTGGAGGTGGTTCGCACCCTGTCGCGCAGGTCCATGCTGGTGGTTCGCGTGGATGGCTTTGACATCGCGCTGCGGCATGAAACAGCAGCCACCATCAAAGTGCGGCCGGAGCCGGTACGATGAGTTCCCTTGCACCCACACCCAGCCTGGAAGGTCTCGCGGCGCGGTCCTCTGCCAATCGGCCGCAGGACGGAAGGCGCTTCCAGACCGTCGGGCTGATCGGCCCGCCCAATGTCGGGAAGACGACGCTGTTTAACCGCCTGACCGGCATGCGCCAGAAGGTCAGCAACTACTCCGGCGTCACGGTGGAACACCGTAGCGGACGGCTGAAGTCCGGTGAGACCGTCATCGATCTGCCCGGTGTCTGGAGCCTGACGCCAGAATCTGAAGACCAGAAGATTGCCGTAAACATCCTCCATGGGCAGCAGCCCGGCGTGCAGCGGCTGGACGCCGTGCTGCTGGTGGTTGACGGCACGCAACTGCACCGCTACACCGCACTGATCCGTGAGGTGCTGGCGTGCCCCCTGCCGGCCCTGGTGCTCATCAACATGGCAGACGAACTGGTGGGCCGCGGGGGATATATCGACCCCTTGGCAGTTGCACGCGAGCTGGGCGCGCCCACCGCTCTGATCAGTGCGTCGCGCGGCACCGGGATGGAGGCCGTGACCAACTTCCTCTGCGGCACGCATGCCGCGGCACAGTTGCTGCCGGTACTGCAGGCTGGCGGCAATGCTGCCGCCGCGTGCGGCTCCATGGATTGCAACACGCTGACAAAGAACGGTGCCTACCGGCGACCGCAACACTCTCGCTTTACCCGAGCCTTCGACCGGTGGGCGCTGCACCCGGTTGCCGGCCCAGTCATGTGCGTCATCCTCATCGCCGCGGCGTTCCAGGTCATGTTCCGGGCCGCGTACCCGGCAGGCCAGGCGCTGACCAACTGGCTGGGTAATGTGGCTGCAGGCTTGGCAGCACAACTGCCGGATAACGTGTTGCGGGCGGTGCTGCTGGATGGCGTATGGAATGGCGTCGCTTCCATTCTCGGCTTCCTGCCCACAATTCTTTGCATGTTCCTGGTCATCACGCTGCTGGAGGATTCCGGATACATGGCTCGCGCGGCCGTAATCGCGGACCGCACCATGGGCCGCGTGGGGTTGAACGGACGTTCATTTCTGCCGCTGCTCTCCGCCTACGCCTGCGCCGTGCCGGCGATCATGGCAACGCGTGCCATTGCATCCAAGCGCGACCGTCTGGCGACCATACTGATCGCGCCGTTCATGACATGCTCGGCGCGGCTGCCCGTGTACACGCTGCTAATCGCCGCCTTCATTCCCGCCCGCAAGCTGCTGGGCAATGCGCTTGGATTGCAAGCAGCCACCATGCTGCTGCTTTACGCCTTGGGACTGCTGGGAGCCCTGCTCACCGCCAAGCTGCTCAACTCGCGCGTGCTGGAAGGGCGGGCAGCGCTCTTCGCCATCGAGTTGCCGGACTACCGGTCTCCTCGCATCCGATCCGTCGTATTGGCGATCTACGACCGCAGCAAGGTCTTCCTGAAGCAGGTGGGCACGGTCATCCTCGTGCTGAATCTAATCATTTGGTTCTTGTCGCACATGCCGTTCCACAACGGCCGCGCGGGAGATGTGGGCAGCAGTTACCTGGCCATGCTTGGTTCGTGGATTGAGCCAATCCTCAGACCGATCGGCCTGAACCGAGTGGTTGGAATTTCGCTGCTCACGGCGTTCGTTGCGCGCGAAAGCGTGGTGAGCACGCTGGCCACGCTTTACGGCAGCGTGAACACCGGCGCTGCGCTGCGCGCGGAGATCGGCGTAGCCGGCGCTCTGGCGCTGATGGTGTTCTTTGCCCTGGCCATGCAGTGCACAGCGACACTGGCCGTGGTGCGCCGCGAGACCAACAGTTGGAAGTGGCCGCTGCTGCAGTTCGGCTACATGACGGTACTGGCCTATGCCGCGTCGTTTCTCACGTATCGCATCGCACTCGCGCTGCACGCGTAGCCTCACACTTGCAGCAGGGCGGCTGCTTGCGGTGATGTTCCATCTGCCCTAGACTGAAGCAGGAACGGGCTGATAGCTCAGTTGGTTAGAGCGCCTGCCTTACAAGCAGGATGTCGGGGGTTCGAGTCCCTCTCGGCCCACCAATTCTGTTAGACTCACACATGTCGCCGCGATGCCTTCGGGTGAGACCAGATGCATGCAGCGCATGACCGCCACACCCGGTGTGGCATCCAGCAACGCTGGGGACGTAGCTCAGTTGGTTAGAGCGCTGCCCTGTCACGGCAGAGGTCGCGGGTTCGAGCCCCGTCGTCCCCGCCACTAAACCGAAGTGAATGCAAGGTTTGTGGCGATAGACCTAAGTGGCAAACACGATTGAGCGTGCTGAGCATCAGATTGCCCCCGCAGTTGCTGTTGAGTAAGGATGGCGTCACTCATCGTGAACGTCTTCGAGAGTGCTGGCGACTGTGCTGAAAGCGTCCTCGTTCCCGCCTGGAACACCATATGCATAGTGCTCTCGTTCGCTTCGCCCGTTCCGTATTCATGATTCCGAACGGGAAACTGATCTACGAGCGCCTTCGCGATAGGTTCATCGGCGCTCCGAACGGCTCTAGAAAAGTCTCTTCCCTGCATCCGCAAACAGCAGGGATTACTCGGGGGAAGGCCCAATGGCTTGCGGTGCGCGGTTCCGCCCGCCTTGTCCAATACGAAGCTCCGGGAATGCGGGAAGTTCGTGAGTTCCGAGGTAGGCTCCTCATCAGTGATCAGGTCTGAACCGCCAAAGCGCGTTCCGAGGGGAAACAACTGACCGCAACGGCGTTTCCCGTACCAACCAGATTTCGCAGCGGAACCGGGTGCGTCGGCGAACGTACCACTGTCATCGCCAAGAGGTCTGCTATGAATGCGGAAAGAGCGCAGCGCTACGCGCGATGGATCGGAAATCAACGATGCGAACGCTACGAGCGAACTCTGCCCTGCAGGATGTTCTCCTTAGCCTCCGCTACGGACCCACATAGCCGTCCACGAGGATGAGGTTGCGCGTAAGCGCGCGATCGCGGAACTCGAGCGCGAGGGCATATTCTGGCGAGCGATACCAGGCTTCAGCCTGTTTAAGGCTCGGAAATTCCACCACCACGACCGTGCGCGGCGTCCACTTTCCTTCAAGGACACGTACCTCGCCGTTCCGCGCCAGATACCGCCCGCCATACTTGGCAATGGCGGGAGCGCCCGCGTGCGGTACTGCTCGAACTCTTCGGCGTTTTGGACCGTGATGTCGGAAATCATGATGCAGGACATAGGCAATCTCCTTGGCTCAGAACGGTAGCGAAGCGCTTAGCTATTGACGAAGTTATGCTCCAACGGCCCGGTGTTGTTTCCAAGCTGAGGAGCGCACGCCGGCGGCCATCAGCGGGAACCGCCGTCTACTGGAATGCTGGCACCGGTAATCCAGCGAGCTTTCTCGGAGACCAGAAAGGCGACCACATCGGCGACATCCTCGGGCTTTCCGATGCGCTTGAGCGCCTGCATGTCGAGCGCGACCTGGCGGCCCGCTTCTGTCTTGGTGAAGTTGGACATGTCAGTGTCGATCACGCCCAGTGCGACCGCATTCACGCGAATGCCGCGTCCGCCGAGAATCGCGGCCCAGTTTCTGACCAGCGTTTCCAGCGCACCTTTCGTGGAAGCGTACGCAAGAAGCGAGGGGTTCTCCAGCGCGGGCTGGCCTATGACCAGCCGTACAACGGCGGAGGTTACGGCCACGATGTTCGAGCCTTCCGCGAGAAGAGGGATTAGCTGCTGCACCGCGAAGAACGGGCCGCGCACATTGGTGGCAAAGAGTGTATCGAGATCTTCGGCCTTGTAGTCAGCCAAGCGTGCTGCTTTGCTCACGCCGGCGTTCAGAACGACGACGTCCAGCTTCTCCTTGAGAAGAGTCTCCACCTGCTGCACCAGCAGCGTGGCACCGTCCGGAGCAGAGAGGTCGGAACTGAGGGCATCGGCTTTTCCGCCGCCCTGGCGGATGGTCGAGACTACCGCTTCGGCTTCCTGCTGCGAGCGACCGTAGTGAACGAGCACCCGGGCTCCTTCTTCAGCGAGCGCCAGCGCGATGGCACGTCCGATGCCTCGCGAAGCGCCTGTTACCAGTGCGGTTTTGTTGACTAGTGAGTTCATGTCGGGACTGCTCCTTCTCTGGTGGTAGCGGCGTGGCGTTCCACGCGCTGCGGCTGTTAGAAACGGTCAGGCGTTCGTGCCGCCATCTACCGTGAGGTTTGCGCCGCGGATGTACGAAGCCTCCGGACCAGCAACAGAGATCATTTGGGCGCAGATGGCCGCATGAGCGCTGCTTACGTGAGCGCTCGTTAGATCAGCGCGGCCGGCATCCAAGGTTGTCGCATGAAGCTGCTCCGTCAACATAGGCTTGCTCCCGCAAGACCAATCTCTCTCGCTGACGACTACCGTAGGTGAGCCCTCGCGCGCTTCACAGCTTCGCTCGAGTGATTTCGGGAGAGCCCTTTAGAGCCATCGAACATCGGGGGGACAGAACCTGGTACGCCGATACGGACAGGAGTGCTCGCCCAGATTGGCTTCTCGCGACTGGCGCGTTTGGGACTCCGTGGCGTGGCCCGGTTCGGTTAGCTTCGGCCTGAGCAGGACATCAACATAACGTCACAACCTGCCTGCCTGGAGGAAGTATGTCGAATCTGGCGAACAAAGTTGCATTCGTCACCGGCGGCTCACGCGGGATTGGTGCAGCCATTGCCAAGCGGCTTGCAGTAGACGGCGCGGACGTGACGATCAGGCACGCAAGAGACAGGAGCGCCGCCGATACGATGGTAGAGGCCGTGAGAACACAGGAAGAGAGTAAAGCGGTTTAGGCCGCAGCGAGCAACGGGGAGGGCGGCACCAACACCTTATGAGACCTGTTCCGGGTCACGTGGCGTGAGAGCTTCGGGACTGTCTTCACATATTTCCCATTGGCTTTAAGCTGCGTGCCGCAGGTTTGGCGGAAGGCTCAGCGCTGGTCAGATATCCCCAAATCGCGCCCTCCACTCTGCATCGGAGCCGGTCGGAATCGTTATCACCCCGTTCCCCAGCGGCATCGATCAGACTTCGCGTGATTGCTACCACGTCTGCGGCAGCCACGGCCTTGTCTACTATTTCCGGCGCATCTTCCAGTTCGAGAATCTTTTCGACTACAGTTCGCAAACGAGTCATCGTTCCCATGACCTGATTGCTGAACGTGTCCGCCTTCTCCGCAGTGTCGATTAATCTGGCAAGCTGCGGACGTCGCATCTGGTACCGAATACCCGCTTTGATGTAGCTCTGGAACGCTGCCCGGCAGCCCGTAATTCCAAACAGTTCCTTCTCTACTTGCAGGAGGGGTGCAGCTTCGCGCGCAATCAAGGCGCTCAGCAGAGCATCCTTGTTGGGGAAGTACTGGTAAAGCGAACCGATACTTACGCCCGCCTTCGCAGCGACAGCATTTGTATTGAAACCTTCAAACCCTCTGCGCTCCAGAATGCGAGCAGCGGCTTCTACGATCACCGCAACAGTGCTCTCGGCGCGCGTCTGCTGTGGCGATTTACGAGGTGCAATCGACTTTGTTAGCAAACGCTTTCGGCGCTCCAAATGCGAGTACCTCATGTGAGCTTTTGCTCGTAAGCTTAGCACAGCGCGATCCTTTATTGCGCGAAGAGGGGATGCTTATGATTTTCGGAGCAATTATTGAATACGGAGAGGACAGAGCCAAGACCAAGGCGCTTCACCCGGCCCACCGTGAGTATCTGCGCAAGTTCCTGGAGAACGGCCAACTACGTGCGGCGGGGCCGTTCGCCGAGGATGCAGGAGCCTTATGGGTCTTGGACACAGAGAGTGCGAGCCAAGTCGATGACATCGTGAAAAATGATCCCTATACAGCGGAGGGTGTGATTGTGAGCTGGAAGGTGCGTCCCTTTGCATACTGGTCCGCGCAGGAAGCAAAAGGTGCACACTAAGGCACGCAGCGAGTACTGCCTCGCCAGAATGACGGCGGAACATCTCACCGCTTTTGACGTCTGGCGGGATGCTCGAAGCTACGAACCGCATGGCTGTGCCGCATGCGGTTCGACTCCGAGCTCCAGGTGCAAGCAATCTGTGCAGGGCCGTTGGTACATGCGAGCCTCTCCTGAGCTCGCACAGAATGCCTTACTGCGCGAACTTCCTGATCGCGTCCGGGGTGACTGGCGTGAAAAAGTTCACGAGGTTTCCGTCAGGATCACGAAACAGAAGAGAACGATTCCCCCACGGCATCGTCGTGGGTTCTTGGACAACGCCAGTTAGTCCCTCTTTCAACCGAAGAAACTCTGCATCCACATCTTTGACGAGGAATTCGAGAATGACACTGCGGTTCGCCTCGGGCTGCAGCTGATCCTCTGCATGGAAAGCACTCAGCGTCCGCGTGCTACCAACGGCGACTGTGCCGCGTGAAGTCACAAGTTCAGCGAAGTCCGGGGTATAGCGAGTTGCAGCGATGCCGCTGATCCTCTCGTAGAAGCTAACAAGACGCTCCACATCAATCGTGATGATGCGCATTGAAACTAAATTCATCATGTTCTCCAGCTGGCTCTTCCAGTACCTGAGAATGTAAGCGGAGGCTCCTGACAGCGTGTTGTCAGCATGGTTTGCGTATGCGCCGAACAGACCGACTGTTTCAAGTGATACAGATTCTGCGCCGCTCGCGGCGGCCGGTAACCGCAGAAGCGATTGCCAGTGAGCTCAACGTTTCCACAAGATCCATCTACCGTGAAATCGCTGACCTGACAAGCCAATGCGTGCCCATCCGCGGCGAGGCCGGGATGGGTTACGTTCTTGACCGCCGATACGACATGCCACCCCTTATGCTGACGCCGGAGGAGCTGGAAGCCGCGGTTCTAGGAGCGCAGTGGGTCATCGAGCGTGGTGATGCTACGTTGGCGAACGCGGCACAGGACCTTCTCTCCAAAATCACCACTGCGGTCCCACAAACCTTGCGCACGTTCATTGTCGAGCCGGCTATCAGCGTGCCCACAAACAACTTTCCCGCAAGGGATGGGATCGATCTTGCGAAAACCCGCGCCTGGATACGTGCGGGACGTAAGCTTCGGATCCGTTACCAGGATGAAGCTGGAAACGTGACCGAACGTACGGTGTGGCCGGTGATGATCGGCTATGCCGATGCTGTTCGCCTGCTTGCCGCCTGGTGCGAACTGCGCAATGGTTTTCGGCACTTCCGAACGGATCGAATCGTCCAGGCCGAGTTTCTCGAACAGGCCCATGGCTCAAACATGCCGGATTTGAAGAGAAGATGGGAACACCATATGCAGGCGACGCGCAAGTCTGCACTTCCTAAATCTTAGAGTCAACCTGCCCGCGAGTGGCATTGCAGCGCGTGAGGCGCAGCGGTCGCGGACCACTGCGCCTGAACCACCCGTTTACCAGGGAATCGTCACGTTATCGGCACGTGTAAAGGTGCCGGACGGACCGTCCGGTCCGAGCATTGCCACCCGTACGACCTCACGCGAGCCGTCCTCAAGCGAGTCGGTGCCTGCATACCCGTTGAGATTCGTCTTTGTGAAACCCGGCGACACGAGATTGACCTTGATCGGTGTGCCTTCCAATTCCACCATCATGGCCAGCGTCATAGCGTTCAGTGCCGTCTTCGATGCGGGATAAACCGGTCCATAGAACGCGTGATATGGATACGCGGGATCTGCATTCGTCGTGAGCGAGCCCACGCCGCTCGACACGTTTACGATGCGGGCGTCGGACGACTCCCGCAGCAGCGGCAGCATAGCCTGATATACCGCAAGAGGACCGAACACGTTGGTTTCCCAAACCGCGCGAATCTCGTCCAGCGATGCATTGCTTGCCTGAGAGATCTTTGCGTACTCCTGCAGTGACAGATTGCCCTTTCGCGTATTCGAAATGGCGGCATTGTTCACAAGCAGGTCAAGCCGGCCAAACTCTTTGTGAATTCGTTCGGCCGCTTGAGCAATGGATACTCGATCTGTCACGTCAATCTGTATGCCGATTGCACCCTGGCCGATCTCTCCAGCAGCCTTGTCACCGCGCTCAGCATTCCTTGCCCCCACCAGAACGGTGACACCGTCTGCAGCCAAACCCTTTGCAACCTGGTACCCGACACCCTGATTGGCACCGGTGACCAGAGCGATACGTTTGTGACTCATTCTTTCTCCTTGCGCCCGCAATCATTCTGCTATGCTTTTAGACGGAACGCTGTTCCACATAATATACGGAACAACGTTCCGTTTGCAAGCTATCTGGAGAGCGGTGAAGCCAAAACGTGAAGAATAAGTCCACTCAGGCTGAGCCGCGGACAATGCGGGCGGACGCAAGAATCAAGTACGCCGACGTGGTGCAGGCAGCCACCGAGGTGTTCGCTACATCCGGGGTCGATGCCCCGGTGCGTGAGATCGCCGAAAAAGCCGGGGTCGGGCTTGGTACTGTCTACCGTCATTTTCCGCAAAGGACTGATCTGATCGCAGCAGTCATGCAGACGCAGGTTGATGCCTGTGCAGACGCCGCGGCCTCTTTCGCCGACGCCTATGAGCCAGGTGAGGCACTCTCCCGATGGCTCCATCGCCTCATGGATTTTTTTGGAGCGAAGCGCGGCCTTGCCGATGCGCTTCATTCGGGTAACCCCGCCTACAGTGCGCTTCCCGATTACTTTGCGAAGCGCATGCATTCAGCGCTCGGATCATTGCTTAACGCTGCTGTGGCTGCAGGAGTGATCCGATCTGGCATTGAGGCAGACCACCTGCTGCTGACGGTTGCCGCGCTATGTCGAGGTCCAGATGGTCAGGAGCCACGGTACGCACGGCAGATGTTGGAACTGCTCTTCGACGGACTGCGATACGGGAGTGGGCATGCTACGCTCTCTCCCGGCCTGCACCAAGGCCCTTCCAAGCCGGGCTAACCGACACCGTCGCAGCCTGCTATTCGCGTCTGTGTCTAGCCCGCGTTCGACAGATTGTGCTTTGGTTCGGCTAAGGCGCGTCTGCTAAGTCACTGAACAATCGGGTCAACGCCTCCAGATGGTGCTCCAACTTCGGCCCAAGGAGCTTGACCGCCCTGCGATTGAGTTCCTCGCGCACGTCAACGCAGGCGGCTTTCACCGCCCGACCCTGCGCCGTCATTCTCACCACCTTGGCGCGTGTATCGCCGGCATCAGGGATCTGGTCCAGGTATCCCTGTCTTTCCATCACGCGCACCAACTGGCTCATCGCCTGCTTGGTTACACCGGCACGTTGCGCCAGGACCGTCGACCTTGTTCCACCTTCGTCAAGAAGCCACAGCAGACCGGCCGATGCAATTGAAACGTCCTTGTACCCTCGTTTCGCGAGCAGCGCCACAACGGCGGCAGTATGCGCCCGAGAGGCTGTCAGAAGGACGCGCGCAACATTTGGACTTGGAGCTCTCACCCGTTTAGTAAACATTCTTGACTACTATGCTGACGTATGCCATGCTCGAACAATGGTCAGGCCTATTGACTATTGTTTCAAAGCTGCATGCAGCTTTTAGAGAGATTAATGTGGCCACACTGCTCCGTACATTCTATCGGGCTCGCATGGGCAGGTGCTTTCGCCACACCGACCACATATCAGTGGAGGCGAGCACTAGCCGTGGGCACGCGCGGACTTAGTCAGACCACGAAATCCTCACAAGGACAGGTCACAGCCTCGTTCTCTTCAGTAGAAACTTCTTTGGATAAAAGGGGGGAGCTGTTATGAAGGTCGCAGCCACGATCGCGCGGTATCTGCTCGGACTCTTGTTCGTTGTGTTCGGTTTGAATGGTTTTTTCCACTTCATTCCGGAACCCCCTCAGCCGCATCCCGCGGGAGCTGAATTTATCCACGCCATCTTTGCCTCGCACTTCGCGGCATCCTTTTTCGCGATGCAGGTGCTGGGGGGCGTGCTGCTGCTATCGGGGTTCTATGTTTCTCTCGCGCTCACCATTCTCGCGGCGGAACTGTACAACATCCTTGCCTTCCACATCACCTTCGAGCAGGGCACTGGTCTCCCTCTGGCGTTGATCCCGTGTGTTCTGTGGATCCTCGTCTTCTTGCGGTATCGCTCAAGCTTTGCGAGCTTGTTTCGCGCTCGATCGTGACGTACCTGTACAGTCCTGCCCGGCAAGAGTGATCTCTAGCAGCTCTGTTTGGAACCGGTAGTGCTCCGTTGGAGTAGGTGGTTCACGCCTGCCTTGCGACAGATGTAGCTTTACGCTTCCCTGCAGTGTGTTTGTCAGTCGCTTGCAGGACAGATCGAAGAAGTCCGGGAAAGCGCTTCTCAAGATCGTCGAGCCTCAGATTATTGAGGTGAGTGTTACCTGCTACCTCGACGCGAAGGAGACCAGCGTCGATCATCATTTTGAAATGATGCGACATGCTCGATTTCGGTCGACCGAGGCAAAGCGCGCTACACGGAAGATCTCGGTGCTCGGCGAGCATACGAACTAACACCAACCGTACTGGATCGCTGAGGGCCTGAAGCAGCTTGGCTAGGTCCAGGTCCTGAATACGCGGATGATGAACGGACTTCACTTTTGACATCCTAGCTTGTTCTCACTATGCTTGTGGCCAGGCAGTTCGATTTCTATCGAACTGCTGGGGTTACGACATGATCTCAAGGGAATCGTTTCTGATTCTGGGACTCGGAGAATTGGGTGCTGCAGTTCTAAACGGCCTGGCGAAGAGGTTCCCATCATCCAGGATTGCGGTTCTTGTCCGCCCTGAAACGATCGCTGCCCCAGGACCAG
>CAXTBQ010000045.1:0-26497 GCA_964242065.1 uncultured Terriglobus sp. | reverse complement strand
CGGCAACCTGTCCACGGGCAGCGGCAGCGCGCCTCGGCTGGTGCGGCAGCGGTTCCTTGCGGAAATCCTGGAGCCGCGCGCGCGCGAACTGTTCACCATGCTTCGGGATAACCTGCGGCAGGGCGGCGTGCTGGAAGCGTTGGGCACAGGCTGCGTGTTGACCGGCGGCGGAGCAAAGCTACCCGGTCTGCTGGACCAGGCGGAAAGTCTGCTGCGGACGCCCGCACGCGTTGGTTTCCCAGTGCCGCTGTCGCGCATGCCGCAGGAGTTGGCGGCACCGGAGTTCAGCACCGTGATCGGTATGCTGCTCTACACGCATCGCACGCAGGTGCGTCGCGCCAGCGAGGAGATGGGGCTGAAGGACAAGCTGAAGTCCATCTTTGCGGGCAGCTTCTAATGCAGGCGGAAAATCGCGGTTATGGAAGTCTCGCCCATCGTGAACAGCCCGGAAGAGTACGACCGCTTTGTGCAAGAGGTGGTGATCCCGCGCTATGAAGCGGTCAAGGCAGATCCTTCGAACGTCATCACAATAGAAGATCTCTTCCTGGCTCTAGAGGAATGGGATTGTGAAGATGGTCTCCTGCCCGAGAGGGACTCTGCGACGCTAAAACGATCCGCCTGACGTTCCGAGTTGTACTGTCGGTCGAAGCAAAGCAGGATCTAAGGCAGCTCCGCAGGTACATCCGTAAAGCATCCTCCGCTGCTGTAGCCGCGAGGTTTGTCCGTGATCTTGCCGCTTTCTCCAGAGAACTTCGAACATTCCCCTCTCGAGGCTCGTTAAGAGACCTCTCCCGCGATGGCGTGCGCGTAATTGGCTTTCGCAGCCGTGTCTCGATCCATTACGTTGTGGAGGGCGATGCTGTGACGATACTTGCGTTCAACTACGCAGGACGAAACTGGTCTGATGACTACCGGTAGTAAGAACGTTCCGTCCACGAACCAAGAGAGGAACCCTCGCCACTTTGTGCAACCTTTTGCATGGGTGTTCCGGCGGGTCTGCGTGACAGAATCAGCAGAGGGAAGCCGCGATTCGCAATCCGCATTCGAGCGACCGCTTCCCGATAGATTGAGGAGTCTTGCCCACGATGATGCCTGAAGACGATCTCCGGATCCAGTACCACGAAGACATGCCGCACGGGGCGCGCATCAAGGTGATCGGCGTGGGTGGCGGCGGCAACAACGCCGTGAATCGCATGATCGCGGCGGGTGTGGAAGGCGTCGAGTTCATCGCCGCCAACACCGACGTGCAGGCGCTGAAGACTTCGCAGGCACCGGTCAAGCTGCAGCTTGGCGTCAAGCTGACCAGCGGGCTGGGCGCGGGTGCGAATCCTGACGTGGGACGCCGTGCAGCGCTGGAAGATTCCGGGAAGATTATCGAGGCGCTGGAAGGCGCGGACATGGTGTTCGTCACCACGGGCCTGGGCGGCGGCACGGGCACGGGCGCGGCACCGGTGATTGCATCGCTTGCCAGCGAAATGGGGGCGCTTACAGTCGCCGTGGTGACGCGGCCCTTCGGCTTTGAGGGCAAGCGCCGCATGATGCAGGCAGAGCGCGGCCTGCAGGAACTGCTCGACGCAGTGGACACGGTCATTGTGATCCCGAACGAAAAGCTGCTGGCTGTCGCGCAAGACGCGGGCTTTTTCGAAAGCTTCCGCATTGCCGACGACGTGCTGCGCCAAGGCGTGCAGGGGATCTCCGACATCATCACCATTCCAGGCATCATCAACCGCGATTTTGCGGACGTGAAAACGACCATGGCCGGCATGGGCTACGCTGTGATGGCGACCGGCGTCCGCAGCGGTCAGAACCGCGCCCGTGAAGCGGCGCAGGCCGCCATGGCCTCGCCGCTGCTGGAAGCGGGTGCGATTGACGGCGCACGCGGCATCCTGATCAACATCACCGGTTCCAGTTCGCTGAAGCTGAGCGAAGTCAACGAAGCGTCCACGTTAATCCAGGACGCGGCGCACGAGGATGCCAACATCATCTTCGGCGCGGTGCTGGATGAGAGGCTGGGCGACGAGGTGAAGATTACCGTGATCGCGACCGGTTTCAAGCACCAGCGTGAGAATGAAGATCGCCGCGAACGCATGCTGGAGCAGAGCGGCCTGTCGCGCCCCGGCGTGCTGTCTGAGCCGATGTTTGTGCCGCCCATCGTACGTCCGGCCCAGCCTGCTCCCCGGCCGGTAAACATGCTCGAGCCTGCTACCCGCCCGTCGGTTCCGGTCGAACCGCCCATAAGCCGTCCGGCACCGGTTGCCGCCTTCTCCCTCGACGATTTCGAGGCTGCGCCTTCCTTTAGGTCCGACGCTCCGGAAAACTCGTCGCAAGCGGCTCACGAAGATGCGCGACTTTCGCCTGCGCCCCCGGTCCTGCTGCCCAGCGCACCTGCGGAACAGAGCACGCCGATGCAGCGTCCGGCCGCGGAAGCGGCGAGGCCTCCTTTGGTACCGGTACCCGCGTCTGCGTTCGACGACGACTTCTTCCGTCGGGACCGCCGTCCGGCTGCTGCCATCACCGCGGAGGAGCCGGTGCTGCGTACAGACGTGCGTGTTCCGACGTTTGCGGGCCTGGCCCCAACCGAGCCGCAGGACGAGCATGGAGATCTTGATATACCGGCTTTTTTACGCCGCGGCAACCTCTAGGGTCGACGTCCGGGATGCTTTCCCGTCTACCAACCATGCGGCTGCGATTCTGCTGCGATGTAGCGCAAGACCCCGGAGACCGATGACTTCAGAGTTTCGTCGATGGTTGGATCGGTGCATGGGAGCCGCGCTGTTAAGCCTGCTTCCGTTGGGCGCGGCGGCAGCCATAAAGCGCCCTGCCCGCCACACAGCCGGCCATCCGGCTCACGTGGCTCCCAGTGCACACAGTACCAGCCATGTCCACGCCGGTGTCCGTGCTGCTCATGGCGGCCGGGCTGCGGGAAGCCGCAACGTGGTGGTACTTGCACACCGCCATCACGGGCGCATGATGCGTGCGAAGTACGTGGAGCATTTCTCCGCGTCCTCCTTCGCTCTGAACGCGGACAACACCACCCTGGGCGATCAGGTGGCAGGCGAAGATCCTCTGGTACGCGCTTCGCTGCTGGAAGCTCTGGGCGCTTACAACGGGACGGCGCTTGCCATCGATCCGAAGAACGGCCGCGTACTGGCCATGGTCAACCAAAAGCTGGCTCTGGGTCCCGGAGCCGAGCCGTGTTCGACCATCAAGCTCACGGTGGCGCTGGCCGCGTTGAGCGAAGGTCTCATCACACGCGATACGCCTGTGAACGTGGGCGGCGGGTACCGCCTCAACCTGACCTACGCCCTGGCGCGCAGCATCAATCCCTTCTTCGAAACGCTGGGCCGGCAAATGGGCTTCTCAACGGTGAAGCATTACGCTAACCAGTTCGGCCTGGGGGAGCTGGCCGGGTACAACATTGCCGGAGAGCAGCTGGGCGTGTACCCCGATACCGAGTTGCCCGCGCGGCTGGGTGGTGTGGGCAAAATGTGCTCGTTCGGCGAGAGCATCTCCATGACACCTCTGCAACTAGGTGCCATTGTCATGGCCATTGCCAACGGTGGATCGCTTTTTTACCTGCAGCACCCCACCTCTCCGGAAGAGGTGGTAGCGTTCGAGCCGCGATTGAAACGAACGCTGGACATCGCGAAGTATATCCCCGAGTTGCTGCCTGGCATGGAAGGCGCGGTGGAGGCAAGCTACGGCACGGCGCGCAGCCTTCGCGCCAATTTCCACGAGTTCCCGGTGTTCGGCAAGACGGGAACCTGCTCGGACAAGGGTACGCGCTTCGGATGGTTCGCAGGGTATGGTGACGGTCCCGGCGGCCGCATCGTGACGGTGTTCTTCCTCAACGGCGGACGCCCCACCTTCGGCCCCAAAGCCGCGGAACTGACCGGCATCTTCTATCGCGCGCTCGCCAGCCGGGCCTACTTCCAGCAGCACGCGGTACCCCTTGCGAACTCCGTGGCCGCACCTGCGGCAAACTCCGCGGGACCAGCCGTGCTGCCGTCAAGCTCCGCCATTCCCGCCACAGAGCCGACGGGACGCTAGGTGCGTCGGTCAGCAGGCACGTTCAAACGAGCCACACAGCCGAACCAACCTCTTTTTGTTCGGGTTCCATTGAGCGGCGCTCAGAACCTGGTTTACTTGCCGATCTAGACTAGATCGGTTTCTTTAAGGCTTCCAACAACAGCGGTGCTGCCTGCGAAACACTGCCTGCGCCAAGCGTAAGCACGGCTTCGCCCCTGGCGGCGAACTCGGCAAGGCGCTCTGCAGCAGCTTCAAAGGTGGCCGCGTAGTTGGCGTCTGTACCGGCTGCGCGCATGGTGCGCACCAGCGCCTGCGCGCTCACACCGTCAATGGGCTGTTCGCTTGCCGCGTAAATGTCCACCACCTCCACGCGCGCCGCCTGTTGGAAAGCGGTGGCGAACTCATCTATCAGCTCCCGTGTACGCGTGTAGCGATGCGGCTGGAACAGCACGTGGACCCGCCGGAAACCGTAGTCAAGCGCTGCCTGCAGCGTGGCGCGAATCTCCGTGGGATGGTGGCCGTAATCGTCCACCACGGTCACGCCGCGCTCCACACCGCGAATCTGGAATCTTCGGTCTACCCCTGTAAAGTGCTCAAAGCCAAGGGCAATCTTTTCCGGCGCAACGCCGAGTTCCACTGCGACGGCTATCGCTGCCGTCGCATTCAGCACGTTGTGATGACCCGGCACCTGCAGGTGGAACGGACCCAGCACAATGCCCCGCACATCCACCTCGAACGTGGCTTGCGACCCCTTCTCCTTCGGCAGCATGCGCAGCCGGAAGTCGGCGTCAGCGCTCTCGCCGTAGGTCATCACGCGGCGCTGTACCCGCGGCAGAATGTTCCGCAGCATGGGATCGTCAAGGCATGCAGTCACCGCGCCGTAGAATGGGACTTTGTTCATGAAATCAACAAAGCATTGCTCCACGTCGGCCATGCCGCTGTAGTTCTCCATGTGCTCGCGATCAAGGTTCGTGACCACCGCCAGGATGGGCGACAGCTTGAGAAAACTGCGGTCGCTCTCGTCTGCTTCTGCCACCAGGTAGCGGGATTTGCCCGAACGCGCGTTGGAACCGAACAGGCCCACACGCCCGCCGACCACCACGGTCGGGTCAAGCCCTCCCGCTGCCAGCACAGCGGCTACCATGCTCGTCGTTGTCGTTTTGCCGTGCATGCCTGCAATGGCGACACCAAATTTCAGCCGCATCAGTTCGGCCAGCATCTCCGCGCGCTGAATGACCGGAATCTTGCGCAGGCGCGCTTCCTGGACCTCGGGATTGTCACGCGGCACCGCGGAACTGGTCACCACTACGTCAGCCGGGCGAACCTGCTCGGCTGTGTGCCCGATGAAAATGGTCGCGCCCAGCTTTGCCAGCCGGTCCGTCGCCGCGGACGCGCGAACGTCGGAGCCGCTAACCGGGAAGCCCGCAGACAGCAGAATCTCCGCGATGCCGCTCATGCCGATCCCGCCAATCCCAATAAAATGAACACGTTGTGCCGCGGCGAACAATTCGGCTCTCCCTTCCGGCTTAGAGGAGGATCATGCCAGACCAGCAATCACTGTAGCAGCCGCCAGCCCGCCCCGCGTGGCGAAGCAGCAGCCAGGCAGGCCGCAACCTCTTTGGGCGATTCGGGTTCTTACAACCGTGCCTGCATTTCCGAACGACACGGCAGCGCAGGCGGTCCATGGCGCTCCACAGCAAGCAAACAGGAGCATTCGTGGGGAGGTTGCAACAATGAACATCAAGGCATTTTTTACCAATAGAGCAAGGGCTCTAACGCTTCTGGCGCTTGCCGCCATTCCGGTAGCTGCCGTCAGCACAGCTTCCGCGCAGGTGGCTGTGGGAGTCGATGATGGCGCGCCGCCACCAATTCCCGAGTATGACCAGCCACCTGCTCCCGGAGATGGCTACATCTGGACCCCTGGCTATTGGGCCTGGGACAATGCGGCCAACGATTACTACTGGATTGATGGAGCCTGGGTGCTGCCACCCTATACCGGCGCGCTTTGGACGCCCGGGTGGTGGGGTCCCGGCTACGGTGGCGGCTACCTTTGGAACGCCGGCTACTGGGGCCCGACCGTGGGCTACTACGGCGGCATCAACTATGGTTTCGGTTACTTTGGCACAGGCTACTACGGCGGTTACTGGCGCGGTGGCAGCTTCTGGTACAACCGTGGTCTCAATCGCTTTGGACCGGGCTTCGGCGGAGGCCACTTCTATAACGGTGGGTACGGCGGCTTCCACGGCA
This sequence comes from uncultured Terriglobus sp., assembly GCA_964242065.1. Classification (GTDB taxonomy): domain Bacteria; phylum Acidobacteriota; class Terriglobia; order Terriglobales; family Acidobacteriaceae; genus Terriglobus. The sequence continues at coordinate 20,221 of CAXTBQ010000045.1, read as the reverse complement.
ACATCCGCGGCGGCGGCGTGGCCTTCAATCGCAGTCCATCGTTCAACCGCGCTGGCTTCGGCGGTAACGGCTTTGTAAACCGCGGCAACTATGGCGGCGGCACAGGGTTCGGCAACCGAGGCGGCTTTGGCAATGGCGCGAGCGGCTTTGCCGGCCGACCGGGTGGACAGACCTTCAACGGTGGTTCACGCGGCTACATGACCCAAGGCGGCAACTTCGGCGGGCAGGCGCGCGGCTTTGCTCAACCATCCGGCGCACGCGGGTTCTCCTCTCCCGGCGGATCGTTCGGCGGCGGTGCGCGGGGCTTCTCCACATCCAGCGGCGGCGGCTTTCACGGTGGTAGCGGTGGTGGCGGTTTCCACGGTGGCGGTGGAGGCGGTCACCGGTAAAATCCTTCCCTCAGGCAAAAGGCCCGGCGCAAGCCGGGCCCTTTTGTGTCTAGTCCGCTCGACGGAGAGACACGGCCATGGCCGCAATCTGCTGCAAGGCGTCCGGTCGCGAAGTCGCGCGCGCACACTCTGACATGTTCAGCAGCCGCTCCGGTGAGAGCAGCAATGCAATCAGCCGCTGCTGCAGCACCTCTGCCGTGAGCTCACTCTCCCGTAGCAGTTCCGACGCACCGGCACGCACCATGGCTGCGGCATTCTTGGTCTGGTGATCGTCTGCCGCGTGAGGGAACGGCACCAGCAAGGAAGGCCTGCCCGCTGCAGCCAGTTCCGCCACCGTGCTGCCGGAGCGTGCCAGTACCAGCGTCGCCCGGTCCAGTTGCGCGGGCATATCCTGCAGGAAAGGCGCAACAGCCACCTGCTCTGGGGAGACGCCCTGCGCGCGGTACGCGTCTGCAGTGGCCTGGAACGCACGTTCGCCAGTCTGGTGCACGATGGTCAAGCCCGGGACGGCAGCGAGCACGTGTTTCGCGATCACCGGTAGCGTCTCGTTGAAGACGCGCGCGCCATTGCTGCCCGCTGTCACCAGCAGCCGAGGCGGCTGCAACTGCAGCGGCCCGGCGTGCACGATCTCCGTCCGCACTGGTACGCCGGTCAGCATCGCATGCCGGAAGAACGGCACCGCCTCCTGGAACGCCACCGCTGCTCGTGCCACAAAGCGTCCAACCGTGCGGTTTACCATGCCCGGATGCGCATTGGGCTCGTACACCATGGTGGGATAGCGCCGCGCCAGGGCTGCCAACATGGCCGGACCGCTGGCGTAACCACCCACACCGATGACCACGTGCGGCTGAAAGGTGCGTAAAAGGCGCAGGCACTGCTGCACCGCGATCGGCAATCCAAGCGAGGTACGGGCTCGCGTGAGCAGCGACACATTGGCAAGCTGCCCAACTTCGATCAGGTTCAAAGGAAATCCAGCCTCGGGTACCAGTCGCGTCTCGATACCGCGGGACGTGCCCAAGAGCCGGACCTCGGCACCGTGCTTGTCGCGAAGCTCGCGAGCCAACGCGATCGCAGGCACCACGTGCCCACCAGTACCACCACCAGCAATCAGCACACGCAACTGGCTGACTCGCTGACCCGCTACTCGACTAACCTGCTGCTCCACATCAATCAATTTCGCGCGTGATGTTCAGCAGCACGCCCATGCTGGCAAGCGTGATGAACACGCTGGTACCGCCTGACGAAATGAACGGCAGCGGGATGCCTTTGGTGGGCAGCAGCGCCAGCACCACGCTCATGTTGAAGAACGCCTGGATCAGGATGGCGCTGGTCATCCCGAAGGCGAGGAAGCGCGCAAAGGGATCAGTAGAGAGGTACGCCGCGCGCAGCCCGCGATAGCCAAGCAGCACGAACGCACCCAGCAGCAGCAGCGCGCCCAGCAGTCCAAGTTCCTCGCATACCGTGGCGTAGATGAAGTCGGTCTGCGGCTCGGGCAGGTAGAACAGCTTCTGCATGCCCTCGGTCAGGCCTCGCCCGAAGAAGCCTCCCGTACCCACCGCGATGAGCGACTGCAAGATGTGGAAGCCCGCGCCGCGCGGGTCTGCATCCGGATGGATAAACGCCAGCATACGCGCACGCCGAAACGCCACGTGGAACAGCATGTAGTACAGCAGCGGAGCGGCAGCGGCCAGTGCTATGCCAATGTACTTCGCCTGAATACCCGCCAGCCACAGCATCACGATCGTGACGCCCGCGCACACCAGCGCCGTGCCCAGGTCGGGCTCCTTGATGATGAGTGCGATGAACAGCAGCGGCACCGCTACCGCACGCAGCAGCGTGCCGCGCAGATCGTCAATCTGATGAATGCGGTTCTGCAGGAAGTACGCGAGAAACAGCACAATCAGCGGCTTGGCCAGTTCTGATGGCTGCAGCGTCAAACCGCCCACGCGCACCCAGCGATGCGCTCCGTTCATGCCGCCCATGAAGAACACACTGATCAGCAGCAGCGCCGTCACCGCGATCAGCGGAAACACGAACTTGGGATTGTTGTACTTGCGGTAATCCACCCGCATGAGCACAAAGAGCGCGCAGATGCCGAGCACCACGAACACGGCCTGCTGCACCACAAACCGATAGGGTGAGCCGAACTGCTCCTTGGCCATCACGGCGCTGGTGGAAAAGATCATGACAAGGCCGAATAAAGCCATGGCCAGCACCGTTCCAAACAGCCACTTGTCCGCGCCTACTCGCTTTGCCATGCTGTTCGCAGGGTACCGTCAGCCATGCGCACGTTGCTCGCATCCTTATGCCGGAGGTACCAAGGCAGGTACGGCAAACTTCCGCGGCAAGGAATCGCGCGCCGGCTCAGCTGAAACGCGTGTTCCTCCAGAGCACGTAGCCAGCGCCCACCAGCGACACGACCAGCACCACGGCCAGCGCGGTCAGCCACTGCAGGTTCATCGCAATCGGAGGCACCACCGCTCGCACGCCGAGCCAGACGAAGACGCCCGTGGCCAGCAGAACGATGACCACGTCCCACCAGCGGCGCTTCTCGCTGCGGCTGCCAAACTCCTCGCCGCTTTGCGCACGCAGAACTTCAAGGTAGTCCAGGCCGTACCGATTGCACTCCCGCTCCAAGGCCGCATTGTTCGACAGGTGCTCGCGTGACGATGCGACCGCCGTGCTGATCGCCAGTGCCCCCAGGATCATCAGGACTGAACCGGCAATCACCAGCAACCTGTGATCGCGATCTGCCGTGGCCAGCTCGCCGAAGACCAGCGCGCCCCAAGCGAGGCCCCAGAGTTGGTTGGTATTTGACAGCGGGATGCCGCGACCGATGCCAAGGTACTTCGCGGCAAACTGCTGGAACAGATCGCCGATGACCCATACAAATCCGCCCAGGAACAGCCAGAAGAGCAGGTGCTGGCTGTGCAACAGTTGCACCACGGAACCATGCGCGCCGCCATCCAGCGTCCACGTCAGGATGAACATGGTCAGCAGTTCGCCCACCGTAAACGCGGTCACAAAAGACAGCGGATTCATGCCGCTCAGATACGCCTTGCGATAGGGCACGTACATGGTGCCCCACATCAGGCTGGCTCCCGCGGCTGCCAGCAGTCCACGCACCCCGTGCGGAGATGCCGTGCCGCCGCCGTGAATGGTGCTGAAGCCCAGCATGATGGCCGCGATCACAATCAGTACCGCGCCCGTAACCACCTTCAGCGTATTTCGGGCGCCTGCGCCCTCCAACTCGCGGAAGAGCACGCGACCCCATAGCAAGCCGATGAGCGAATTCGTATTCCACAGCGGAAACGCCGTCGCCAGGCCCACATCGCGGATGGCAAACACCGTCAGCGTATTCGCCACGGCCCACAGGCCACCCGCCAGGATCGCCCACACAATCAGGTGCTTCTTCGCGCGGAGGTCGGCGAACACGTAGCTGGTGCCCTTCAGCAGCGTGGGGAACGTCCACCGCGCCGTGAACACACCCGCCACCATGCACAGCGAAATGGCGAACGGCGAAAAGCCGGCGTTCACCAGCTTGGTGGGCGCCTCTGCCGCGCCCAGCCACACGCCCGCAGCCAGCCCGCAGACGACGCCCATGCCGTGCAGCGACAGGCCGCCCGCACCCTGCGATACCCTGCCCTCGTTCACTGCCATGTGCCTGCTACCCCGGTGCCGCTCAATGCAGAACTACCAGCAGCACGATACCGCCCGCCAGCACCGCCGCCGGAATCCAGAACTGCACGTCCGTAAGGATGGCGCGGGTGGTTTCGGATCCGGTCATCTTGTAAGGCATGGCTTGCTCCTCGAAAGCAATGCGTTGCAGGCGCTGCGTAACCGTAGCCAGCAGGCGTTGGCGATGTCAAGAAAGCAGATGTAAATCGTTGCCAACTGCATCCACAAGCTGCTACGTTAGCGGTAACGTACAGCCTGCGCTCGCAGGCCTGGAGAGTTCCCGATGGCGACCCTTGCACCCGAACCCGTTCTCGACAATGCACAACTGGTGGGCCCCCTCGGCGATCTGGATGAGTGGGACGAGTTTCTCGAAGGCCGGTACAAGGAAGGCAAGTCCGAGGAAGAGTTCCGCGTCTACGACGCCACTGCCACGCCGGGTGTCGCCGAGTTCTATCGCCTGAACCACGAGAACCAGACCGTTGACTACGTCCTCGACAAAGAGAAGACCTACTTCAGCCTGCAGAAGGGGCAGAAGACCGTTTGGGAGGCCGCCGAGTTCCTGAATACGCTGGTCGACGACAGCGACCCGGACACGGACCTGACCCAGATCGAGCACCTCCTGCAGACCAGCGAGGCCATGCGCCGCGACAACCTGCCGCGCTGGATGATTCTGACCGGCTTCATTCACGACCTGGGCAAGTGCCTGTGCCTGTATGGCGAGCCGCAGTGGGGCGTCGTGGGCGACACCTTCCCCGTGGGCTGCGCCTGGTCCAAAGACATCGTCTTTCCGGAGTACTTCGCCAAGAACCCCGATCGCAACGTGCCGGAGTACCAGACCAAGTACGGCATCTACGAGCCGAACTGCGGCCTCGAAAACATCCACATGTCCTTCGGACACGACGGCTACATCGCCGAGGTCATGAAGCCGTACCTCCGCGACGAGTCGCTGTACATGCTGCGCTTCCACAGCTTCTACCCGTGGCACCGGCATGGCGCGTACGACCACCTGTGCACGGACAAGGACCGCAGCATGCTGGAGTGGGTGCTGAAGTTCAACCAGTACGACCTGTACAGCAAAGGTCACACCAAGCCGAACATGGCCGAACTGAAGCCCTACTACGACGACCTGTTCGCAGAGTTCCTGCCGCCGACGCTGGCCTGGTAGCGCTAGCCTCTCACCTAAGAAGGCCAGGTTCAAAGCCGGGCATCTTTGCTTGGTGAGCACCTTCGTCAGCCAACGGCTTGCTCACATCCTCGCAGCGGCCGCATCGAATAGCTGTGCGCGTAACTGGTACACGAAGGCTGCATGTATGGACCAGCGGACCAGCGCTGCTTGTCTGCCTGTTTGCCTTGGTCGGCTGCAAGCGCAGTGTAAGCAGCCGACCGGTGAGCGCGCCGGTGCAGATCGCGGTGCCACTGGGTCTGCCGCCGCTGCCCATTCCGGCGCACAATCCGCCCACGGCAGACACGATCGCGCTCGGTCGTAAGTTGTTCTACGATAAGCGGGTATCCGTCGACGGCAGCATGTCGTGCGCCAGTTGCCATGACCCGCGCGACTACTTTACCGACGGCAAGAACATCTCGCGCGGGGTACGCGGCGCGTTGGGCACACGCAACGCACCCACTATCCTGAACGCGGCGTATCTGCCCTTTCAGTTCTGGGATGGCCGGGCGATCACGCTCGAGAAGCAGGCGGCGTTCCCTATTGCCGACCCTGCGGAGATGAGCCAGCCCCACGCGGCGGACGTCAGCAAGCTGGGTGACGACCCGGCCTACCGAGCGCTATTCAAGAAGAGCTTCAGCTCAGACGACGTGAACATCGAGCGCGTGGAGGCGGCCCTGGCCAGCTTCGAGCGCACGGCGCTTAGCGGCAACTCCGCCTTTGATCGCTTCCAGTACGGCGGCGACAAGGGCGCGCTGACACCCGCCCAGCAACGCGGCCTGCAGGTGTACATGGACCCGAACCGCGGCAACTGTACGGCCTGCCACACGGTTGGGCCGCACTCTGCGCTCTTTACCGACGGCAAGTTCCACAACATCGGCATCGGCGTGAACGATTCCGGCGACTTCAGCGACACGGGACGCTTCCACCAGACCAAGGTCGCCACGGACAATGGTGCCTTCAAGACACCCACCCTGCGCAACATCAGCAAGACCGCTCCCTACATGCATGATGGCGACCTTAAGACGCTGAAAGCAGTGGTGGACTACTACGCGGGCGGCGGCAATAGTAATCCGTACCTCGATCCTGAGATGAAGAAGATTCATCTGACCGGCCCAGAGCGCGCCGACCTTGTAGAGTTTCTCCAGAGCTTGACCGGCGACATCGCACCAAGTCTGGTGCCACCAGAGGGTAAATAAACGTGTCAAAAACCGTGTTTTTGCGTGCACAAATGGTGCTTTTGGCGACAGCTTTCGCGCTTTTCGGATGTAAGTCAAAGCAGCCAGAAGCGCCTGCAGCCGCCATTGCGACACCCGCGACTGAGCCGGCCTTCCAGGTCGATCCTGCGACCGCCGCGTCGATCCACGGCACGGTAAAGTACGAGGGCACCAAACCGAAGCCGCAACTCATCGACTTGAGCAGTGACCCACAGTGCGTCAAGGCGCACGGAGGCAAGCAGTATGACGAGTCGCTGCTGGTGAACGGCAAGGGTGACCTGGCGAATGCGTTCGTGTACATCAGCAAGGGGTTGGAGGGCAAGACCTTCGCCTTGACAGGTGAGCCTGTCACTATCGATCAGAAGGGTTGCTGGTTCCGCCCGCGCGTACTGGGTGTAAGGGTAGGGCAAACGCTGGACGTGGTGAACTCCGACCCGGTGACGCACAACATCCATCCCATGCCGCATGACAACCGCGAGTGGAACCACAGCCAGGGGCCGGGCGATCCGCCCATGCACCGCAAGTTCACCAAGGCAGAGATCGGCATTCCGGTGAAGTGCAATATTCATGGCTGGATGCATGCCAGCATCAGCGTGGTGGACTCGCCGTACTTTGCGGTGACGAAGGACGATGGCAGCTTCGACCTGCCGAACCTGCCACCCGGCACCTACACCGTGACCGCGTGGCACGAAGGGCTGGGCACACAGGACGCGACCGTTACGGTTGCGGCCAGCGGCAAAGGCACGGCGGATCTGACGTTCCATGCCAAGTAAGCATGTTTGTTAGGAATTCTTAGCTTGTGTCACTCGTTTCTTTTAGCTGATTGCACTCACCACACTTGTCATCCCGACCGGAGCGCAGCGGAGTGGAGGGATCCGCTTTCTCTTCTCCAGAAGCAGCCATGCAGTCCCGAGAGAAAGGCGGGTGCCCCATGTCTCGGAGAGACATGGGATTTAGCACTCCGCCACCTTCTCACAAACCCACGTCTCAGAAGCGAGACGTGGGCACCCTGCAGGTCCTTCGACTCCGCATCGGGTGCTCCGCTCAGGATGACAACTTACTTTCTTGACGTTTAGGAAAACCCCGTGGATACCTTGCCACACGTTCACTCAGCCGTTAGAGTTGCATCGTTTGGCTTTTATCCCAGAGTCCTGGAGCATCCCATGCAATCCCTGAACCGCCGTGAATTTCTCTCCCGCAGCGCTGTTGCCGCAGCCGGCTTGGCTGCCACCGCTGCCCTCCCGCGCGGGGCGTGGGCTGATCCTCTCGGCCTGCCCATCGGCATCCAGCTCTACGTCGTTGGCGCGGACATGCAGAAGGACGCTACCGCGACTGTGAAAAAGATCGCAGAGATCGGCTACAAGGAAGTGGAGACCGCCGGCTTCGGTTCCTTGAAGACCGCCAAGGAGCTGCGCAAGGCGCTCGACGACAACGGCCTGAAGTGTCCCAGCGCGCACCTGCCACTCCGGTTAAACGATCTCAACGCATCGTTTGACGATGCACATGCGCTCGGCTGCACCTATGCCTCATCGTCTGTGCCGCAGATGTGGCTGACACCTCCTATGGATCCGAACGCGACCCCGGAGCAGCGCCGCGCTGCCATGGGCGGCATGCTCAAGCCGCTGGCTCCCGATCAGTTCAAGACATTGGCCGAAGACATGAACAAGGTGGGCGAGGCCGCAAAGAAAACCGGCCTGAAGTTCTGCGCGCACAACCACACCATGGAGTTCGCCATGGACGGCGACAAGCCCGGTTACGACTACCTCTTGTCGCATACGGACAAGGACCTGGTCTTCTTTGAGATCGACTGCGGCTGGATGACCGTTGCCGGGTACAAGCCGGCCGACTACGTCAAGCAGTACCCAGGCCGCATCAAGATGCTGCACATCAAAGACTTCATTCCCTACCCGAAGGGTGCCAGCACGGGCGGTCCCATCCGTCCGGAAGGCGCGGAGATCGGCCAGGGCGTCGTGAATTACAAGGAGATTTTCGCGGGCGTGAAACGCGCGGGCATCCAGCACATCTTCGTGGAGCAGGAAGGGCCTTACAAGCGCATGCCCGCCATGGACGCAGCGGCCGTGGATTACAAGTACCTGCACTCGTTGTCGTAGGGTTGGTTCCGCGAGGACGTCTGTGTCGCCATTGGCATCGGCCTACACCAAGGGCCGAAGGCCCGATGCATGCCAAACCTGAGCTATGTGTCGGGCCTTTGGCCCTCATCGCTAAAACACGGCGTGAACCCTGGGCCTTCGGCCCAGGCTGTTATGTTGCGGGCCTTTGGCCCGCCGATGCATGTTTCGCTCACCGATCTGTATTTGCGGGCCTGTTGCGGGCCTTTGGCCCGCCGATCCAGGTCGAGGCCTCAAGCCTTCCGATCGAGGTGGTAGCTGCGGTTAGCCATCAGAGCTCTGCGAATACCGCCGACCCTCGCGCTTTGCATTTCTAGCATCCGAACTCTTCCTGCTCTCATCTGCTAGACGGAACACTACATAAGGTTGATAGGGCAGAGCCGCAGACCGGCCTGTCAGCAGGAGTTTTCTTTGTTTGTTACCAGGAAAGCGTTGTTCTTGCAGAAGACGCGCTACATGCGGCCGTTGTGCGCATTTACACTTTCCGCTCTCATTGTGCTGCTAGTGGCCGGGTGCAAGAAGGCAGCTCCGCCCCCTGCCGCGCCGCAGGCCATGCCGGTGGGCGTGATGCCAGTCGCACTGAGCAGCGTGCCGCTGAGCGATAGCTACGTGGCCACCATCAAGAGCCGTCGCACCACCACACTGCAACCGCAGGTGGATGGCCGCATTACGCGCATCCTGGTGCACAGCGGGCAGAACGTGGCCGCGGGACAGCTACTCTTGCAGATCGACCCGCTCAAGCAGCAGGCCACTGTGCAGCAGGGTGTGGCGACGGAGCTGCAGCAGAAATCGCAGTTCCAGTACAACCAGGCCGATGTGGAACGCCAGCGCCAGCTGTTTGAAGCCGGCGTGATCTCCAAGCAGGCGTATGACCTGGCAACGCAGTCGTTCGGCACCACGCAGGGCGCGTACAACGCCGCGCAGGCCGCCACGCGCACACAGCGCGAGCAGCTGGCGTACTACCAGATTCGTGCGCCGTTCGCCGGCATTGTGGGAGATATTCCCGTGCACCAGGGCGACTACGTTTCCCCCACCACGGTGCTGACCACCGTGGACGAAGACCGCGACCTGGAGGCTTATATCTACCTGCCCACGGAGCGCGCATCGCTGGTGCACAACAACCTGCCGGTCGATTTGCTGGATAACGAAGGTCACAGCCTCGCGAAGTCCAACATTTATTTCGTTTCGCCGCAGGTGGATAACGGCACCCAAAGCATCCTGGCCAAGGCACCCATACCGCCCAGCAGCGGTGTGCGCAACCTGCAGATTGTGAACGCGCGCGTGACCTGGGACAACAAGCGGGCAGCCACCGTGCCGGTGCTGGCCGTGACCAAGATTGGCGGCGCGTCGTTTGTCTACCTGGCGGTGCCGCGGGGCAGTGGCTACGCGGCGCACCTGGCCAATGTGACCTTGGGCGACCCCATCGGCAACAACTACCCGGTAACCGCGGGCTTGAAGCCGGGTGACCGCGTGATCCTGTCCGGCCTGCAGTTTCTGCAGGAAGGCGCGCCGGTTCAGCCGTTGAGTCAGGGCCCGCCGCCGCGCGCTTAGCGCGGGAGGCCTCCAGAGAAAGAAGCGTTCATGGTTGAGTTCTTTATCAAGCGGCCTATCTTTGCCACGGTATGCGCTTTGCTCATCGTGCTGGCAGGTGCCGTGTCCATTCCGTCGCTGCCCATTTCGCTATATCCGCAGCTTGCACCGCCGCAGGTGATCGTTGCCTGCAACTATGTGGGCGCCAACGCTCAGACAGTCGAGTCCGCCGTGACCATTCCGCTGGAAACGGCCATCAACGGCGTGGAAGGCATGCGGTACATGAGCTCCACCAGCTCAAACGACGGCACCTCGTCAGTCACGGTCACCTTTCAGACCGGCTACGACCTGTCGATTGCCGCGGTGGACGTGCAGAACCGCGTGGCCACGGCGCAGGGCCGCCTGCCCGCGACGGTGAACGCCACCGGCATCAGCATCACCAAGGCCAACAGCAACTTTGTCTTCGCGGCCGGCTTCATCTCGCCGGACCACAGCCTGTCAGAAGCCTTTGTTTCGAACTACCTGGACGTATACGTGAAAGACGCGCTGAAGCGTGTGCCGGGCGTGGGCGACGTGGTGATCTTTGGCGAGCGCAAGTATGCCATGCGTGTCTGGCTCGATCCGGCCCGGCTGGCCGCGCGCCAACTGACCGCGCTGGACGTCACGAATGCGCTGGGCGAGCAGAACGTGGAAGTGGCCGCGGGCCAGTTAGGCCAGCCGCCGTCTGACCCCAAGCAGGCCTACCAGATGGCCGTGCGCGTGGTTGGCCGCCTCAGCGATCCCCGCGAGTTTGACAACATCATCCTGAAGAACAATCCCAACCTGGGGGGCCTGGTGCTGCTGAAAGACGTGGGCCATGCGGAGCTGGGCGCGGAGAACTACAACACCGACCTTCGCTTTCACTACGGGGACATCGGCGGCGAAGCTGTGGGCGTGGGCGTGCAGCAGCTTTCAAACGCCAACGCGCTGGACGTGGACAAGCGCTGCCGCGCGGTTCTGGCAGAGCTGGAGAAGTCGTTTCCGCCGGGCTTGAAGGACTACATCGCGGTCGATACCACGCTGGTCATTGGCGACTCCGTGCACGAAGTGGTCACAACGATCATTGAAGCCATTGTGATCGTGATCGCCGTCATCTTCCTGTTCCTGCAGGACTGGCGATCAACTATCATCCCTGCGGTTACGATCCCGGTGTCGCTAATCGGTACGTTTGCGTTCATCAAGGTGTTCGGCTTCTCCATCAACTCGCTGACGCTGTTCGGCATTACGCTTGCGACCGGGCTCGTGGTGGATGACGCCATTGTGGTCATCGAGAACGTGCAGCGGCACCTGGAAGAAGGCATCGAGAGCTCGCGCGAGGCCACCAGCATCGCCATGGCTGAGGTGACCAGCGCGGTTATCGCGACCTCGCTCGTACTGATTTCGGTGTTCATCCCGGTCAGCTTTTTCCCGGGCACCACGGGCATCCTGTACAAGCAGTTTTCGCTGACCATCGCCTTTTCCATTGCCATTTCTGCGTTCAACGCGCTAACGCTTTCACCTGCGCTCTCGGCCATCCTTCTGCACCGTGACAAGCAGTTGCTGCCCGGCTTCTTTGGGCCGGTGAACCGGTGGGCCGGTGTGCCGGTGGGGTGGTTTGAGGCTGGCCTGCGACGGCTGATTGCCGGCTACGCGGCGGCCGTAACCTTTGTGGTGCGCTGGCGGTATGCCATGCTGCTGCTGTTTGCGGGCGCGCTGGGTGCCACGGCGTACATGTACACGCACGTGCCCACGGCCTTTGTGCCGCAGGAAGACCAAGGCTACTTCCTGATCATTGTGCAGACGCCCCCGGGCGCTTCGCTGGCCTACACGACAGACGTTGCGGAGCGCGGTACACAGATTGTGCGGCAGGACGGCGATGTGGCCGCAACCTTCTCGGTCATGGGATTCTCGCTGGCAGGTGGATCGTCGCCCAACTCCGGCCTCATTTTCGCGCCGCTGAAGCCGGTCGCAGAGCGCACCAAGCTGGGTGCCGGGCATGATGCGCACTCCATCGTGGGCCGCATCGCACCGAAGCTGTTTGCAGTTCCCGGCGGCATTTTGTTCGCCGCGGAGCCACCGGCCATTGCCGGCATCGGCACCGTGGGCGGCTTCCAATTCATGCTGCAGGACAGCGGTCGCAACACCTTTGGCGACATCGATCGCGTGTCCCACGAACTGGTGGCGGAAGGTTTCCGCCCCGGCTCCGGCCTGAGCAATCTGAACACCACGTTCCGCTCCAATGATCCGCAGGTCTTTGTCACCATCGATCGTGAAAAGGCAAAGGCGATTGGCGTGCCGCTGTCGCAGATTACTTCGTCGCTGAACACCTACATGGGTTCCAGCTACGTGAACGACTTCAACTTCAATAACCGCTCGTATCGCGTGTACGTGCAGGCCGACCAGGGCTTCCGCCGCAACACGCAGGACCTGCGCGAGTTCTACGTCCGCTCAAACACGGGCGACATGGTGCCCCTGGGCAACCTGGTTTCCGTGGTGGAAACCAGTGGACCGCAGGTGATCAACCACTACAACATTTTCCGCGCGGCAGAGGTCGACGGATCGCAGGCTCCGGGCCTGTCGTCGGGCCAGGGCCTTGCGGCCATGCAGGACGCTTTCAACCGGCACAAACTGCAGGGGATGAGCTACAGCTGGACCGGTCTGGCGCTGGAAGAAGTGGAGGCGGGCGGCAAGGCTGTCGTTATCTTTGGCCTCGGGCTGCTGGTGGTGTACCTGACGCTGTCCGCGCAGTATGAGAGCTTTGCGCTGCCGTTCATCATTCTGCTGGCCGTCCCCACGGCCGTGCTCGGCGCGCTCGCACTGATTGCCTTGCGAGCTGTCTTCGGCGGAGGCGCAGGCGTAGACGACGTCTACGTGCAGATCGGGCTGGTCATGCTGATCGGTCTTTCAGCCAAGAACTCCATTCTTATCGTAGAGTTTGCCGAAGAGATCCGCCGCAAGGGTGCGAACATTGTCGACGCTGCCATCCAGGCTTCGGAATTGCGGCTGCGGCCCATCCTGATGACCAGCTTCGCGTTCATCCTAGGCGTGCTGCCGCTGTACTTTGCCACCGGGGCAGGCGCCCTCGGCCGCCGCTCCATTGGCACTGCAATCGTGGGCGGCATGTTGCTTTCCACTGTGCTGAACCTGTTCTTTATCCCGGTGCTCTACGTTTTGCTGCAGACGCTGCTTGGCAAATTCGGCAAACAAACAGCCCCGGATACAGACCACGCACCGGTGCCGCCGGATCATCGGCTGCCGCCGCCGCACGCTGCCTGAGATGCCGGTCGCAACGCTGACGCTGGAACTCGCCATTGAGGGCGCACAGTCGATCAAAGACCGGCGGCAGGCGGTGCGCTCGCTCAAAGACAAGCTCCGGCACGGGTTCAATGTGTCGGTGGCGGAGCTGGATGATGCGTCCCTGTGGAACCGTGCAACGCTTGGCGTGGCGTCCATCAGCGCCTCACGCGACTACCTGGACGGCCAACTGCGCGAGGTGGAGGAGGCCGTGCAGCGGCTGGGCGTGGGTGTTGGCGTCACGGTGCTGGACGCCCACGTTGAATTCTGCGATTAGCGACACCGCCTCAGCGCCAACGGCGCGTCATAAACAGCCTAGGCCGTAGGCCTAGGCCAGCCAACCGCAGAAGACGTGAGGGCTGAAGGCCCGCTCCATACGTGCTGTGCCTATGTGCCGGGCCGCTGGCCCTTGTCTCATCCTTTGTCTTGTACCTAGGCCTGCGGCCTAGGCTAGTATGGCGTGCACCTTTGGCGCTTGTGCAGTAATACATGGTCCGAGGGCTAGCGCTTTTTCAACTCCGGCGGATCGGGCGGTGCGGGCGGCTGGTGCTGCGCGGCGGCCACATGTCCCATGGCGTTGCCCATACCCGAGCCGAGCGCACCCATGCCCGCGCCCATCGCGCTGCCCATGGCACCCTGCACGTCGTCCATGCGGAAGTGCCCGCGCAGATGCACGATGTTTAGCTCCTTGGCTTCGGCATTCAGGATGACCATGTCACTAATGAAGCCTTCGCGGTCAGACTTGATCACGATGTCGTTGGTTTCGCCGTCACTCTCGTTACGAACGATGTGCGACCAGCCGTTGCCCTCCAGCCGATGGCGCAGGGCATCCAGATCGCTCTTCTGGTACTGGCCCTTCTGAGCAAATTCGTAATTGCGCACGGTGATGAAGTCCATTTTTTGCGCAAGGTCGCCGTAGCGACCGCCTTTTTTGCCTCCCGCCAGGGACAGCATGTTCTTGTCCAGGTTGACCTCGTTACGCTCCTTCGCGTTGACGCCCAACTTCTCCAGGCCTTCCAGCAGGTCATCTTTCGCCTGCGGGTCCGGCGCGGTGACAAACCCCGGCTGCTCTGAATTCTGCAGCGCCGCGGACACAGGCACCATCTGCGCGTGCATACCCGCGCCGGCGGCGCACAACGCCAGAGAAGCCACCGCTCCAACCCATTTCCTGTTTCGTTGTTTCATGACTCCTCCTCTATTTGTGTGTCTCGTTCAGCATCTGTGTGAATCGACCGGCCGGGCTGCGATTCAAGCCGGTTTCTACCTGTGCCAATGCGCGGCCGGTTAGCTGCATGGCCAGGTCCACCCGCGCCTCTGCTGCCGCCGCTTCTCGCATCTGCCGCTCATGCCGCAAGTGAAGCAGATCGCCGCCGCCCACTGTCAACAGCAGCATCGCCGCCACCGCCGTCAACCATCCGGCACGGTGCGCATTGCTGAAGAAGTGCAATCCTCGCCGACCGGTTGTCGCCTGGACTCTATGTGCGTCTGCGGAACGAGCCGCCGCACGCTGCATGACCCGCTCCGTAAACCCGGCGGGCGCTGCGACATGCCGCAACGCATGCCGCAGTTCTGCCTCCGTTGCTTCCACTTCGCCGCCCCGCTCGAAACTACCCACGCACAAACTCCTTTAGTACCACCGATCCTTTGCGCCGCAGCAACTGCAAGCCACGCTGCAGATGGCTTTTGACCGTTGCCACCGGATCGCCGGTCGTACGGGCAATTTCTTCCGGTGTCAGATCCTCGCCATAGCGCAGCACCAGCACCGTGCGCTGTGACGCCGGTAGCGACAACAGCATTCTCTCTACCGCCGTCTCCATCTGCCCGCCGCTCCTTTGCGAGCCCGTCTGCCGGTCGTACTTGTCTTCCCACTCGTCGGACTGCCCTTCCGGCCGGACCATCCGCCGCCGCATGGCGTCGGTGGAGCGGTGTGTCGCCACGCGGCGCAGCCAGTTCCGCACATGATCTGTGCTCTCCAGCCGCCCCAACCAACTGTGGAGTTCCAGAAACACGTCCTGCGCCACCTCTTCCGCCAGCCCGCGGTCACCGAGCAGGCGCAAGGCCACCGAGAACACCATGGAACTATGTTCCTCAACAAGTTCGCGGAACTGGTCATCGGTTGCGGTCACGCGTTTCCTACGTCACTCCTCTATACGGGGCTCCTGCCTGCTCAGGATGCAGAAATCACAATCCCGTGAACAAACTTTGTACAGGCACGCCATTTCGCCCATCTGATAATTTGGACTGTTGAAGAGGTTTGTACTGTTATGCCGGAACATCGAGCACGAGAACACCACCGGAACCGCGTTCAGGAGACGCTGCGCGAAGAAATCGGGGTGATTATTGACGGCGAACTATCCGACCCGCGCATTGGTTCGGCTACCGTTACCGAGGTGACTCTGGAGCCGGGCGGCAAGAGCGGGCACGTGTACATCGCCGTGGAAGGTGACGAGGCGGAAGAGGACCGGACGTTGGAAGGTCTGATGGCAGCGCGCGGCTACATACGCTCCGAGTTGCTGGAGCGGATGGGGGTGCGGCATCTGCCGGAACTTTCGTTCCACATCGATCGTTCCGAGAAGATCAATATCCGCATGGATACCCTGCTAACGCGCATGAAGAAACGGCAGGCAAGGCGGCCAGCCCAGGCTGGACAGAAAGCAGCGGAGTCCTGATGGTTCCAGCCGTGTCTACCTTGCTGCAATCAGCTGACCGCCCCGCCGCCTTGCTGCAGCCCATCGACCGTAAAACCCTCATTCTCGAAGCAATCCAGAACCGGACCACGTTCCTTGTCGTTTCGCATGCACGGCCGGACGGAGATGCGGTCGGCTCCGTGCTGGCCATGGGTTCCATTCTCTGGCAGCTCGGCAAAACCGTAGACATGGTGCTGGCGGACCCTGTGCCGTCGGTTTACCGCACACTGCCGGAGGTAAACCGGATTCGCGAAGCTCGAGAGATCGACAGCACCCTGTATGACGCGGTGATCATCCTGGAATGTGACGGCACTGAGAGGACCGGCATCTCAGGCATGGCCGATTCGTTCCTTATCAACATCGATCATCACCGGACGGGCTGTGATTACGGGTCGCTGAACTGGATAGATCCGGAGGCCGATGCGGTGGCTGCCATGGTGTATGACGTGGCGATGGCCGCAGGGGTCCAGGTCACACCGGGCATGGCCACGTGCCTTTACACCGCCCTGATGACCGACACCGGCTCCTTCACCTATCCGGGCACTTCTGCCGAGACCTTTACCTTGGCCCACGCACTCATCGATCTGGGTGCAAAGGCAGACACCGTGGCACGTGATGTGCTCTACTCCGTGCCCGCCGCGCGCATCCACCTGCTGGGCCTGGCGCTTTCGCGCGTGAACATCGCCGGTCCGCTTGCGTGGACCCACATCAATCAGGAAGACCTGCTGCAGTTCTCGGCGACGGACGAGGACTCCGAGGGGACGGTGAACTACCTGATCTCCATTGCAGGCGTCGAGGCGGCAGCGTTCCTGCGCGAACTGCCCGGAAAGCCACAGCGCTTCCGCACCTCACTTCGTTCCAAGTCCGGCGTGGACGTGTCGCGCGTAGCCACCGTTTGCGGCGGCGGTGGACATCGGAATGCCGCCGGTTGCACGCTGGACGGGCCGTTTGAGGCAGCCGTCGGCCACATCCTTCTCGAACTTGAGCGGGAAGTTCACCGCATTGCCGGCGAGCGCCTGCAAGCCGAGCAGAGCAGTTCTGTCCAGTAGCACGGCCAATTTCTGTTAGCCTCACTTCGGCCACCGTCTTGAGCAGCTACTCACAGACCGAACGCGCCGGAGCCGAGCCAGTCGAGCCAGTCGCACCCCCCGCAATGCCGCGGCGGGCGCGCTGGGCCGAATGGCTGCGCTCAGAGACCGCATGCTCCATCCGAGAGCTGGCGGTGTTGTGCGTTCTTACAGCGCTGCTCCTGTTCTACGGCCTGGTTCCCTTTCGCGTGGGCAGCGCGGTCATTTCCCGGCCTGACCTGGGCCTGGTCGGCGCAGACGAGCCTCGATACGCGCAGATTGCCGCGGAAATGCTGCAGCAGCATTCTGACGTGTGCCACCAGTTGCATGCGCGGGTGGTGCCGCGGTCGCTGCGTGCAGCCGACCTGCAAGCCTCTTTCCAGTGTGCAGAAGCCGGCACGATCACGCCCATCCTGTACGGCCACCCGTGGCTCGAAAAGCCCGCGCTCTACTACTGGCGCACGATGAGCTTCTACAAGGAATTCGGACTGGGTGACTGGGTGGCGCGGCTGCCTTCCGCCACAGGGGCGTTCGCCCTGGTGTTCCTCACGTTTCTACACATGCGGCGATTCCGACCCGGAGGGCACCTGGATGCGGCACTCATCACCGCCTCGGCCGTGGCCGTGATTGCGTTCGCCCGGGGTGCCTCTACGGACATGCAGTTGGCCGCGCCCTTCTGCATCGGCATGTTGGGCTGGTACGCCTGGTATGAGACAGGTAAGAAATTCTGGCTGTTCGACCTTTACTTCTTCGGAGGTCTGGCCACCCTGGCCAAGGGACCGGTCGCCATCTTGCTTTCACTCAGCATCATCCTGTTGTTTGTGGGCCTGCGACGAGAGTGGCAGGTGCTGCGCCGCATGGTGTGGCTGCCCGGTATCGCGCTTTTTTTGTTGATGGTGCTGCCGTGGTTTATCGCGGTGCAGATTCGCAACCCCACGTTCTACCGCTTCTTCCTGTTCGAGCAAAACCTGCAGCGCTTTGCCACGGACCGCTACCAGCACCACCAGAACCCGTTCTTTTACCTGATTGTGCTGTTGCTGGCGCTGCTCCCGTGGACGGTGCTGTCGCTGCGCGCGCTGTGGGATTCCATTGAGATTGCCATTGCGGAGTGGCGCGTTCGCCATAAGCCCGCGCGATACCTGGGCCATACGCGCGCAGGCGACGCCTTTCCGGAGTTCCTGGTGCTGTGGGCGCTGTTTCCGGTGGTGTTCTTTTCGTTCTCCGGATCCAAGCTGCCGGGGTACATTTTGCCCTCGATCCCGCCCATCACTATTCTTACGGGCGATTACCTTTTTCGTGTTCGTAAGCAGGGACTCTCGAAGCCGCTGCTCTGGGCGCATAGCGCAGCCACGGGACTACTGACGTTTGTCCTGCTCCTGTGCCCGCAGTACATGGTCTATCAGCGGCTGGTACCGCCCGTTGGGACGCTGCTCACAGCCCTGCTGCTTGGACTGGCTACAGCGGCCCTAATCGTTGTCGTGACGCGGCGATTTGGTCTCCGCTGGATCCGCCCGATCACGCTCACGCCGGTGATGCTGTTGCTGTTCTGGCTGCTGCACGGCTACGGCTGGCTGCTGGACGCGAACTACTCCGCCCGTCCGCTGGCACGCCAGCTCGCGCTAAAGGCACCGGACGTGCCGCTGCTGGTGACCCTTCACATCCGGCGTGACACGGACTATGGCCTGAGCTTCTACCGCAAGCAGCCGCTCCGGCACTACCTGCAGGAGACCTCGGCAACAGAAAAGCAATCCGTGATCAGCGGGGTACCCAACGAGGAGCACCTCCTGGTGCTTCGTACGGACGATCACAAGTCCTTGTCGGATCTTCTGGCAAATCGTACCTGGACGCGACTGCTGGTCGACGATTGGCAAGGACTGGCCGTGTACCGCGTCGACGCAGCGAAATAGGCAACTGCCGCACCGAACCAAGCGTGTCGTGGATTGCTTCGCAACCACAAAGGTTCCCCTCCGCTTTCCATGCGCCAGCGCCTCTGTTCTGCCGGTAGGCTGGAATGAAGGTTGATTCCAGGACACGGCTTGCTCCCACGCTACGACATTCGCGACTTACGGCTCTTCTCCGGGGGAGACCTGCGCCCACTGCTGGCGGTGGAAGGCGAGTTGTGGCAGCAGAGGCTCCGCTGGGACTATGCCCAGTCCATCGAGCTGCTGCTGAAGTATCTGGACCAGCGCATCCTGCCGGGCTTTGTCGCAGTGGACGCGGAGAGCAAAGTGATCGCGGGCTACTGCTTCTCGGTATACGAGACACAGAAAGCCGTGGTGGGTGATGTCTTCGCTACGGGCGACGATGCTTCGACCATAGAGGTGCTGCTACTCAACCATTTGCTGCCCATGCTGCAGCACACGCCCGGCGTGGAGCGGGTGGAGTCGCAACTTCTGTTGGAGAGCAGCACGCTGCAGGGGCCGTTCCTGGAGCATAGATTCGTGTCGCATCGCAGGCTCTTTCTTGAGGCGGACCTGCCACACCCGCGCGAGCTGATCCCAGAGAACAGCCTGCTGCTGCGCGAAGACGAGGCACCGCTGCACTTGCCCGCGAACTTGAAGCTGACGCGCTGGCTGGCGCCGCACTTCCAGCCCGCGGGCGACCTGATCCATCGCTGCTACGCAGGCCACGGCGACTCCCACATCAACGACCAGTACCGCTCCGTGCAGGGCTCGCTGCGGTTCCTGCACAACATCGTGCGCTTTCCGGGCTGCGGAGTCTTCGACGCCGAACACTCGTTCGTGGTACGCGAGGAGCGTTCCGGCCAGCTCGAGGCGGTGGTGCTGGTGTCGCGCGTGGAGCCGGAAGTGGCGCACGTGACGCAGCTTTGCGTCTCGCCGCGCAGGCGTGGCTACGGTCTCGGCCGCATGCTGCGGCGCCCAGGCGCCCCCCCGCCTGGGGGCCGGGGGGGGCTTCGGTCAGCCGGCAATGAGCGGCGGATCAGGCGAGGGCGGACAGGCGCTTGGTCAGCCGCGCGAACTTGCGGCTCGCGGTATTGCGATGGAGCACGCCCTTGGCGACGCCGCGCGCCAGCTCGGGGCCGTCGTAGC